>JACQVW010000404.1 GCA_016209535.1 Planctomycetota bacterium | reverse complement strand
TCGCTCCTGGGGCAACGTCGCGCGCCGTTTCTGGCAGTCGAGCCCAGAAACGGCGTCAGACGTCGGAATCCGGCTCCGCGACGTGCGAGCGGTGCGCCACCGGCCCCACCTCGCCGCCCGCGGCCTCGAGCCCGAGCCGCCGCACCTCCACCGGCCGCGCGTGCGAACCGCCGTGACGACGTTCCCGCTCCTCGAGCACGAGAGCCGCGCGACGCAACGCGATCGCCCACGCCTCGGGGTCGCGGACACGACGAAAGAGCGAGGCGATCTGCGCCGCCCGCTCGTCGATCCGCCGCATGGGTCTCTCGTCAACGGTCCGCACGATCCACCTCCTCCCGCACAGCACTCCCCCGCCGGCCGTCTCGGCCCCGCTCCTCGGCCTCGAGCACCTCGAGCCGCTCGAGCGCCCGGCGAGCCGCCGCGGGGTCCTCCCGCAGGTACGCCGGCGGAACGCCCGGCTCCGCACGCTCCGCCGCCGCGAGCCGGCGCGAGAGATCCGTGACGCGAAGCCTCGCCACCGCGACCTGGCGAGCGAGGGACGGCGGGGGCGTCACGGCGGGCACGGCACCACCTCCTCGAGCTTGACCTCGTCGTCTCCGTCGAGCCCCGCGAAGAGGGACGCGAGGGCGCGCTCTGTCCGCTGCGCGTGCTCCTCGGCCAGCCGGCGCGTTCCCTCGTCAACGGGGCTGAGCCCCCGACGAAACTGCCAGACGTGGGTCGCCTCGTGGATTGCCGCGCGCGCGGCCTCCCGCGGCGTCGAGACCGCGTTGAGCCGGATCGCCCCGGGGTGCTCGGGGTAGAAGACCCCCCCGAGGCTCCGGGGGTACGCGAAGACCTCCGGCGCCTCCTCGGCCGCTTCGCGGTCCGCGCGCGGCGCAAGCGCCTCGCGGACCGGCGGGAAGCTCTCCTCGCGAAACCATGCGACCCGTAGCTCGGCCAGGCCAGGGTCGCCCAGGACCTCGGCCGCAAGCCGCAGAGCCCCGGCCACGGCCGCACGCACCGCCCGCGGGACGTGCCGCGGATCCACGCGGCGGTAGACGTGCTCGCACGCGGCCACGCCCACGGTCACGGCTCCAGGAGCCCGTCGACGTCCAGCCCCGCGCGCCGCAGGCGCTCGAGGTAGGTGTGACCGAAGGTCCCCGGGGTGCCCAGGTCCCCGGGGAACGGGCGGCCGGCGAGCGCCAACCGCGCCTGCGGCAGGGCGGCGTGACGCCCGCACACCGCGTGCACGACGTCGGCGAGCCCGACCAGGTCGTCGTCCGCCTCGACGAGCGTCCGCAGCGCCCCCAGGACACGCGCCACGGCCGCCCGCTGCGCCTCGAGCGCGCCGGCGAGGACGCGCGCGCGGTGCGCCTCGCGGAGCGGCTCGACGCGGCGCTCCTCGAGCGCGAGAGCCTCCTCCGTCGCCTGGACATCCTCGGCGAGGGCCTCGAGCCGAACGCGCGCACCCCTCTCCACGCGCCGCGCGGCCTGGACCGCCACGAGGGGATCCGCACCCGCGACCACGGCATCGGCCGCCGGCCCGGCGCCTCGCAAGCGCTCGAGCGCCGAGCGCGCCTCTCGCTGGCGGCCCCGCGCCTCCTCGAGCCGCTCGCGCAGCGCCCGGAGCCGAGCCTCGCCGGCCTCGAGCGCCTCGTCGCGCGGCGGCTGAAACGAGCATTCGCGCCGGCGGCACTCACGCTCGAGCAGCTCGGCACGCTTCCCGTCACGCAGGCGAAGCCTCTCGCGACGGTCCGCGGCCGACTCGGCCTCGAGGACGACCACGCGATCCAGGTGCGCGATCTTCACGGCGAGCCTCCGCCAAGCAGGGGGACGAGCCCGGCAGCCTTGCGCGCGAGGTTCTTGAGGTTGTCGAGCACGTGCGCGGGTACGGAAAGGCGAAGCGCCTCGCCCCGCAGTCGCGCGTGACGCTCGCGCTCGAGCCCCTCGAGCGCCTCACCGGCGAGCGCGAGCCCGCGGGCCGCCGCACGCGCAGCGTCGAGAACCGCCGCGCCCGCGGCCTCCAGCTCCGCGCGGACCCGGTCGCGATCGGCGACGGGCGGGGTCATGCGACCCCCGCGAGCGCACGCTCGAGCGGTGCGGGGTCGAGGTCGGGGAAGGCCCCGATCGCCCGGAGCCCGCGAAGCCGCGCGACCGTGTCCTCGAGGAAAGTGCGCGCCGCAGGCGTGCGCGGCAGGACGGCCAGCGCCTCCGCGAAGACCGGCCCGTACTCGCGCTCGATCCCCGTGATGAACTCCTCCCGCGTCCCGCCGCCCCGCGCGTGCAACGTCGCCCCGGCCCGCACGCCGTCGGACCACGCTCGCTCGATCCTGTCCATGAGACACCTCCTGTTTAGTAGTCCCGCAGTAAAGCCAGCCGGACGTCGGCCTTAATCTCCGCTTTTGGTCGTGGGCCCGCCGGGCCGGCGGCGGGCAAGTCGTCCCATAGAGCCCCACCCCAGATCCGACAGGGGCCGGGCGAGCGCACCGCCTCGTGACATGCGACGGCGAGGCTCCAGGCCACGTCGCGGTGAAGCCGCGCGTTGTTGTCAGTGATACGGAAGTTCCCTCCCCGAGTCTCCTCGACCTCCAGGTTGGCAAGCTCCGCTTCCAGGCGCTCGTGCCGCCGCCAGCGCAGCCGGCCCTGGGCGAGCAGCTCGGCGAGCGTCTCGAACGCGAGAATGTTCAGTCCAGCCGTTACTGCCACAGGCTCTACCCGCACACCGCGCCCCCTTAGCCGCTGCGCGATCGACACCGCTTGGTACTGGTCCACCACGAACCGGCGCGGCTGATAGTCCCGCCAGACCTTCTCAAGCCGCTCTTCCACTATCTCGAGCGGCAGAGTCCCTCCGTAACGCCTTGGGTCGAGGACGTCGACGTGGACCACGCGATAGGACTCCCCACGCCGTGCGACGACCACGGTCGAAGTGAGATCACGGGTAACGCTGAGGTCCGCCGCCGCGAAGGCCACGTCGCCCGCCGAGCGGTCGAACGCCTCGACCTCCTCCACGCTCGAGCGCCCGATATCCGACGGCTTCAGGAACGGCGTCTCGACCGCGTCCACCCAAGCCGCGCCCCACTCGCGCGCCGCCAGCAACTCGCCGTAGGCACCGCGGGCCTTGAGACGCTCGCGCTCACGCGCGACAAAGCCCAAGTCCAGCTCCGGGTTCCCCGCCTCGGCTGGATCGTTAAGGATAATCACGCGGGCTCCAGGCTCGGGCTGCGTGACCGCCCGGTGCCACCAGCCACGCGGCGCGCCTGGCGTGCCAGCCATGACGATCAGGCCCCGCATGGCGCTCGGTCGCAGGATCTCGACGACCTCCTCCGCAATCCCCCGGCACTCGTCGAGGATCAAACAATCGAGGCTGCGCCCCACCGCCGAGACCTCGACCGCTGGCAGGACCGCCACCGTCGAGCCGAAGCGTGGTCGGGTCAGCCGATCGCGCGCCACGCCGAGCCCGAGTTTCACCGCCGCCCCGAAGAGCCGGAGCGGGGTTCCGAGCTTTTGACCGAGGACGTCAGCGGCTTGGTCGCTCGTACTACAAACGTACGTGGCGAAGCTCATGGGCCTCGTCAGGAGGAACCACGCCGCGAGGACAGAGAGGCACGTTGACTTCCCGCACCGCCTCGGAGTGCAGAGGACGATCACCCGCGCCCCGCCCTCGACCACATCCGCGAACCGCGACAGGAGCGGAGTCATGGCTATGGGCTGGCCGTGGTCGCCAAGCAGGAGGCCGGAGTGGACGAATTCTATGAACGAGAGGTGTGCCGCCGCGACACTCACGGGCGCGCCTCCTCGGCCGCCTCGGCGAAGAGCGCCTTGAACAGCTCATCGTCTATGACGATCCGCCGCGCGCCGGACGGAAGCGGGACGACGAGGAGCCAGGCCCCCGGCGGCCAGCCTCCGGCGACGTTCGCCACGCCGATCGGGTCGCGCCCGTCGTTCCGCCGCGCTTCGACGATCATGGGCTCGCGTCGAAGGGAAAACCGTCGGAAGGGCGCGGTCACGGCTCGCCTCCCGGGGGGCGGCCCGGGGCGGCTTCAAGGAGACCCTCGAGCGCCCGGTGAAGCGTCCGCAAGGCCGAGCCGTCGAGGTCGGCCGTCATGAGGAGATCCTGCAAGTCGCGAACGGCCTCCGTAACCGCCGCCCCGAGCCGCCGGCAGGACGCGCAGCGGGCCGCAGGGCAGGCCTCGGGGCTCGGGGGGACGGGAGCAAGCCTCATGGGGTACCTCCCGAGGAGAGGCCCGGCGCCGCCTCCCCGGCCGCCGCCTCGGCCGGGGTCGTCGAGGGCACCGCAGCGTCCGGGGGAGGGGCGGAGGACGCAGCGGGCGGGGTCGTCACGGGAGAGGCGCCGGCACGCGCCCCGTTCGCCCCGGGGGCGTCCGGCGCGACGGCGTGGAGGATCGCGCCAGGGGGTAGGGCCGGGGCGCACGGCGCGGCCAGCAAGGCACTCAAAAGGTCGGGGCCGTCTCGACGCCGCGCATCAAGCTCACGCTGTCGCTCCTGAAAGCGCTGACGATCGAAGTCGAGGCGCGCCCTTCGGTCCTCACTCTCAACCTGGACTTTGAGGAGCTGAAGCTTCTCCGGCGTCGCGTCCTGGCCGCGAACCTCCCGGCGGGTGATCGTCGCGTGAAGGTTCGCGACGAGGACCGCCGTTCCGGGCGACCAGACCTGACAGGCCGCCTCGTAAGCCGTCTGCCAGACTTTTCTCTCCCAGCAGCAAGGCCGGGCCGGAGCCGCATCCGCGCAGATCCCGTCGGGGTGTTCCGTCGTGGAGACCAAGTAAGCGACCTCGCGGTACGGGCACGCGAGCCCAGGGGTACATGGAGCCGCCCGACCGCGCCACGCCCGCTCCAGGGCGCGGGTCCTCGCACGACGGGCACGTGTCCTGGCGGTTGCCCGCGTGCGCTCTCGCACCGCGTCCTGTCCGGTTGCCGTTACGGGCGAGGTTTCAACGCAGGTTGCAACGACTTCCATAAGTCGAAGTATAGCAACGCCCTGTATAGCGTCAATCCGATATGGTATCAGATGGCCTAAGCTTCCGCCCCACGCCACACGGACGGACGGGAGGGCGCCTTCGGTGACGGCCCAGAGATGTGCCACGCAAAGCCCGGGGCTCACAACTTTGCCCACTCCTCGACCTCGAGTGTCCCCCCGCCGCACGGGCAGGGGCGTGGGTGCCCCTCTCCGGGCCGGACCACCTCCTCGCGGTGGCAGGCGCGGCACCGGAGCATGAGGAGGTCGGGGGGCTCGGGGGGGGGCCAGCCCACGCTCCCGGATATGGTCGCCGAGTCCCAGAGCCGCCGGAGGCGGCGCCGGCGCTGTCGCGAGGCGCGCGGCGCGGGGTACAGGCAGACCGTCCCCGCGGGGGGCTCGGTTTTCGGGTGGTCTGGGGGGGTGGGCGACGTGTGCGAGGTCATGGCCCCTGGCCTGGCGGGCCGGTGGAGAGGTGCGCGGCCATGCGGCACGTCGTTTCCACCTTCGGTGCGAGCGAAGGTAGAAACGACCGCACGACTTTCAGCCCGATGGCCCGGCACCAGGTCTCATGCGTGACGCCCTGGCGGAGCCGAACGCGGTAGCCGTCGGCCTGGGTGGTTACTTCGACGCCGAGGGCTGTCGCGGCCTCGTGGAGGGCGGCGTGGGACGGCGCGGCGCCGATAGCGACGAGCCGGAGGTCCTCGTTCCGTGGGTAGCGGAGCGTCTCGAGGATCGCGCGGCGACGGGCTCGCCAGCTCGAGCAGAGGAGCCAGGGCGACCGCCGGGGGCGGCTTAGGTCGGCTTCCCGAGCGAATGCCAAGGCAGCCTCGCGGCGGTCCTGGACGGCCACGGCCTCGGGTGCGAGGCGCGCGGACGCGTAGACGCGGATGTCGCCGCCTCGGAGGACCGCACCCGCGAAGGCGATGCCCTGCTCCTTCTCCAGCTTCCGGAGGCGGCGCCGGAGTGCGGGCCAGCGGGCCGCGGGGACGATCCATGCGTAGAGCTTCACGTTGCGGGCGCTCTCGACGAAGGTCCAGGCGGCGATGGCGCGGGCCTTGGCCCCGCAGCAGTCGCAACTGTGGCGGCCGCAGTCGAGGAACATGCCGTGGCCGGCGCCGGTCTTGGCGTGCTCGAGGTGCAGAGCGCGGCGGTCGGGGCAGAATCGGCGGCCGAGGCCCGGCGAGACGGCGTCGATCCAGGCGTTGAGGACCTCCTGCGCCCGGGCGCGTTCGGCCGCGCCGGGGTCGGGCCGGGTCCGGCTGGGCCCGACGGTGTTGCGCCGGACGGACCGTACGATCCCGTCGCGCTCGCGCGCGGCGAGGGGGGGGGCGCAGCGCGCCTCGTTGATCTCGCCGGCGACTTCCGCGAGGAGGTCATCGTCCGCGCCGCGGGCGCGGCATGCGGCGAGGAGGCGGAATACGCTGTCGTTCCGCATGCCCTCGGGGATCACAGCGATCCCGTCGATCCACCCGAGGTTGAACGCTGTGCGCGGCGTGGCGTGCTCCGAGCCGCCGAGCGCCGCAGGCTGCGAGGCGCGGCAGAGAGGCCTCAGGGGGCACGCCGTGCGACCCTCGTCGACGAGCGCGCGCGGCGGGGCGACGGTGGCGTTCACCTCGTGGATTCGCCCGGCGAGGGTCTCAAGTCTCTCATCTTCGGTGTCGCAGAGGTTCCACACCGGCGTCGGGCCGGAGGATCCCTCTCGCCTCTTCGGCGAGCCGGGGGAAGCAACGATCGCCGGGTCCAGCCACTCCTTGTCGGTCCGGCCGGTCTCGACGTGGATACGGAGGGTCTCGTCGCCCTGGACCTCGAGGACGACGCCATACCTGCGCTCCCCGAGGGCATCTATCCACAACACCGAGTCGTGGACCTCGAGCCGGCGGCAGGAGAGCCTTCGAAGAAGCCGGGCCTCGCTCGGCGGAATCCCTTCGCTCCCGCCGTTGCGCCCCGACTCATTGTGCAGTAGGTTGTCTTTCATCATAGGTTCACCAAGTCAGGGCGCCCGGGGCCGTGATCGACGGTCGGGCGCCCGGTTTGTTTACGGGGTTCTTGCTTGGGGGCGTGCTGCCGCGGTCTTCGTTGACGTGGCCAGGTCGGACATGAGCCGAGGCTGCAGCGCGCCGCGGGGCCGAAGGACTCGCCCCAAGGCCTTCAGGACAGCCTCGGCAACCTCGGGCGCGTCAAGGACAGCGAGCGGCTCGGCCAGGTCGGGCGAGGGGCCGCGGGAAAGAGTGACGTAGACTTTGGTCATTGGGTCCTCTACCTATATGCATCGGGCGTTACATCACATCGCCCGCCAGCGCAGGCGATGCAGCGCCACCCGAAGGGTGCCGGGCCTCATGCGGAGTTTCTTTGCAGCCTCGGCGATCGAGGAAGACGCGGCCAAAGCGGCTAGGAGCCTACGCTCCGCCGGCGAGGCGAGCGCCAAGAGCCGGGCCAGGTCGCGGCTGGCGATAGTGGGCACCCGCTGTTCATCTGGGGTGGGCGCCTCCAGGTGCTCCCCCAGCTCCACCTCCCCGTGGGCCTTCGGCCGCTCCTCTTCGAGCGCCCGCAGGGCGCGCCGGGCAACATCGTCCGCGCCGTCCCGGGGGCCGCGCTCGCTCCAGGCGACGGTGACTGGCCCGGGGAGCCGCTGGAGCAGCTCGCGGGCCGGGTCCCCGCCCTCCGCTGAGAGCGCCGCCCGGAGCCTGCGGTTCGTCCGGAGCGAGGCCTTCGAGGCCACGAAGCCGGCCAGGCTCCCCATCGCGTCGAGCCGGAGGACCCCACCCCCGAGGTGCTCGAGGTGTGCAACCGCCGACGGTGCAGCGCAGAGGATCTCGATCGCCATGGGGACATCGCCCGCGGCGGCCGCTGCCAGGGCGTAGCGGGCGACGACGAGGATCCTGAGCTTCCAGCACAACGCCCAGAGCTCCCTCCAGGCCAGGCGCCGACTCAGCACAAACCCGGGCGGCCGCAGGCTCCTGAGGTCGAGGCCGTGCTGGGCCCGGAGATCCACCCGAAGGCGCAAGGCGCAGCCGGCCAGCTCTCGCGCGAGACGGCCCGCTCCGTCGCGACCGCGAGAGAGGCGCTCGAGCGCCTCAACCCAACGTGCATGGGCTCGCCACGCGTCGCGGTGCCGCCGGATCCCGGCCGAGAGGCTCATGCGCTGCGCCCCACGCACGCGGCCTTTCGTGCCCGGCGAGGCGGCGGCGAGGGCCCACGCTCCTCGAGCGTGGCGAGCCAGGCGAGCAACCTGGCCCGCGGGATGTACGCGCGCCGGCCCCCGGGGCGGGACACGGGCAGGGGATTTCTCGGGCGCGCTACCCAGCGGCTAAGAGTGCGCTTCGTGATACCGAAGAGGGCGCAGATGTCCTCCGTGTTGAGCACGTCGCCGACGGTGGGCTCGTCGCGGGAGAGGAGAGGAGCGAACATGAGAGGGACTCCCATGGATGGGGCCTTGCCTCCCGTTGGTTGGCTCTTCGCCCTCGGCTTCCCCGTCCCATGGGGGGCGCCGCCTCACCGCGCCGGGGTGCGCCCGCGCGGCTACGCCGCGGTTGTGGTCAGCCGAGCATCTCGGCCTCCAGCCGCGCCCGCCCTGCACCCGGTGGCATTCTATGTCACCCTGTCTGGCAGGCAAGTCTTTTCGACGGGTGCTCGTCGCCGCCGGGCTCCTCGAGGAGCGGCGGGAGCGCGTCGAGGTGGCGGCGCAGCTCATCTATCGGGATCTTGCCAGCATACTTCCGTGTGATGCTCCCGCCGGCGTGGCCCGCGAGCCGCGCGACGACGAACTCGGGGAGGCTGGCCCCCATGAGGCTGAGGGCGCTGTGGCGCAGATCGTGGACGCGGAAGGCGTGGGGATTGTCCTGGTCGCGCAGCTCGCCGAGGAAGTTCCCAGTGACGGGCTCCTCGAGCCCGGCGCGCCGGAGCACGGCGTGGAACGGCCGGTCGACCTCCCGTGTCATGCCGGGGATCACGGCATCCTCGGGCGCCGGGATCCGGTCCCCGCGGAGCCGCCGGAGGTACTCCACAACCTCTCGGTGGAGCGGCGCGCCGAACATGCTGTCGTTTTTCATGTGCTCGGCTCTGATGCGTACAACACCCTTCTCCAGATCGAGGTTGGACCAGCGCAGGGGCGGCTTGTGCGGGGAGCCGAGGAGGTTCGAGACGCGCAGCCCCGTTCGCAGGCTCAAGAAAACGAACGGGTGGAGCCACCCGGGCGGCCGAACCTCGCTCGGCGTCGTCGAGGCGGGCGCAAGCCTCTTGCCGCTCCGGGTCCTCGGAGTGAAGTCGACGAGGTAGGGATCCTCGCAGGCGCGGAGAAACCTGCGCATCTCGTCCGGGCTGAGTGCTTGCCCGGTCTCGCGGGTCGCCCGGGTCGCCTCCTTCTGCCAGCTCGCCGGGATCTCGAACGCCTCGGCGGGGTTCGCCCTGGTGTACCCCTTCTTCCTGCACCAGGCGAGCCAGCGGACAAGCGCGCCGCGGTGCATGATGCGCGTCCGCCCGGAGGCGTTCTTCCAGCCCAGGCGGCTCTTGTGGCCCCTGGGCGTTTCAGGGTCATCCCACTGCTCGGTGAAGAGCCGCTCCACGTCGCCGTACTCGAGCGAGGCGACGAGGCGATCGGGGGTGAGCATGCGGGCGTAGAGCGGGATCGTCTTCTCGTAGTTCACGGCCGAGCGCTCGCGCAGCTCGCTCTTGGCGCGCATGACGGCCAGCCACTCGTCGAGCGCCTCGCGGACCGTGGCATTCTTGGGCTCGATGGGCCCGCCGTTCGCCTCGGCCTCCTCGGCCGCCTTGCGCTCCTTGCGGGCCATCTCCTCGACGTCGCGCTTGGCGTCGGTGAGGTTCTTGCTCGCCAGGGTGATCATCTCGAGCCGTCCCTCCACGAGCCTGCTCCGCCTTCGCACTCGCCACTTCCCTCGGGCGAGAAACGGACGGCGGTAGATCCAGGGCTTGCCCTCGACACTCCACATGTGGGATCGGTTGCGCTTCGCCCTCGGCATCTCGGTCTCCTTTCGGTCCCGGCACCCTTTCGCCTCGTCGGGGTGTCGCGGCTAACCGGGCAGTTTCTTAGAATCCAGCACTTTACCTTTTGCCCGTTGCAACCTTCGTTGCAACCTGGCTGTCTTTTAGTGTCTCCTAGTTTCTCCTTAAATACAAGGGATTTCTGCAACTTCGCGCGGCAGAGCGCCTGAGGATCTCGCTTCTAAGCAGAGGGTCGGGGGTTCGAGTCCCTCCGGGCGCGCCACTCCTTGGTTCCTTGAAGAGCCTGCCTGGAAACGTAACCCAGGAAGGGCCGGGGGCCCACAAGGCCAGCGGCCTGCAACCCGAGCGTTGCCCTGATGCTCGAAACGTCTCGGTCCGACGCGCTTGAGGTGCGGAGTGTCGAGAGAGCACCCTCAAAGATCCCAGTAGACGTCCTTGCGGTCGGCGATCCGCAGCACGAGCACGAGGAGCCTCTTGTCCTGGACCTGATAGATGATGCGGTAGTCGCCGGACCGGAGGCGGTACAGCTCCTCTACGCCCTTGAGCTTCTTCGATCCTGGGGGCCTCGGGTCCACGGCCAGGCTGTCGATCCGGGCGGCGACCTGACGTTGAATCCTCGGCGGCAGGGCCTCAAGCTGCCGGGCCGCCTTGGGCCTTACGTCGATCGTGTAGGCCACGGCGTGCTAGAGTCCGAGCTTCTTCTTGAGCTTGGTCCAGGGGATACTGCCTTTCTCCTTGAGGGCTTTCTTGGCGGCTTCGACATCCAGACGATCCTCAAGGGCCTCGAGAATCTCGAGGTCCTCTACCGGGACCAGAGCGGCGATGGCCTTGCCGCGCCGGCCAAGGATGATCCGCTCTCCGGCGTAGGCGACACGGTTCAAGGTCTCCGAGAGCTCCTCGCGGACCTTGGTTGTGCTCACGGTTGGCATGGAAGGGCCTCCTTACAAGACGTACGCCATGTCCAGAATGTACGAGTTTCCTCCGCGGATACCCTGCTGTCAACGCCCAGGAGGCTCACTACTTCGCTGCCGTCCGCGGCCCGTGACGCGGGGAGTGCAGCGGCGGCGGGAATGGACCCTGCGTGCCCCGCTGACCCTCGCGCGCTTGCTTGCAGCCACCCAGCCGCTCGCCTACCATCGCGGCCAGGTCGGGACGCTGGATCCCGCCGAACCAGGGCACACCTCACGAAAGGGGAAGCATCATGAGGAAGCTCATCACCGTCCTCATCTCCGCCTTTGCCGGCGTCGTCATCACCGTCGCCTTCCTCGGCGTTCCGGTCGGCGTCCGTGCCGGCGGCGGTCCGCTGGCCACCCGGAACGGCGACGTGAACTGCGACGGAAGGATCAACATCGCCGACCCGATCTTCCTGCTGCAATGGCTCTTCGATCGCGGACGGGACCCGTGCGCCTTTGCCCAGGAAGGCGATCCTTCGTGCACGGCTGTGCTGCAGGCGCTGGAGGAGCTGAAGCAGGACCTCGCGCGAACGCGGCCGTGCTGGCCTCCTGGGCCGGAGGACAGGGTCTATCTCGCGGGCCAAGGCCAGGAAGACGAGCCCGGGGTGCGGGCCTAGGTGGCAGATGGATATAGTTGAGTTGTTGGCCTTTTTCATTGTAGGAGTCCCAGCGTTCCTTTTGTTTTTTGCTTTGGATAAGCTGGGCAAGGTTGGATCTTATCTAACGGGTGCGGTGGTTCCATACTGCGTATGTCTTTTGTTTGCATGTTGTGTTGCTGTTATGGGTGTGCTGCGTGGACGAGGGGCGGAGGTGCTTGAGCACTTTCACGAACTATGGGCTGTTTCGTGGGCTTTTCTTCCATTCCTTGCTTGGAATTGGCGTCGCTGGATGCGTGGAGTAGGAAAGCGACGTTGGGCAGAGACTTTTTACCGAGAAAAGGCGCAGGAGTGGTTAGAGCATAATCGAGTAATGGGAATTGGTAATAGACACCTCAATTTGGCTATTCTGTGTGGCAATGTTGGGCTTATGGTGATATCCGTTGCGTGTGTGATAGTTCCAAGCCTTAAGGAGCGTTTACCAGGAGCATTAACCACAAAAGCGGATTATCATGTTCCGGTATTCGAGCTTGTGATAGATTTGATTGGAGAGACAAATGCCTTTCTTGAGTGGATGTGTGCGATATTGTCTTCCTTACTATCTTGGTGGCGTTTGTTGCGAGGAAAGGCAAGTGAGTCCTAACCCACTTGGTGCATGATCCCTCTGAGACTCCTTTGGTGTATAGGAAAGCGCTTCAGGTTTTCAAGAGTCGGGTGGTCATAGGGCGCTGACGCAACCTTATCCGCTGGTACGTCCGCTTCCTCATGGACCGCATGGAGGAGTTCTCGACGCTCCTCCTGGGCGAGACGGGGACGGGCAAGGGGACGGCGGCCGCCGCCATCGGGAGGTCGGGGTTCATCCCCTTCGACGAGCGCAAGGGCCGCTTCGCCGAGAGCTTCGCCGGCGCCTTCGTCGCGATCAACCTCTCCCAGTTCCCCGAGGGACTCATCGAGAGCGAGCTCTTCGGCCACAGGAAGGGGGCCTTCACCGGCGCCGTCGAGGACCACGAGGGCGTCCTCACCCTGTCGAGCCCCCACGGCGCGATCTTCCTCGACGAGATCGGAGAGGTCTCCGCGCCCGTGCAGATCAAGCTGCTCCAGGTCCTCCAGGACCGCGTCTTCTCGCCCGTCGGGAGCCACGAGACGAGGCGCTTCCAGGGCCGCGTGGTGGCCGCCACGAACGCGACCCTGGAGGAGCTGCGGCGGAGAGGCACCTTCCGCGACGACTTCTTCTACAGGCTCTGCTCCGACACGATCACGGTCCCGCCCCTCCGCCAGCGCCTCGCCGAGGACCCGGGCGAGCTCGATGAGCTCGTCGCCCACGTGCTGCGGCGCGTGACCGGGACCGAGTCCGCCGAGGTCGCGGGCCGGGTGCGCGAGGCGATGGAGGGATGCCTCCCGGCCCGCTACCCCTGGCCGGGGAACGTGCGCGAGCTCGAGCAGTGCATCCGGTCCGTCCTCCTCACGGGCCGCTACGACCCCGACCTCCGCGCCGCGGCGCCGGACCTTCGCTCGGCGCTCCTCAAGGACATGGACGCGGGCGCCCTCGCCGAGCCACGGGCGCGCGAGGCGGCCGGGGCCCACTACAACCTGGGGGTCGCCCGAGCCCTCGCCGGAGACCGCGAGTCCGCCGCCGAGCACCTCCGGGCCGCCCTGGACCATGTCCCGGGCGACCGGCGGGCGCGGCGGGCCCTCGAGGCCCTCGAGCGCGCCGGTGTGCTCGAGGCTCCTGACGCCATCGAGGACGCGGAGGCACGGTGAGACCGGCACGCTTTCTCCGAGCCGTCATGGCACTCCTCGCCCTCGCCGCCTGCGGGTGCGCCTCGGGACCGCCCGCCTGGCATGCCGAGCGGGAGGACCTGCTCGGCCTCTACGCCGACCCCTCGCGCTGCCGGCCCGCCCTGGTCGTCGACATCGACGACACCCTCGTCGACGGCGGCGCGTGGAGCAGCCTGCGCCTCGCCTGCGGCCTCGCGCCGGCCCGCATGGCGCCCTTCGCGGGCGCTCCGGAGGCGCTCCGCGCGCTCGCGGAGCGCTGGGACCTGGTGCTCCTCACGGCGCGGGACGACTCCTTCGCGGGGCGCACGGTGGGCTGGCTCGCGGCGAACGGCTTCCCGCCGATGCCCGTCGTCTTCTCGCGGCGGCTCCTCTTCACGGAGCGCGCCCGGGCCGAGCTCAAGTCCGCGGCGATCCGGGCCCTCCGGGACCGCGGGCTCCGGATCGAGCGCGGGATCGGCGACAAGCCGGGCGACGTCCTCGCCTACGGGGAGAACGGCCTCGAGTCGTTCCTCATCGCCGATGGCCCCGGCGACCCGGACCTCGCGGCCACGTTCGAGTCCCTCGGCATCCGGTGCCTCGAGCCTTCCGCCCTCGCGGCCGCGGGGCTCGGCGCGGCCTTCCTCTCGAGGGAGCGCTGCTGGCCGGAGATCGCAAAGAGGCTCGTCAGAGACAGGCTCGTCAGAGGCAGAGCAGGAACGCGACGAGGTCCTCCTTCTCCTCCCGGGTCAGCCCGAGCTCCAGCACGAGGTTGAAGAGCTCCACCGAGTCGTGGAGCGTCGGGCAGCGGCCGTCGTGGAGGTAGGGCGGGGAGTCTTTGATCCCGCGAAGCGCGAAGGTCTTGATCGGACCCTCGGGGCGGCCCGCGTAGAACCGCTCCACCTGGAGGTCGTGCATGTAGTCGTCGGTGAAGGCCGGGCCCGAGTGACACTTCACGCACTGGCCCTTCCCGTGGAAGACCTGCTCGCCGCGCAGCTCGGCCGGCGTCGATATCGATGGCTTGAGCCTCATCAAGGGGCCGAGCTTCGGAGCCGGCGGGAAGTCGAGGATCGCGTTGAAGTCCCCCATCCGGTTCGTGACCTGCTTCTGCTGCGAGCGCGGGCCGATGGCCTGCATGAGGCCCGGGTCCCCATCGAAGTACTCCTCCACCTCCGCGAAGTGGTCCATGCTGCGGATCGAACGCTTGCTCGAGAGCTGCATCGAGTTGTAGTTCCCGCGCATGCTCGGCGTGTCCACGCGGAGGCGCGCCTGGTTGGGCCGCGAGTCGGGCGCCAGCTCGATCGCGCCGTTCGTATGGCCGTTCACGTGGCACGAGAGGCAAGCTACCCCGGCGCTCGGCTCGGCCGTGACGCGGTGCTCGGTGTGGTTGAACCAGGTCGTGGGCGAAGGCCGCAGGAGCTCCTTCAGGCCCTCCATCTGCTCCGCGGTCAGGAGCCCGTTGAACATGTCGTAGTAGTTCCCGAGCGTCACCTCGACGCCCCCCGTCACGTCGCCGAGCTCCTTGTGGGTCGTGAGGAACATCGGGGGCGGAAACTCGGGCAGGTAGGCGTCGGGGATGTCGAGGTCCACGTCGATCCGCTCGTGCTCGGGGTGCGCCTTGACCCACATGTCGGGGAAGACCATGTGGGCGGTCGTCTGCAGCGGGTGGGCGAGGGGCTTGTACGGGAAGAGGTCGCGCCGCAGGACCTCGTCTGGCGACAGGGCTGCGAGGGCCTCGAACGACTCCACGCCCTTCGGCAGCCTGGCGACGGGGCCCTTCATGATGGGCTTGCCGCCCGACATGGTCGCTCGGGCGATGGTCCTCCCCGAGAAGTCATAGCGGCTCGCCATGGTTGCCCGCACGTCGGCCATGAGCTTGGGCTTCTGCTCGCGGTGCCTCGCGATCCATTCCTCCAGGGGCACGGGCAGCACGGGCGCGCCCCAGGAGCTCCTCCCGCGGCCCGCGTAGCGCCAGAGGTCGAAGGGCGTGCGGTCGCCTTCGATCCCGGGCGGATAGGCCGGAAGCTTCGAGGCGTGGTGCTCCCCGAGGCCGTAGTCGAGGGGGGAGCGGCCGACGGCGACCGCGGGAGGGCTCTGGCGGAGGTAGCCCGAGCCGCCGTCGCGCCAGTCGCCAGATTGCTTGTACTGCTTGGGCTTCTCGGGCCCCTTGCCAGGCACGTCCTCCCCTCCGGGGCTCGAGCAGAGAACCGTCGCGCCCAAGGCGAGCCCCAGGACGAGGAGGGTCGAGGCGCTGCGAATCGTTCTTGAGCCAGCCGCCGGCATGGGGACTGGTCGCTCCATGGTGCACCGTTTTCCTTTTTCGTGGGGGACGAGCCGAGGCTCCGCTGCAAATGCAGTGCCTCCCAGGCGTCCCGTACCTTGGTGAAGATACTCGCGAGGGATTGTAATCGATGATCGTTCCTTCGACGGCGCGCGGCCCACCCTGGCCCCTTACCGGCCCACCGGCCCTTCAGGCTCTGGCCCTGTAGACGAGGACCTGCCCCTCGAAGCCCTCGAGGCCCTGGGGGCCGAGGGACTCGAGCCTCGAGAGGTCGCGGAGCCGCCCCTGCGTCGCCTCGCTCAGGAGGATGGGCCCTCCCTTGGCCTTCGTGAGCTGCTCGAGGCGCTGCGCGAGGTTGATCGTCTCGCCGATGGCCGTGAGCTCTCGCCGCACTCGGGTCTTCCCGCCCCCCGCCGCGAGCTCGGCGCCCACGCACCCGACGAGGGCGGGGCCCGTATGGATTCCGATCCCCACGTAAATCGGCGCCTGACCCTCCCTCGCGAGCTCGCCGTTGAAGGGAGCACGACCTTCCAGAAGGCGTCTCGCTGGGCCGGGGTGAGGTGGTGCTCGACGATGTAGCCCGCGTCGCGCCCCGGGGGCTACAATGGCGCTGTCAACTTCCCCACGAGATCCATCTCACCAGCGAGAGGACCGCAAGTCCGCTCCATGCTCTTCGGCACGCAGAGAGTCAACGCACGAGGACACCTCGAGGTCGGCGGCGTCGACGCCGTGGACCTCGCCGAGCGCTTCGGCACGCCCATCTACGTCGTCGACGAGGACTCGTTCCGAGCGCGGTGCCGCGAGTACGTCTCGGAGCTCCGCCGTGAGGCGCCCGGCGCGTCCGTCGCCTTCGCGACGAAGGCCTTCCTCTGCCGCGCCGCGGCCCAGCTCGCCGCCGAGGAGGGGCTCCGCATCGACGTCGCTTCCCTCGGCGAGCTCCAGGCGGCCCTCGAGGCGAAGGTCGAGCCCGAGACCATCACCTTCCACGGGAACTACAAGAAGGACGAGGAGCTCCTGGCCGCGCTCGATGCGGGCGTTGGCCTCGTGGCCATCGACTCCACCGACGAGATGCGCGCCCTCTCGCGCCTCGCCTCCGCGACGGGGAGGCGCCAGCGCGTCGTGATCCGCGTCGCGCCGGGGATCGACGGCCACACGCTGGACGCGATCTCGACGGGACGCAACGACACGAAGTTCGGGATCACGGCCGAGAACGGCGCGGCCCTCCGGGCCGTCGAGGAGTGCCTCGGGCTCCCGGGCCTCGAGCTCGTCGGCCTCCACGCCCACATCGGCTCCCAGATCCTCGTCCTGGGGCCCTTCGCGCTCCTCGCCGAGAAGATGGTCGGTCTCGCCAAGACCGCCTCGGTGCGGACGGGCTGGACGGCGGGCCTCCTGGTCCTCGGGGGAGGCCTCGGCATCTGCTACGGCGACGACGACGCGCCGCCCGCGGTCTCGGAGCTGGTGCGGACCGTCGTCGCGACCGTGCGGAGGGCATCCCAGGCCTGCGGCTTGAAGCCGCCGCGGATCGAGCTCGAGCCGGGCCGCTCCCTCGTGGGCGAGGCGGGGCTCACGCTCTACCGCGTGGGGCCCGTGAAGGAGGTCCCATCGGGCGAGAACGAGACGCGCACCTACGTCGTCGTCGACGGCGGGCTCTCGGATGACCCGCGCCCGCTCCTGTACGGCGCCCGCTACCCGGTCCTCCTGGCGAACCGAGCCGCCGAGGGGCCGACGCACGTCGTCCGCGTCGCCGGGAGGCACTGCGAGACGGACACGCTCTTCGACGTGCGGCTGCCCCTGCCGCGGCCCGGCGACATCGTCGCGGTCCTCTCGACGGGCGCCTACAACCACACCATGGCGAGCAACTACAACTACTTCTGCCGCCCGCCCGTCGTCTTCGTGCGGAGGGGCGACGCGCGGCTCGTCGTGCGGCGCGAGACCGTGGAGGACCTCCTCAGGCGCGATGTCGGGTGAACGGGTGCCGGGCCGGGCCGCGGGGGCGCTCCTCGCGGCGCTCTTCTGCGGCTGCCAGGCGGGCTACGTCCTCAAGCAGGGGGCGAGGCACCTCGCGCTGCGCGGGCGCGCCGTGCCCATCGAGGGCTCCGAGCTGGCCGCGGAGGTCGGCTCCGGTGCCGCCGAGAAGCTCCGGTGGGTACCCCGGATCCTCGAGCTTTGCCGCGGCGACCTCGGCCTCGACCCCGGCGGCTCCTACAGGACGTACCTCGACATCGGCGAGGGCCCCGTGAGCCACGCCGTGACGGCCTCCCACCCTCTCGCCCTCATCCCCTACGAGTGGCGGTTCCCCTTCGCGGGGCGGGTGCCCTACAAGGCCCACTTCGACGCCGCGGACGCCCGCGCCGAGGCGGAAGGGCTCCGGGCCCTCGGCCTGGACGTCCTCGTCGCCCCCGTAGGCGCCTTCAGCACGCTGGGGTGGTTCGATGACCCCGTGCTCTCCACGATGCTCGAGGGCAGCGTCGCGGACCTGGCGGACGTCATCATCCACGAGGCGACCCACAGGACCGTGTACTTCCCGGGAGCCGCGACCTTCAACGAGAGCCTCGCGACCTTCGTGGCGCGCGAGGGGACGTGCCGCTTCCTGCGGTCCCGGCCGGAGCTCCAGGGCCTCCTGCCCGGGTACCTCGCGGAGCGCTCCGCCGCGGCGGAGCGGGAGGAGGTCATCCTCCGCCTCCGGGACGACCTCGACGCGCTCTACCGGGGCCCCCTCGACGCGCCGGAGAAGCTCGCCCGCAAGGCCGAGGTCTTCGCCACGGCCGCCCGGGCCCTCGAGATCCTCGAGCCCTCGGCGCCTGCTCGGGGGAGCCCCGCCTCGAACGCCCTCGTCCTGTCGGCGGCTCGCTACCACGAGCTCGAGCCGCTCCTCGAGAGGTTATCGGAAAAGCTGTGCGGGCGCATCGCCGATCTAGTACGCTACTTGAGAAGCCTGCCGCCGGGGGCCGACCCGGCGGCGGAGGTCCAGCGGTTCCTCTCCCGACGTCCCGCCGAGCTCGACGCATGACGCCCCTCTGCTCCATCGCCCGCATGCGCGCCGCCTCGCTCTGGAACAGGGTCCGGAGCGTCAAGGCGGACTCCGTCGCCAAGGTGGGCGTCGTCGTCTTCGGCCTCGGGACCGTGCTGGGGATCAGCTTCTGGGTCTCCTTCGCGAGCTTCCGGTTCATCGAGGAGCTCCCCGCCTTCGGGACGGCGCTGAACGCCAAGGTGATCTCGCTCCTCTTCCTCACGCTCCTCGTCCTGGTGGTCCTCTCGACCATCATCGTCACCTACACGACGATCTTCCTGGCCCGCGAGACCGACTTCCTCTTCCAGCACCCGATCCCTCCCCGCACCATCCTCGGGGTGAAGCTCGCCGAGGCGATCGCTTTCAGCTCCTGGGCCACCCTCGTCCTGTGCCTTCCCGTCCTGGTCGCCTACGGCTGCCTGCGGCGGGCCGGCACGGCCTACTACCTCGAGACGGCGGCCGTCCTGGGGGTCTTCCTGCTCTTCGCGGGCTTCCTGGGGACGGCCATCGCCATGGCCATCGCGCCCATCGTGAGGCTCCTCTCGGGCCGCCAGCTCCTCGTCGCGAGCGGAGCGGTGCTCGGCGGCCTCGGGTTCCTGTTCCTGCGGTCCTTCAACTTCTGGGACATGGACGGCGAGAACGACCTGCTCATCCTGGACCGCTTCATGTCGCAGATCTCCACGATGCACTCGCCCTACTTCCCGGGGCAGTGGGCCGCGGGCGCGGTGCTCGCCGCCGCCTCCGGGAGCCATGCCGAGGTGGCCTTCCAGGGCGGCACGCTGCTCGCCAACACGCTCGTCTTCCTGCCCCTCTTCTCCTGGTACGGGGCGCGCTGGTACGGCCGCCAGTGGATCGCGGTCCGCGGCGGGCGGTCGAGGGGCCCGGCGCGCGCCCGGAGGGCGGCGGGCGCGCCGCGGCGCAACCTCCGGCCCGCGCCCTCGGACGCCCGGGCGAGGGGCCCCCTCGGGGCCATGGTCCTCAAGGACATCCTGGTCTTCGTCCGGGACCCATCCCAGCTCAGCCAGTCGATCCTCTTCATCCTGCTCATGGTCGTCTACTCCTTGAGCCTCATGCGCATCCCCGAGTTCCCGGGCAAGCTCCAGGTCGTGATCTACTTCGCGAACCTCATCGCCGTCTGCACGATCCTGTCCTCCTTCACCTCGCGGTTCCTGTTCCCCCTGGTGAGCCTCGAGGGCAAGGCGTTCTGGATCGTCGGGCTCGCGCCCGTGTCGCGGGGCTACCTCGTCCTCCAGAAGGCGGCCTTCGGGCTGGGGGTCAGCGGGACCCTCGGGCTCCTCACGATCATCGCCTCCAACGCCTCGCTCGGCTCCCCGCCGGCGCAGTTCGCGGGGGCCGTGTACGCGACGATCCTCGCCGGCGTCTGCCTCACCTTCCTCGCCACGGGCCTCGGGGCGGCCTACCCCGTCTTCGACGAGGACAACCCGGCCCGCATCGCCGTGGGCATGGGCGGCACGCTCAACTTCATCTCGAGCGCCCTCGCCGTGGCCGTGCTCGCCGGGATCGAGGCCTTGCCGTACGTCCTCCTGGGCCAGGAGCCACCGCTCCCCTGGCTCCTCGCCTCGCACGCCGGCGCCACGGCGTTCACGGCGGGCGTCGCCCTCGTCTCGTTCCGCCTGGGGGCGAGCTCGCTCCGGAGGAGGGACTTTTGAAGCACCTCGGGTCGATCCTCACGGCCGCCGTCTTCGCCTTCTGGGGTGCCATGAACTCGCTCGTCTTCCTGCGCCAGCTCGAGCTCGAGGGCCTCGACCGCTACCGGTCGGGGGTGACGCAGTTCCTCGGGACCGGGTTCCTGCGCGAACGGTGGATGGGGATCTACCGAGGCGGCCGGAAGATAGGCTACACGGGGTACACCTTCGAGAAGGTCTTCGCCCTCGAGGGGATCGAGGTCCACTCCACCCTCGAGTCCCGCCTCGAGATCGAGGTCTTCGGCGTCCGCCAGCGCGTCGAGATCCACGGGACGCTCGTCGCCGACAAGGAGCTGAAGCCGCTCTCGCTGCAGCTCGACGCCAAGTTCCAGAGCCAGCCCGCAGTGACGCTCGCGGGCCGGCGGGGCGAGGGCAAGCTCCTCGTGGACGTGAAGGTCGGCTCCTCGGCACCGTTCAAGATGAGCCTGCCCCTCGAGGAGCTGCACCTCGGGGACGCGCTCGTCCCCTCGCTCCCGATCGCGGGCCTGCGAGCCGGGGACGAGCTCCGGGTGCCGTGCTTCGACCCCATCACGCTCAGCCGCTCGGTGGCCACGGTGAGGGTGCTCCGCAAGGAGGTGATCGAGCTCGACGGCATGTCCGTGGAGGCTCACTACCTCGAGACGACGTTCCGCGGCATCGTGGGCAAGTCCTGGGTGAACGATGCGAGCGAGGTCCTCATCCAGAGGTTCGGCCCTCCCCTGGGCGACGTCGTCCTCCGGAAGGAGCGGCGCGAGAACGCGCAGAGGCCGTTCAAGGAATAGATGGGAGCCGGTCGAGGTGAGAGCGCCATGATCGAGATCCGGGGTCTCGTGAAGACCTACGACGGCAAGCGGGCCGTCGACGGCCTGGACCTGAAGGTGGGGCCCGGGGTCTTCTTCACGTTCCTGGGGCCCAACGGGGCCGGGAAGACGACCACCATGAAGATCATGGCCGGGCTCCTCCGGCCCACGGCCGGCACGGTCCTCATCGACGGGATCGACGTCGTGTGGAGCCCCGTCGAGGCCAAGACGCGGATCGGCTACATCCCGGACCACCCGTTCCTCTACGGGAAGCTCACGGGCTGGGAGCTGCTCCACTTCGTGGGAGGGCTCCACAGGATGGGGCGCGAGGCGATCGAGGAGCGGGGAGCGGACCTGCTCGGGACCTTCGACCTCCTGGAGGACGCGGGCCGCCTCATCGACGGCTACTCCCACGGCATGCGCCAGCGCCTCGCCTTCGCGGCGTGCTTCCTCCACAAGCCGCGGGTCGTGATCATCGACGAGCCCTGGGTCGGCCTGGACCCGCGCAACATCCGTACCGCCATCGAGTTCCTGAGGCAGGAGGCGCGGAAGGGCGTCACGATCTTCATGTCGACGCACTCCCTCGACATCGCCGAGGAGGTCGCCGAGAGGATCGGGATCATCCACAAGGGCCGCCTCCTCTACGACGGCTCCGTGGAGGGCCTCCGCGAGGCCTCGAGCCAGAAGGACTTCGAGGAGATCTTCCTGGAGCTGACGCGGTAGCGGGGAGGCGTGCGGGCGCTATGGAAGAACGGTACACCATCGGTGAGCTGGCAGCCCGGGCCCAGGTGCCTGTATCGACCGTGCGGTACTACGAGCGGCGCGGCCTCCTGCGGCCTCGAGGCAGGTCGCTGGGGAACTACCGCCTCTTCGGGGAGCCGGAGCTGGAGCGCCTCCGGTTCATCAAGGCCGCCCAGGCCACCGGGCTCACCCTCGAGGACGCGGCCGCCCTCCTCGACCTCCGCGCGGGGAAGTTGGCTCCTTGCCCGGAGGTGCAGGACCTCCTCGAGGCGCGGCTGTCGGAGGTCGAGGGGAGGCTCAAGGATCTCCGCCGGCTCCGGGCCGTCATCCGCTCGGCGCTCGAGATGTGCAAGGATGCCGCCCCGTCGGGCCGCTGCGCCGTCCTGGGGACGCTCGAGGAGGCGTCGAAGGCGTCGCCCGCCAGCCCACCCCCGACCCGGGGCTCCCGGACAGGCAAAAAAGACGCTTGACCTTGTACCCGGGTGCAGGCCGTAAGCTCGGGACCTACTGCTGAAGGCGACCTCGCGAGGGTGCCCTCGCGCGCCAAGCAGCCCTTTCGAGAAAGGTGTGCGCTATGAAGAAGACCGCCCCTTGGATCGTGGCCCTCTCCGTCCTCCTCGGCTCGGGAATCGCGCTTTCTGGTCTCGGCTTCGCAGGCGGAGAGAGGCCGGACTGCCCCGGCAAGATCATCTGCCCGATCACCGGCGAGGAGGTCTGCGCCGACCGGTGCCCTCTGGGCCCTGAGGCGGCCAAGTCCGCAGCCAAGACCGCAGCGGGCTCCTGCTGCGAGCGCTCGTAGCGCCGAGGCTCGCGATGCAGACTCTCTGCCCCGCCGCCGGGAAGCCCGGCGTGCCCGTGCCCTCCGTCACCGTGCGTAGCCTCGTCCAGGAGGAGCACGCTCGGGGCGTCGAGACGGAGGAGTGGCTCTTCTGCGACCTCCCTGACTGCGACGTCGTCTACTTCACCCCCGGGGGGAGGACGCTCTCGAGGAGCGCCTTGAAGGTCCGCGTGGGCCTGAAGGAGAAGACCTCCCCTCGCCCTCTCTGCTACTGCTTCGGCCACACTGCCGAGAGCATCCGGGCGGAGATCGAGGGCACGGGCGAGAGCTCCGTCCTGGCCTCGATCACAGCGAAGGTCAAGGCGGGCCTCTGCCGCTGCGAGGTCCTCAATCCCAAGGGGAGCTGCTGCCTGGGCGACGTGCAAAGGGCCGTGGAGGAGGCGTTCGCGGCATCGCGGTGGCCTCGGCGCGCGAAGCCGCTCCCTTCCCAGCTCCCCTCCGTGCCAGACCAGGGCCACGATTGCTGCGCTCCGCTGCCCGCGCCACCCCAGCCCGATGAGGCCACTTCGCGCCGCGGGGGCGCCGGGCTCCTTGCGGCCGGAGCCGCTCTCCTCGCGGCCCTCCTCGCCTCGGCGTGCTGCTGGCTGCCGGTCCTCCTGGTGCTCTTCGGGATCTCCGCGGCAGGGATGGCCGCGACCTTCGAGCGCCTGCGCCCACTCTTCCTTGCCCTCGCTCCCCTTCTCCTCGCCGCGGGGTTCTACCTCACCTGCTCTCGGAGGAAGAACGCGTGCTCCGGCGGGGCGTGCGCTGGGGCGGGAGTGCGGTCCCATCGATTGCGGCGGGTCTTCCTGTGGATCGCGGCGGCGGCAGCGCTTGCCGCCGCCTCGTTCCCGTACTACGCCCCCCTTCTCCTCTCGAGCAGGCCGCGCGTCGAGAAGGCCGCCGCCGGCCCAACGAGGGTCCTGACCCTCCGGATCGACGGGATGACCTGCGAGGCCTGCGCGCTCCAGCTCGAGAGGAAGCTCGCCGGCATCCTCGGCGTCCAGAGGGTTGTCGTCAGCTTCCAGGAGGGGCGCGCGGTCCTGACGCTCGACGCCAAAGGGCCGCCCGCACCCTCGCTGATCATGAAGGCGGTCGCGGATGCTGGCTTTGAGGCGAGAGAGTCCCCTTAGGGCCTTCCATGAGAAGGCCCTTGGCGCCGTGCGGATTCGGCGAGCTTGAGCCGGAAAGAGAGGACCGGGCGCGGAGGGGCGTGATGATGACGACGACTGAGCGAGCGCGAACCTCACCTGACAGATAGCAGCAGCGAAACGGTCCCGCGGATCGCGTTGGTCACGGCCAGGTCCGCCGTGCCATCCGCGTTGAGGTCGCCGGCGGCGATCGAATCGGGACGTTCGCCGGCCACGTAACCCACCGCATCGACGAACGTCCCGTCGCCCCGGCCGAGGAGGACCGAGACGGTGCTGCTCGCGAGGCTCGCCACGGCCAGGTCCGGCGTGCCGTCTCCACTCACGTCGGCGACGGCCACGTCCACCGGGCCCGGGCCAGTCGGATAACGATCCGCCCGAGGGAATGTCCCGTCGCCTCGACCAAGCAGGACCCAGGCGCCGCCGCCCGCCACTGCCAGGTCGAGCGCCACGTCCCCGTCGAGGTCCGCCACGGCCACCGCGAACGGGTTGCCCGGCGCCGGGTAGGCCACCGCCTCCGCGAAGTCGCCATCGCCGAGACCCAGGAGGATCCAGACCGACTCCGTGACGGAGGAGACGTCGGCCACGGCGAGGTCCGGAACGCCATCGCGGTCGAGGTCGCCCAGGGCCGCCGACCGCGCGTGGACGCCGGCTCGGTGGTCGCGAGCGTCGCCGAAGGTCCCGTCTCCCCGGCCGAGCAGCACCGAGACGGCGCCGCTCCCGCCCGCCAGGGCGAGGTCCAGCGCCCCGTCCCGGTCCAGGTCGCCGAGCGCCGCGGATTCCGGGCGGCTGCCCGCGGCTCGGGTCGCCGCTCCGCTGAACGTGCCATCGCCCTGTCCGAGGAGGACCGAGAAGCCCTGGGTCCCGCCGCGGAAGGCGCGGTTGGCGGCGACGAGATCGAGGGCACCATCGCCGTTCAAGTCGCCGAGCGCCACGGCCCCCGGCTCGGCGCCCGCCGGATAGCTCACCGCCCTGGCAAAGGTCCCATCGCCCCGGCCGAGGAGGATCGAGGCGGCGCCTCGGGGGCTGTCCGCCACCGCCAGGTCCAGCGCGCCATCGCCGTCGAGGTCGCCCTGGGCAAGGGCGACGGGGCCGTCGCCGGCCCGGTAGGAAGTCGGGGGCGCGAACAGCCTGGCGGCGCAGGGGGGATACCCGTAGCAGGTGACGCCGTCCGCGGTGGGGTCGAGGCCGCAGTCAGGGTAGGGGGCCGGGGGCGGGCTGCCGCCGGAGAAGAGGAACTGGAGGAGGTAGACGGCGTCGGTGATCTCGAGCTGGCCGCTCGAGTCGTCCGCGTCCAGCGCGTCCTGGCAGGGGACGGTGCCGGGTGTTCCCAGGAACAGGACCCCGAGCACCGTCACGGCGTCGCTCAGGTCCACCATCCCGTCCACGTTCGCGTCGCCGCGGACGAAGGACGTCCCGAGGACGGCGGCGGGAGAGACGAGGATGATCGCGATCGCAGCCAAGGACCAGGTGAAGAGCCTGCGCATGGGTTCGTGACCTCCTTTCAAGGTTTTCGCGGGTTACGGGCAAGGCGGGAAATCGCTGCAGGTCAACGCGTCTCGAGTCGGGTCGAGGCCGCAGGCGCTCCACGGCGCCGGCGCCGGCGGCCCGCCGAGGAAGAGGTGCCCGAGCAGCCTCACCGCGTCCGTGATGTCGAGCCCGCCCGAGTCGTCCAGGTCGGCGCTCTTCTCGCACGGCGGCGAGGCCCCGCCGTTGAAGAGGTACGCGAGGATGGAGACCGGGTCCGCGATGTCGCGCGCGCCGTCCGCGTTGGCGTCGCCGCGGCGGAAGAGCGTCTCCCCCTCGCACTCGTCGAGCAGGCGGTCGCCGTCCAGGTCCTCGTGCGCAGGCGGGGCCGCCTGCCTGAGCAACTGCACGGCCCCATCGTGGGCGACGGCGGCGCCGATGCGCCCGTCTCCCTCGAAGTCGCCTGCCGCCAGGGCCGCCGGGCGTGCCCGTCCCGTGGCCGAGGCCACGGCGCGCAAAGACCCGGCGCCATCGTTGGCGAGGACCCAGAGCAAATCGGGGCTCCAGCTCAGGCCCAGGAGATCCAGGTCGCCGTCACCCTCGAGGTCGGCCGCGATGAGGTCCACCGCCAGCCTCCCCAGGCGGAACGCGGCGGTCTCCACGAAGCTCCCTTCGCCCGCGTTCCTCAGGTAGAGGAGCTTCTTCTGGCTCAGGGTCGCCAGGTCCTCCCTCCCATCTCCATCGAGGTCGGCCGCGAGGATGCGGCCCAGCCACGGCCCCTCGGGATGCACGAGCCTCAGGCTCGCCGGGAAGGCTCCGGTGCCATCGCCCTGGAGGACCAGGAACCCCTCCCGATCCGTCAGCACGAGATCGAGGTCGAGGTCGCCATCGAGGTCGGCGGCGGCGATCCCGGCGGGCTGTGACCCCGCGGCGTAGTTGCGCGCAGGGGCGAAGCTCCCGCTCCCGCCGTTGGCGAAGACCGACACGTTAGTGGGCAGGTCGCTCCGCACTTGAGCGTTGGCCGTCGCCAGGTCGGGATCGCCGTCGCCATCGAGGTCTCCGGAGGTCAAGGCCACGGGCTCAGACGGCGTGGGATAGGCCTCGACCGGGAGGAAGCTCGCGCCGCCCGCATTGCGGAGGACCGCGGCGCCGAGGGACACTGCGGTCACGAGGTCGATGTCGCCATCGCCCTCGAGGTCGAGCGCCGCGGGGGAGCGGGGCTCAGCGCCCACGCTGAAGTCCATGGGCTCGCTGAAGAGCGCGCCGCCGAGGCTCCTCAGCACCGAGAGCGCCCCGGACAGACGATCGGCGACGGCCAGGTCCAGTTTGCCGTCGCGGTCCAGGTCGCCGGCGGCGATGCCCTCGGGGACGCTTTCCACGGCGATCGAAGAGCGCAGGCGGAAGGCGCCCTGCCCCTCGTTCCAGATCACGGGGATGAGGCTCGTGCCGAAGTCCGCAACTCCCAGGTCCAGGTCGCCGTCTCCATCCAGGTCTCCCGGCGCGATCGCCGAAGGGCGCGCGCCTGCCTGCAATACGATCGGGTCTTCGAGCTTCCCTTGGCCGGCGTTTAACAGGAGGACGACTCCGTCGAAAAGGCTAAGGGCCAGATCGAGGTCGCCGTCACGGTCCAGGTCGGCGGGGACCACCTGGCCCACAACCGAGCTCTGGGGAACCGCGGCCACCGTGAGGAAAGAGCCGTCCGCGGCGCGCGAGTAAACGCCAAGTCCGCTGTGGCCGCCCTCGATGAGCTCGTCGCGGCCATCGCCGTCGAGGTCGGCAGCGGCCACCGCGGTCTGCCTGCCCGAGAGCTCGATCGCGACGGCCTCCTCGAACGTGCCGTCCCCGCGGCTCCAGAGGACGGAACCGTCGAGGGACTCGAAGTTGGCCGTGGCCAGGTCCAGGTCACGGTCTCCATCCAGGTCCCCTGCCGCCACCGACACCGGAGCCCGGCCGACAGGGTAATGGGTGGCCGGCAAGAAGCGGCCGCCGCCCTGGTTCAGGAACACGGAGACGCTGTTGGACATGCCGGGCGAGAGGTCATTCGAGGCCCCGTTGGCGACGGCGAGATCCAGGTCGCCATCGCCCTCGAGGTCCGCCGCGACCGGGGAGCGCGGCAGGGCTCCCGCGACGAGGGTCCGGGCAACCACGAGCTTCCCGCCCCCGCTGTTCTCGAGGACGTGGAGCCTCCGTTGGAATGGGTCGAGCGTCACCAGGTCTTGATCCCCGTCCCCGTCCAGGTCCCCCGACAGGACCTGGGCGGCGCTGCTTCCAGCCCGAACGCCGTCAACCACGGTGAGGCCGCCGCCCTGGGAGTTGAGCACGAGCCAGATCGTCCCATGAAGCTCCGCTCCCACCAGGTCCACGAGCCCGTTGCCATCGAGGTCCGCTGCCGTGATCCCCCAGAGGCTGTTCCCGGCAGGCAGCGTGATCTCATCGAGGCTGAAGGTGGGAGCGAGGTCGCACTCGTCCGGGACGCCGTTCGAGTTGCAGTCGGGGCTCGCGCCGGAGGCGATGTCCCCGGCGTCCCCGATCCCGTTCCCGTTGCAGTCGGCGGCGCCGAGGGGTTCGCTGGAAAGCAAGACCAGAAAGATCAGAAAGAGCCCGGATGGGTTCATGGGTGTCGTCCTTCCGTGAGATCTTGTGTTCACCGGCACACCTCCGGAGCCCGCCTGCAACCCAGGGCCTCGTCCGCTGGCGAGCGGCCTGGCCCGCAAGCTGGGAACGGGTCGGGCGGCGCGAGACCGCCGAGGAAGCTGTAGGCGAGGAGATAGACGGCGTCCGTCACCTGACCGGTGAGCTGTCCGTCCCCGTTGGCATCGCAGGCGGCGAGGCAAAGGGGCTCCGGGCCTCCGTGGAAGTTGTAGCTGAGGAGGAAGACCGCGTCGGTGACTCCGCCGAGATCGCCGTTGCCATTGCAGTCGCTGCGGACGAACGCGTTCCGCAGGCCTGTCGGGACGTACTTGACCGTGGCGAGCTCCCCGTCCTCGGACCCGGCGACGTAGACGTCGCCCTCGGGGCCGAGGGCCAGATCTGAGACGCGCCCGTAGACGCGCACTTCGCGGTGCGCCGACGAGACCAGGTCCCCCTCAGGGTTGTACTTGAGGAGAACCTGGTGGTGGATCGTGTGCTCATGAGCCGATGAGCCCGCGACGTAGAGGTTGCCATCACGGTCCAGAGCCATCGCAGCGAACCAGTCCCGCTCGTGATCGTGGAAGGCGGTCCAGAGGGCCTTTCCCTCGCCACTGTACTTCGTGACCGCGGTATCCTTGTCCGGCAGGCTCAGCACGTAGGCGTTCCCTTCTCGATCCACCTCCAATCCCAAGGAGGCCGTTCCGATGGCCGACCAGAGCTCCCGGCCGTCCGGGTCATACTTCACGACCAGGTCGTCCTGGACGGCCAAAACCGAGCGTAGGGCCAGCACGAACGCGTTGCCGCGCTGGTCCAGCGCCACGGCATGGGGCCTCGCTGGGAGTGAGTTTCCATGCGCTGCGCGCACCCTGAGACATGAAACCGACTTACGACGATTCGGCTGTACTTAGGCGTACGCGAGTTTCATGGTAGGCGATCCAGAGCTGGTTGCCTTGCGGATCGTACTTCCAGACCGCGCCGGGCAACTCGGCGTCCGCCCGGTTCGAGCTCGCGGCGACCCAGGCGTTCCCAACCTCGTCGACCGCCAGAGCGGTAGCGGCAGCTCCGATGTGGCGCGCGACCCAGATGAGGCTTCCGGCCGGGTCATACTTGAGCGTGGCCGAGGCGACATTCAAGAAACCGTTGATGGATCCTCCCGTCACGTACACGTTGCCCGCGCCGTCGAGCGCGATGCCCCGCGGCGAGTCGCTCGGCGCCGCCGGGCCGTCGTAGGTGTCCCGCCACAATAGCTTGCCCGCGGAGTCGTACTTCGCGACGGCGTAGTCGAGACCGAGACAACCTGTGAAATCACAGGACGACCAGGTCTCCCCCGCGACGTGGACGCTGCCGTCGGGAGCGACCGCGAGGGCGACCACCTGCTCCTGCAAGGTCGTAGCCTCGGGGTTGTCGATCCGCGCGACCCAGAGCTGGTTTCCCGCCGCGTCGTACTTCAGGGTGGCGATGTCCCCGCCGGCTTGCCCTGCCACGACGATGTCGCCTCGCGGGTCCAGGGCGACGGCCGAGGGTTGGGTGCCACGGCCCTTCCCGGCGGGACCATCGTGGCGGTCCGACCAGAGCGGCTTCCCCTCCGGATCGTGTGCGAACGTCCCGTAATCACCCTGAAAGGTCAGGGCTGTGAACACACTCCCGGCAGGCCCCACGCTGAGCGCTATCGGGGCCGCGCCCGGCAGCTCGTAGGAGACGGTCCAGGCGAGGGTGCCGTCCGCCCCATACTTCGCGAGCCCCGGCCCGACACCAGGCAGCACGCCGGAAAGGTAAACGCCCCCCGCGGGGTCGAGGGCGAGGGCGCGCCTCAGGACACCCTTCACGGCATCGCCTTTCCAGAGCTCCTTTCCGTCCGGCGAGTACTTCGTCGCGCCACCGGGCCCCGCCACGAGCACGTTGCCTTGACGGTCGACGGCCACGGCCTGCCCGGAAGCTCCCCCCTCTCCGAGAGGCAAGGCCCAGAGCAGGTTGCCCGCCGCGGCGTACTTCACCGTCCCGGCCTGGCCGGTCTCGATGACGCTCCCCTCGCGGTCGATCGCGAGGGCAGCAGGGACCCCGTCCGGGTCAGTATGGGCGGCGACGGCCTCCCAGAGCAGATTCCCATCGGGGTCATACTTCACGGTCGCGTACTGGCTCCTCGGGCGAGCGACGGGGTAGAACCCTTCCGTGGTCGACCCCGTCACGTGGACGTTCCCGCCGGCGTCCACGGCGATGGCCTTGGGCTCGTCGATCTTCCCCTCGGGCCCATCGTAGCGCGCCTCCCAGAGCGGCTTGCCGTCGCGGCCGTACTTCACGGTCACGAAGTCCGTTGCCGTGCTGCCGGAGCCCGCGATCCCCGCGACGTACACGTTGCCCGACCGATCCACCGCGAGCTCGACGCGAGCAACGTAGGAAGGCCCTGGATGCCGGGCGACCCAGAGTTTATCGCCACCGGGAGAGTACTTGATCGTCGTGTAGTCGAACGACCCGGGGGCCGTGCTCGATGCGGCCTGCCCCGTCACGACGACATTGCCTTCCGGGTCGAGCGCCATCGCCGTCAGCCTCTCGTCGCCGTTGCCGAAGCCGGGCCCGTCGTAGCTCCTACACCACGACAGTCTCCCGCTCGAGTCGTACTTCAGGACCAAGTAGTCTCCACTCGAGGTCCCGGCGACGTAGAGGTTCCCAGCGGCGTCAATCGCCAGATCCGTGGGCACATCCTCCCCGCCAAAGGGGGGACGCCAGTGAGCGATCCACGCCTCCTCGACCTGGCCCAGCGCGAGCAGAGGGATTGCAAGGGCCGACAGGAGGCCTGAGACGATCGTGACGCCTCTCCTGTCAAGACAGACCGCCGCCCAGCACGCCCCAGGGATAGCCTCGGGACCCATCCTGGTTCTCCTTCCGAGCGCGGCCTTCAACCCGGCGCTCCCGGGAACGCGTACCGAGGACCATTCTCCACCCACGCGAGATCCGCAACAAGTGAGAACTCGCGACTGCTTCCCGCTACGTTTTAAGCTCGAGTGGGCCGGTTGGTCCGGATCTCCTCTCGGGCTCGCTCGGAACCCCTTCTGGCCGCGCCGTAGATGGCAGTCTGTGCCCTATCCCCAGCAAGAGAAGCGGGGAGGAGGCACACTTGGGGGTACGCGTTACCGTTTTCCCCGTGCTCCCCCCCGCTCGGAACTCGGTGCCACGCGGCTGGTTGGCACCGAGGACCCATCGGGTCTGGCCGAACAAGGGGCATCCGATGAACGTTCAGAGAGGCCGGTCGGTTCCAGGTTGTTGGAACCTCAGGGCCCAGGGATCCGTTGTCCTTTGGATCGCAGCCGCAGCAGCGCTTGCCGCCGCCTCGTTCCCGTACTACGCCCCCCTTCTCCTCTCGAGCCGGCCGCGCGTCGAGAAGGCCGCCGCCGGCCCGACGAGGGTCCTGACCCTCCGGATCGACGGGATGACCTGCGAGGCCTGCGCGCTCCAGCTCGAGAGGAAGCCCGCCGGCATCCCCGGCGTCCAGAGGGTTGTCGTCAGCTTCCAGGACGGGCGCGCGGTCCTGACGCTCGACGCCAAAAGGCCGCCCGCGCCCTCGCCGATCATGAAGGCGGTCGCGGAGGCGGGCTTTGAGGCGAGAGAGTCCCCCTAGTGCCGTGCGGATTCGGCGAGATTGAGCCGGAGAAAGAGGACCGGGCGCGGAGGGGCGCCCGGTCCTCCAGGAAAGGGGCGGGGGTCGGAGGGGATCAGGACCCCCGCGTCTTCAGCCTCGATTCCAGGAACTCGCGCGCGGCCCCGACCGGGTCCTCGTGGTCCTCGGCGGCGCGGAAGACCTCCTCGCCCTTCTTGTCGAAGATGATCAGGGTCGGGAAGAACCTGACCCCGAACGCCTCAAGCGCCCAGGGAGCGAGCTCCACGCGGTAGCCTGCCTTGGACGCCTTGACGAACCGGCGCACCGGGTCCTCGAGCGCCGTCACGGCGAGCCCCAAGATGCCGACCCCGAGCTCGCCCCACGCCTTCTCGACCCCGGCGAGCGCGATGGCCTCGGTGAGGCAGCCGGGGCATGCGGGGTGGAAGACCGTGGCCACCGTGTAGCCGATCTTCGAGCGGGAGACCTCCTCGAGGAAGCGCTGGCGGGTGAAACCTGCCTCGGCTTGCCCAGGACGCACCGGCGGCGTCTCCGCCTTGCCGCGCACCTCGAGCTCCGGCTCCGGGGGAGCGCCCGCCAGGCGGCGGACAAGGGCCATGAGCTTCTCGGGCGCAGGCCGGTCGGAGTACGTCGTCGCAAGCTGCTGGAACCGGATCGCGCCGTCCCGGTCGATCACGAAGGTCGCCGGGCGGTTGGAGCGCTCCCCGTGAATACGCATCTGCATGGCCACCCCGTAGGAGGCGCTGACGGCGCCGGCGGCATCGGCGAGCACGGGGAAGCCGGCCCCCGCTCCCTCGCGCTCCGAGCTCCGCAGCATGTGGGCCACGCGGTAGGACTCGTGCGGATCGATCACGAGGACCTGGGCCCCGAGATTCTCCAGCTCGCCTTTCCTCTCGCGCAACTGCGCGAGCTGCTTGTGGCAGACGGGTCACGTGTCGCCGTAGATGAAGACGAGGATGACGGTCTTCTTGCCCCGGAAGCTCCTGAGCTCGACCTCGGCGCCGTCGTGGGACCGTAGGGTGAAGTCCGGAGCTGGCTCGCCGAGCCTCGCGGCGGCCAGCCGCTTCGGGTCGAAGCCCTCGAGCGCTTTGCGGACCTCCTCGAGGGCCTCCCGCCCCTTCCGCTCGAGGGCGAAGCCGGCGTGAGCCCGCACGTCGCCGTTCTTGTCCTCGGCCTTCGATTTCTCGAGGGCCTGGCGGGCCCCGGCGCCGTCCAGGGTTCCCAGGGCGTCCGCGGCATAGAGCCGGACGGCAGGCTCGGGGTCCTTCTCCACCGCCTCGAGGAGCCTCGGCAGCGCGTGCGGATCGGCCGTGACGGACAGGGCTTGCGCGGAGAAGACTCGCAGCTCCGGATCTTCTTCTCCAAGGGCCTCGAGGAGCGTCGGCGTGGAGGCCGCGCCGGAGGCGACGAGGTCCGCGAGCGCGGTGAAGCGCGCCTTCCAGCCCTCGTCGCCGAGCGGGCGCATGTAGCTCTTCTCCGGCTTGAAGCCGGCGCGGAAATCCGCGATGGCGCGCCGAGCCTTGGCGGCCGGATCGTCGCCGCGTGCCATGCAAGGGGCCAGGAGGGCTGTGGCCAGGACCAGGTGCCACGAGAGGGGCGTGCGAGGCGTGGTCGGTACTGACATCCGTCGAGCTCTCCTCACTTTGCGCCGCTGCCCTCTCGGGACGCGCCTCCGGGGGCAGCCTTGCCCCTTGCGGGCGCGCCCCCGCTCAGGTACTTCCCGGGGTCCTTCTTGAAGGGCGCGATGCAGTCCGCGCAGCAGAAGTGGATCGTCCTCCCCTCGTGCACGTAGGTGACGTCCTCCCTGGCCGGGTCTCCCGAGACCGGGCAGGTCAAGGCCGCCTGGGAGCCAGGGTGCCCGTGGGCGGCAGGCTCCCGCACCTCGACTTTTTTCGGGTCGCGGCAGCCGCTCGCAAGAACGCCCAGGGCCACCACAGTGAAGAGGTATCGCATGACAGGTCCTTCCTCCAGAAAGTCCAGAACGCGCCGGGAGCAGGGTCTGCATCCGAGCGTCTTGCAGCACGACGGAGGCCGTTCCTCCGCTTCTTTCTCCTTCCAACGGTCCTGGGGGGCACTCGAGTTCCCGGGAAACGAGGGGTCCCGGCAAGCCCGCCGGCGGCCTCGGTCCGCGCTCGCGACACCATCACACCGACCCCGCGTCCGCGGGGCGAGGAATGGAGGGGGAGAACCGCCGGTCGGGTTCGGTACCTGTTGTACCTGGCGCGTCCTCCCCCTCCCTGTTGGGTGTCTTGCGGGCTCACCGGGGCCTGTGTCGCGTCAGGAGCTCCTCCTCGCTCACCGTGCTGACCACGGTGAGCAGGAACCCCCGGGACCGGAAGCAGAAGATGCTTCCGTCCCTCATGTCGACGCAGCGCGTGCAGGGATGGCCCTTCTCGAGCTCCTCGAGGAACACAGGCTCCAGGTGCAGGCTCTTGAGCGGCAGGAAGAAGACCGAGATCAGGGCCGCGCCGGCCTTCCTTCCATCGATCCCGTCCCTCGCTCCCTCGAGCGGCCTGAAGTCCATGCGGATCGTCTTCACCCTGCTCACGGTCTCCACCTGCCAGCCGAGGTACGCCGCGTTGGGGATCTCGGGCACATGGTCGAGCTGGACCCCCGCCCCCCGCCGGACCTCCCCGAGGAGGTCCGCCTGCCAGCCCTCGGGCCGGCTCGAGGCTCCCAGGCCGGAGAGCAAGCTCCGGAAGGCATCGGCGCAGGCCGAGGAGGCCTCCGCGTGCCCCAGCCTCGGTCCCCGCAGGACGAACGCCAGGCTGAGTCCGAGGACGGTCGCGAAGGCCAGCCCTGCCGCCAGAGCAGCACGCGCCCAGGGACGCGACCGGCCTGGCGCGGTCCCCCTCCGGAGCCGCCGAACGACCCGGGACAGCAAGGCCGGGGGCGGCGCGAGCTTCCTGACCTTCTGCTGGACGAGCCGCTTCAGGCTCGAGAGGCCTCCGTGGGTCCGGAAACAGCCCGGGCACGAGGCGAGGTGCTGGCGCACGGCCTCCTCCGCGAGGCCGGGCAGCTCACCGTCCACCAGCTCGTGCAACCTCTCGAGGGCTTGCTTGCAGTCCATGGCTTCCGCGCTCTCTCTCGGGATCAACCCGCCCCGTGCTTCACGAAACCGAGCCCCTTGGCATACTCGTAGAGCTTGACCCTCAGGTGCTCTCGTGCCCTCGCGATCCGCGAGCGCACGGTGCCCACGGGGCAGCCGAGCGCCTCGCCGATCTCGCGGTAGCTGAGCCCCTCCACGTCGCAGAGGAGGAGGGCGGCCCGGAAACCGGAGGGCAGCTCGGCGAGGAACCGGTTCACCTCGTCGCCGAAGAGGTCGAAGAAGACGTCCTCGCCGTCGATGGACAGGCTCGCCCAGTCCTCCAAGCGCGCCTCGGGGCTCGCCTTGCGGTCCTCGAGGTCGAGCGTCTCCTCGAGGTCCGCGATGTCCGCAAAGTGGGACTCCCGGGACTCCCGCCGTGCACGGTCGATGCGGCAGTTCCTGGCTATGGTAAAGAGCCAGGCCCTGGCGTTCGTGCCGGGCTGGAAGCGGTCGAAGCGGCGCATGGCGTGGTGGTAAGTCTCCTGAACGAGGTCCTCGGCGTCGGGCTCGTTGCCCGTGAGGTAGACGGCGAACCGGTAGACGGCGTCGAGATGCGGCAGCATCGCCTCCTCGAACTCGTGGGATTCTTCTCTCGAGCTGGGCATCCGTCTCCCGTCAAGCCGGCGGGGAATCTTTCGGTTCCTGCAAGCATAACGGCCCCGGGGCGCGAAAGGTTCCAGAGCTCGGCCTTGATCCGCGGTCCGGCGCCAGCCTACCATGCTCGAGACTCCGGCCCCCCGTGGTCTGGAACTTCTCCGCGGGATCGGCCGTTGTCTCAGAGGCGGGCGTGCCGTGGAAGCACGCCCGGACCACAACCCGTCGCCCGGAGCCCTCCGGGATGGCCAATTCACCAGATCTGCCTTGCAGGGCGACCCGGGGTCTCCCGTCGTCTCCTGCCAGGCCCTCGCATCTTCCAAGGCCCATGCTCACTCCCGACGCGTTCCTGGGCGATGGTTCGGCTGCCTCTGTCCGTCACGGACTCGCCCACCACCTCCACCGCGCCGCCGTCCTCCTTCTGGGCGGCCTCGGCGGGTGCCTCGTGGCGGGGCGTGGCGCGGCTGCCGAGGGTGAGCTGCCGCTCGTGGAATGGGAACTGGTCCTTGGCGGCGCGGAGAACGACCTCTCGAACGACGTGCGCCAGACTCCGGACGGCGGCTACATCGTGGCCGCGCGGCGCATGGAGGAGGGCGACTTCGACCTCGAGCTCCTGCGCCTCGGGGCCGACGGCAGCGTGCTGTGGGCGAGGGCGCTCGGCGGGCCCCGCGAGGACGTGCTGCGCGCCGTCGAGCCCGCATCCGACGGCGGCTTCATCGCGGCGGGCAGGCTCGCGGAGGAGTTCCTCCTGCTCAAGACCGGTGCTTCGGGCGAGCCGGAGTGGCAGCGAACCTACGGGCCCGGCACGGCCTACTCCGTCGTCGAGCTGCCGGAGGGCGCCTTCGTCGGCGCGGGATTCACGGAGAGCCACGTCCTCCTGGTGAGGACGGACGCCTCGGGGGCCCCGGAGTGGGAGCGGCGCCTCGGCGGCGACGGGTCCGAGACGGGCTTCTCGCTCGCGCGGGCCCTCGACGGCGGCTTCGTCGTCGCGGGGCTCACGACGTCCCTGGGCCCGACGGACAGCCACAATGCGTACCTCCTCAGGACGGACCCCGAGGGCCACATGGAGTGGCACGCCTGGTTCGGCGGCGAGGGCCCCGACTGGAGCGAAGGGGTCGTCGTGACGCCCGAGGGAGACTTCGTCGCAACCGGGAGCAGCGCCGAGGAGATGCACCTCTTCAAGACGGACGGGTCGGGGATGCTGCTTTGGGAGAGGCGGCTCGGGAGCTTCGAGTCGAACGCGCTCTGGCGGACCGCCGACGGCGGGTACGTCCTCGGCGGGCTGAGGCGCTCGCCGGTCTACGGCGACAACGAGCCGCGGGTGGCCAGGACCGACGGCGAGGGGCTGCTCCTCTGGTCGATGCCCGTCCTCAGGCCGGGCGAGACCGGCTGGGCCTCCTCCGTCCAGGTGACCTCGGACGGCGGGTACATCTTCGCGGGCTCGACGCGCCCGCGATCGACACCGTACTTCGACATCCTGGTCGTGAAGCTCGGCCCCGAGCGGCCGCCGCGGAGGACTTTCCTGCGTGGCGACGCGAACGGCGATGGGAAGGTGGACGTCTCGGACCCCGTCTACATCCTCGCCTGGCTCTTCCTCGGCGGCCCGGCGCCCGCCTGCGAGGACGCGGCGGACGCGGATGACGGCGGCCAGGTCAACATCACGGACGCGATCCACGCCCTCGGCTTCCTCTTCCTCGGCGGCCAGCCGCCCCCGCCGCCCCACCCGGCGCCGGGACTGGACCCGACGTGGGACGGGCTGGGATGCTGAGTCGGCTCGCCTCGTGGAATCAGCGCCGCCAGCCGCAGCGTTACCGAGATGGCGCCGCAGGGAGCGGCGCCGCGGACGCCTCAAGCCCAGGAGGACAGGAGACATGTGCCCAAGAACGCTTTCCCTCGCGGCGGTGGTCACCGCATGCTTGGCTCCGTCGCAAGCGCTAGCGCAGGAGACGGTCAGGATCTCTTTCGACAACACGGGGGAGGAGGCCGGGGTCACCGTCCCGGGCGCGACCGAGCTCACCTTCAAGGGCTCGCGCTGGAAGGGAGGCGTCGTCGCGACGGAGGGGATCTTCGGCCTCTACGCCTCGGGCAGCTTCTCCTACGAGATCGGTGGCGGCGGCGGGGAGGTCCGCTTCGACCAGCAAGTCGACAGCGTCCGGTTCTTCTTCGTCCATGGGTTCGGGTTCCCGGAGGGGACCGCGACGGCCCTGAACGACCGGGGGGAGACGCTCGGCTCCGTGGCGAGCAGGCAAGCCACCTTCTTCGGCGACCCGGGCAACTTCGTCACCCTCGATCCTGCCGAGCCCATCGCCAGGGTGGAGCTCACGGCGGGGGTGATCGACGACTTCACGTTCTCCGCGCCGCCGCCTCCCCCCGGCCCCGCCTTCAAGCGAGGCGATGCGAACGCGAGCGGAAGGGTCGACCTCTCGGACGCGGTCTTCCTCCTCGGCTTCCTGTTCCTCGGGGACAGTCCGCCGCCCTGCCCCGACGCCGCGGACGCGGACGACAGCGGCGCCCTCGATATCACCGATGCCATCTTCGACCTCGGGTTCCTCTTCCTCGGGAACGCGCCTCCTCCGGCGCCGGGGCCCTCGACATGCGGGCCGGATCCCACACCGGAGGAACCGCCGCTCGACGACTGCGTCTACGATGCTGCGCAGTGCTGACGGCGATTCAGTTTGAGCTTCGGGCGGAGGCTCGTCGTGGAGAGGTTGAACGCGATGCTCGTCAGTCCTGCCGGGGCCGCTCCATGAGGAAGAAGAGGACGTTGTCCGTGAAGGCCGGGTCCTTCGTCAAGCCAAGGTGGTCGGTGAAGAGGAAGAGGACCTGCTTCCAGCAGATCGGCGAGACGAGGGTGGGCTCCCAGGCCCCTCCGACCCGCTCGTCCAGGAGGGCGCTCGAGCGAAGGACGCTGCCGTCGCCCGGCCGCTTCTCGACGACCGCCCTCGCGCCGGTCCTTGCGTTCACGGACATGACCGCATCCGTGGGAAGCGCATCTCCCACGACGAGGTAGAGGCTCACGCCGGGAGGAGGTGACGTGGGAACGTCGAGGGCCGACGTGAACTGCCTCGCCCGCTTCAAACACTTCGCGAGGTGGTCGAGAGCGATCCGCCGGCGCGTTGCCGGATCGCCGGCGTCGGGGAGCAGGGCTTCGAGGACCCTGTCCTGGTCCCGCGAGGCCAGACCCCAGCCCATGCGTATCCAAAGCTCGGGATCGAAGACGTCCATAGGGGGCTTGGCTGAGTCCGCGTCGGCGAGGGCGCCGTGGCGGCTTCGAGGCAGGAGCTGGTACACCGATGGCATGGTCCCGACGATCGCAGCCTCGTAGGAGGGGAGGAAGAACCCGAGCTCGAGGCCCTCGACGAGGTCCTTGAAGCCCTCGAGGGAGCCGGCGTTGGGCGTTCCGATGAGGACCGCCTTCGCGACATGCTTGCTTCCCTCCCACGTGACGGGCGGCAGCGATCCGTCGGCCGGGAGGTCGGCCGTTCCGTAGCGGAGGTAGTACCGCGCGATGAGTCCGCCCATCGAGTGGGCCACGATATCGAACTTCACATCGTATCCCTCCACGCCGAACCGCCTCTTCAGCTCCGCCTGCACGTAGGCGCGCTTCTCGAGGATGAACGCGTGGAGGCGCCGTGCGTTCTCGACGTTGTCGCGTCGCCAGTCGTACGGGAACTGAAAGCAGGTGAAGTGGCCCTCGCCGTAGTCGATAGCGCCAAAGAGGCCGAGATCCTCGTCGCGGTAGCCACCTGCGCCGAGGGTCCTGAGGATCTCCGCATACGCTTTCAGCTCGCCGGGAAGGCCAAAGATTGGAAACCGTAGCCGGTCGAGGACTCCGCCGGGGACGGCGGTGTCACGCATCTCTTCCAGGCGAACGGCCTCACGCATCGGGAGGGCGCACAGCCTCGCGCCCTCGGGGTCACGGGGGTCGGCATAGTCGCCCGAGAACGCCCCCCAGATAACCCGGCCGGTCTTCGAATCGATCAACCGCGAACCGAGGATACCGGGGATGAGGATCACTGGGTTGCGCCTTTCACCGTGGTACTGGGCCGCGCGGTTGTAGAGCTCACCCAGGTCAGGCAGGCGCCTGGGCGCACAGCCGGCCGCGAGGGCGAACCAGGTGGCGGCGATGGCCAGGAAGACGCGGCGCCGCACTCCCTCTGCGCCCGCTCCTGCCGCCCCCGCCATCCCTTCAGGATCCGCCATGCTCGCCTCGCGCAAGGCCCAGCCCGAGCCGCCCCGGCTACCAGTATCGCTCCACATGAAGCTGCCCTGGTCTCCCCCGGGTGTGCTCCCCATACCCTTCACGCTCGAGGAGCTCCTGCATGTCGTCGACCATGCCGGGGTTCCCGCAGAGGAAGACGTGACTGTTCGCCGGGGTGAAACGGAGCCCGGCGCTCTCCTCGATGCGCCAGGCCATCCATTGCTCTTGCACGCGCCCCTTCAGCCCATTCCACGGGGCGGGCTCCTCCTCCGGCCGGCTGATGGTGGGCAGGTAGGCGAAATTGGGGCACATCCTCTGAAGCGCCATGAGCTCCGAGCGATAGCCCAGGTCCCAGGAGTGCCGGGCGCCGTGCAGCACCGCGAAGCGGCGGGGCCCCCCGCAGGTGAGCTCGCTCCGGAGCATGCTCATGTAGGGGGCGAGCCCGGTGCCGGTCGCGATGAGGACCACGTGCTGGTCCCGGGGCACCTCGGCGAGGGTGAAGAGCCCGCTCACTCGCGGGGAGAGCCACAAGCTATCCCCTCGCCGGAGCGCGAAGAGCCTCGGTGTGAGGGCGCCGGAATGGACCAGGGAGATGTAGAGCTCCAGGTACGCGTCGGAGACCGAAGAGGAGGCGATGGAGTACGCTCGCTTGATCAGCGAGCCGGGGCTTGCCGCCTCCTCGGGATCGCAGTACGAGCACCGGGGGGCCGAAGAAGGGAGACCCAGCACCGCGAACTGCCCGGCCCGGAACGCAGGCAGGCGCCAGCCATCCGGGGCGACCCTGAGGATCATCAACCCCGGGGACTCCTCCAGCCGTTGGGTGACGATCGCGTTCAGGGTGTCTTGAGCCAAGGAGTCCTCGTGCTCGTGGAAGGGAAGTTCAGGGGGAACGCCCCCTCTCCCCAGGATAGAACGTCCACCGACGCCGCAGGGTTCCCTTTTCGTCAGCGATCTCACCGTGGCGGCGGTATCGTCGTTGTCGCCAGCCTTCGGGCCTCTATACTCACCCGCACCATGTCGCACCCTTCCGACCTCGAGACTGGCTCCACGGTGCCTTGCCTCTGGTCCCCGAGCGACTCGGAAGTAGGCAGAGAGATCCTCCGGAGACGCCTCGCGCTCTTCACCAGGGTTCTCCTCGCGGTCCCGGTTTCCCTTTACCTGCTCGACAGGCTTCAGGGGCCGTCGAGCTCGAGGACAGGGTGGCTCTGGTGGATCGATCCTTCCGGCGCCTCGCCCCTGCCCCCGCTCGCCGCATCCCTGGTCCTCGCCGCCATGGGGTGGCTCACCTCCTGGAGGAGCTCGTCCTATGCGCGCCTGCGCGGGCTCGACGCCTGCGGCACCCTCTTCGCGTGCGCTTTCGCCGCGCTCCCGGGCATCAGCGCGGGCACCGGGAGCACAAACCACCAGGCGCTGCTCGCGGCGGTCAGCATCTTGGTGGCCCGCGCCCTCCTGGTACCGAGCCGGGCTTACGAGACGCTCTCGATCGGCGCGGCGGCTTCGGTCCCGGGCGTCGTCCTCGCGGCCCTGGCCGAGCCCCTGGATCTGTCGCAGTGCCTCGGGTACGTCGTCGCGGTCGTGCTCTCGACCTTCGCATCGAAGCTCCTCTACGAGCTCCGCTGCGAGGTGACGGAGGCGCGGCGCCTCGGCCAGTACACCCTGGAGGAGAAGATCGGCGCGGGCGGCATGGGCGAGGTCTACCGCGCCCGCCACGCCATGCTGCGGCGCCCGACCGCCGTCAAGCTCCTCCGGCCGGATCTGGCGGGGGAACGGAGCATCGCCCGCTTCGAGCGGGAAGTCCAGCTCACGAGCCGGCTCACGCACCCCAACACCGTCTCGATCTACGACTACGGCCGCACGCCCGACGGGGTCTTCTACTACGCCATGGAGCACCTGCCGGGGATCACGCTCGAGGACCTCGTGCGACAGGACGGGCCCCAGCCTGCGGGCCGCGTCATCCACATCTTGAAGCAGGTGTGCGGGTCGCTCTCCGAGGCGCACGGGATCGGGCTCATCCACCGCGATATCAAGGGCGCCAACGTGATCCTCTGCGAGCGGGGCGGCCTGCACGATGTGGTCAAGGTCGTGGACTTCGGCCTGGTGAAGGACATCGGGAACCTCTCCCAGACGACGGCGAGCGTCCCGAAAGCCATCCTCGGGACGATCCACTACCTATCGCCCGAGGCGATCCAGACCCCGGACGCCCTGGACCCCAGGAGCGACATTTACTCCCTCGGAGCACTGGCCTACCACCTCCTCGCGGGGAGGCAGGTGTTCGAGGGAAAGACCTTCGTTGAGGTCTGCATCCACCACGTGCAGACGCCGCCTGTCCCTCCCTCGGCTCGCGGGAGCTTTCCCGTGCCGGCGGATCTCGAGAGGCTCGTCCTCTCCTGCCTCGAGAAGGAGCCTGCGAGGCGTCCTCGGAGCGCGCAGGACCTGATCCACGCGCTGGAAGCGTGCGAGGATGCCTCGGCCTGGTCCGAGGACCTGGCCCAAGCCTGGTGGAAGGACTTCGAGAGGCTGCGCAGGAACGAGTCGAGCGTGGCCGAGCCGACCCGGGCATCGGAAAACAGGGCTTCCCGCCAGGCCGAGACCGCCTTTGAGCCGATCCGGAGGTCATGACGCCCGTGCACGAGGATCGGCCCACCCCCGGTGAGAGAGGGCTCTCGGCGCCCGAGGACTGGGTGGATCGGTACGGGGATGAGCTCTTTCGCTACGCGTATTTGCGGCTGCGGGATCCGGCAAGCGCCGAGGACGCCGTGCAGGAGACATTCCTCGCCGCGTTCCGGGCCCGGTCGGAGTTCCAGGGGCGCTCGTCCGAGCTCACCTGGCTCGTCAGCATCCTCCGGCGCAAGATCGTCGATTGCTTCCGCAGGGCGGCCCGCGAACAGCCCGTGGTGGACATCGAAACGGAGGACCCCGAGGCCGACGGCCTCTTCCAGCCCAACGGGTGGTGGAGGGTGAAGCCCGGTCCGTGGGTGCCCGACGCAGGCGCGCTGCTCGAGCAGAGCGAGTTCTGGGACGTGTTCCAGGGGTGCTTCTCCCGCTTGCCTCCGCGGCTTGCCGCGGCGTTCTCCCTCCGGGTCCTGGAGGAGCTGGAGCCCCAAGAGACGTGTAAGGTCCTGGGCGTCACCGCGACTAATCTTGGGGTCATGCTCCATCGTGCCCGGGCGCGGCTGCGACGCTGCCTCGAGGCGCGCTGGTTCCAGCGCCCCGAAGGGGAGTAACCCGATGCTCTCGTGCAAGGACGTGACGCGCCTGGTCTCCGAAGGCCTGGACCGCGACCTGCCCCTCGACCGGAGGCTGGCGGTCCGCCTCCATGTCCTCCTGTGCGGGGCCTGTCGGGCGTACCGCCGGCAGGTGATCCTGCTGAACGCGCTCGTCTGCAGGCGCTTCTCTCGCGGCTCCGCGCGACTCCCTGGCGGCCCGAGCCTCTCGGCGGAGGCCCGAGAACGGATCCAGGCGTCCCTGAAGAAAAGGGACGCGTGACGGAGCGCTCCTGGCTTACCCCGCCGCTGCGACGGGCGAGGCGAGGGGCAACGATGTAAGGGCGGAGCGGCTGGACCGACCAACAGGCAGCAGGGAACCAGGTGGCGAGACGTTTTCGTTGTCTTTACAGGAGAAACCATGGCGAAAATTGCCGCGCGGAGAGGATCGGACCTCACGGGAAAGGTCGATGACTTCGACTGGAGCGTCGAGGCGGCGGTCCTCGAGCGCTACGGACGGGGCGCCAGGGCCCGCGAGGCGGGCCTCTGCTGCCCCACGTCCTACGACCCCGCCTGTCTCGAAAAGCTGCCCCGCGAGATCCTCGAGAAGGACTACGGCTGCGGCGACCCGTCGCGGCACGTCGGCGAGGGCGAACGAGTGCTGGACCTCGGGAGCGGCGCGGGCAAAGTCTGCTACATCCTGGCCCAGAAAGTCGGACCGAAGGGATCCGTCACCGGCGCCGACTTCAACGACGAGATGCTGGCCGTGGCGCGGAAATACCAGGCCGAGATGGCCCGGAAGCTTGGCCACGCCAACACCCGGTTCGTGAAGGCACGGATCCAGGACCTGGCGCTCGACCTGGAGCGAGTGGACCTGTGGCTCGACGCGAACCCGGTCTCCTCATCGAGCGGGCTCCACGCCCTCGAGGCCGAGTGCAACCGGCTGCGGAGGGAGGAGCCGTTGATCGCCGATGAGACCATCGACGTGGTCGTCTCCAATTGCGTGCTCAACCTGGTGGCGCCGCGCGACAGGCTGCACCTCTTCCAGGAGATCCACCGCGTGCTGCGCCGCGGCGGGCGCGCGGTGATCTCGGACATCGTGTGCGACAGGGAGCCCGAGCCCGCGATCCGGAAGGACCCGGAGCTCTGGAGCGGCTGCATCGCGGGTGCCTTCCGGGAGGAGGCCCTCCTCGAGATGTTCGAGGAGGCCGGGTTCCATGGAATCGAGATCCTCGAGCGGAGCGAGAGGCCGTGGAAGGTGGTTGAAGGGGTCGATTTTCGTTCGCTCACCGTGAGGGCCTACAAGGGGAAGGAGGGGCCCTGCATCGACGATGGCCAGGCGGTGATCTATCGCGGCCCCTGGAAGGAGGTGCGCGACGACGACGGCCACGTCTTCGTCCGAGGCCGCCGAGCTCCCGTGTGCCGCAAGACCCACGACATCTTGACGAACCCAGCGGGGCCCTATGCCGGCGAGGTGCTGCCGGTCGGGCCGCTGCCTGGGCCTCAGGATGCGACCGGCCAGTGCGGCTCGGGGTGCTGCTGATGCGCCCGCGATCCGAGAAGGAGGACGCATGACGGCCTGGGTCCTCCTTGTCACGGTCCTGTGGCTCGCCTATGCGAACGGGGCCAATGACAACTTCAAGGGGGTCGCAACGCTCTACGGCAGCGGCACGACCGGGTTCCGGGCGGCGCTCTCGTGGTCGACCCTCGCCACACTGGCCGGGAGCTGCGCCGCTGTCCTGCTGGCCAGGCGCCTGGCAGCGACCTTCAGCGGGGAGGGGATCCTGTCGGGTGAGCTCATGGGCACGTGGCCGATCCGGATCAGTGTGGCAGGCGCCGCGGCAGTCACAATCCTCCTCGCGACCGTCCTGGGGATGCCGACCTCGACGACGCACGCTCTCCTCGGCGCGCTCCTCGGGGCGGCGTTCGCTGCCGATCCGGAGCGCATGCGATGGGGCGTGCTCCAAGGCCGCTTCCTGCAGCCCCTCCTCCTGAGCCCGCTCGCGGCCATCGCGGGCGCGGGGCTCTGCTACCCGCTCCTGCGGGCTGCGCGGGCTGGCCTTGGCATCACGCGCGAGACCTGCGTCTGCGTCGGGGATCTGTCGCCCCAGCCGGCGAACCCGGCGGCAGCCCTCGCGCCCTTCGCTCGACTTCCCGCGCCCGCCAGGGCCGTGCCCGCGCTCACCGTCGGTCCCGAGGCGGTATGCCGCGAGCGTTACCTGGGCCGGGTCCTCGGGCTCAGCGCCCAGGCGATGGTGGACCGGGTCCACTTCCTGAGCGCGGGAGTGGTTTGCTTCGCCCGGGCCGTCAACGACACGCCGAAGATCGCGGCGCTCATGATCGCCGCCGGGAGGTGGCTCTCGTGGCTCCACCTTGGGCTCATCGCGCTCGCCATGGCGGTCGGGGGAGTCCTGGGCTCCCGCAAGGTGGCCCGCACCATGGGAAAGCGCATCACGGCGCTCAACTCCGGCCAGGGGCTGACCGCGAACCTGGTCACCGCGGCGTTCGTCCTGGGCGCATCGCGGCTGGGGCTCCCCGTCTCGACGACGCACGTGGCCTGCGGGTCGATCTTCGGGATCGGGCTCGTCCGACGTTCCGCCGATGGAAAGGTGATCGCCCAAATCCTGGCGGCGTGGGTGACCACGCTGCCGGTCGCGGCGCTGCTCGGCGGCGGGCTCTTTTCGCTCCTTCGCCCCTTGGCATGAAAGGGAAACATGACCTATCTGGCACGAGAGATGCGGTCCGCCGCGCTGAATGACTTCGACCGCCGCGTGGCGGAAGCGGACGGCGGTCCGCTCCACGGGCTATCCATCGACACCGTTCAGGCGAACATCGGCTTGAGGTGCAACCTCGCCTGCCGGCACTGCCATGTCGAGTCCTCACCGGGCCGCGCCGAGGAGATGGACTGGCCCACGATGCGGCTCGTCCTCGCGGCGGCGCGGGAGGCGGGCGCCCGGACGCTCGACTTGACGGGCGGCGCGCCGGAGATGCACCCGCGCTTCCGTGCGTTCATCGCGGCGGCCGCGGCCCAGGGCTTGGAGGTCATGGTCCGCACGAACCTCACGATCCTCCTCGAGCCGGGCTACGAAGACCTGCCCGAGCTCTTCCGCGAGCTCAAGGTCCACCTGGTCGCCTCGCTGCCCTGCTACCTCGAGAAGAACGTCGACGGCCAGCGCGGCAAGGGCGTCTTCGACGACAGCATCGCGACCATCGTCATCCTGAACGGGCTGGGCTACGGGGTCCAGCCGGACCTGCCCCTGGACCTGGTCTACAACCCCCTCGGCCCGCACCTTCCCCCTCCTCAGGAGGCGCTCGAGGCGGCTTACCGCCGCGAGCTGGCCGCCCGCTACGGCATTCGCTTCACGCGGCTCGTCGCGATCGCCAACATGCCGGTCGGGCGCTTCCTCCTCGACCTCGCACGGCAAGGGAAAGCCGAGCAGTACATGGAGGTTCTCCGGAACGCCTTCAATCCCGCGACCATCGACGGCCTCATGTGCCGCCGCCAGGTGAACGTGGGCTGGGACGGCACGCTGTACGACTGCGACTTCAACTACGCCCTCGGCCTGCCCACCTCGACTCGCGTGAGAGGTCATGTCCGCGACTTCCGCCCAGGGGAGCTCGCAGCCCGGAGGATCGCGACGGGCTCCCACTGCTTTGGCTGCACGGCCGGCCAGGGGTCCTCCTGCGGCGGAGCGCTGGCATGACCCTGAACGAGCGCTCCACGATGGCGGTCCAGTGGGTCTCGGCGGCGGTCATCGCTGGCGGGCTGATCGCGATCGCCCGGCTGCTCCCAGTCGACCGCGTCCTCCAGGCGCTCCTCGGCCGGATCGAGGGGCTCGGCGTGTGGGGGCCGGCTGCGTTCGCGGCCCTCTACGTGCTCTCCGCCGTGCTGCTGGTCCCGGGCTCGGCCCTCACCATCGCCGCCGGAGCGCTCTTCGGCCTCGCCTTGGGGACCGCGATGGTGTCTCTCGCCTCGACGCTGGCGGCCGGTCTGGCGTTTCTCCTCGCTCGCTACCTCGCGAGGGACGCCGTGAGGCGGAAGGCTGGCCAGAGCCCCACGTTCGGCGCGGTCGACGCGGCGATCGGGGCGCGGGGCTGGGTCATCCTCGCGCTCCTCCGGCTGTCGCCGGTCATACCGTTCAGCCTGAGCAACTACCTCTTCGGCCTCACACTCATTCGTTTCTGGCCGTACCTGGCGACGAGCTGGCTGACGATGCTGCCGGGGACCTTCCTCTACGTGTACCTGGGGTACGCAGGCAGAGCGGGGCTCGAGGCGGCGAGCGGCACACGGCCAGCCGGGGCAGCGGGCCGGTGGGCACTCCTGGCCGTCGGGCTCGTGGCCACGCTGGCCGTGACCGCCTACGTGACCCGTCTCGCCCGCAAGGCGGTCCGCGACGCGGGGATCGAGGCCGGGATCTCGCGCGGGTGCGGCGCCCCGGGAGCTCGCGAGGCCGTCCCGGCCCGCGGATCGCTCCGCCGCGCGGTGCTGCTCGCCTCCCTCGCCGGACTCGTCGTCGCGGCCAACGCCTGCGCCTACCTGGGGCGCGACGTGCTGCAGCGCGCCCTCGGCCCGCCCAGGGTCACGATGGTGGAGGCTTACGAGGACCAGCGCGAGGGGCGCGCATTCGACCACGCGCTCCTCGACGGCCTCCTCCGGCGGCACGTCGACGGCGAAGGCCGGGTGGACTACCGGGGGCTCAAGGACGACGGAGACATGCTGGAGCGGTACATCGAGACGCTCGCCGTAGCACCCTTCGACGGGCTCGGGCGCGACGAGAAGCTCGCGCTCCTCTTGAACGCGTACAACGCCTTCACGCTCCGGCTGGTCCTGGAGCGCTACCCGCTACGCTCGATCAAGGACATACCCGCCGCGAGGCGGTGGGAGGACCGGCGCTGGCGCGTCGGGCCGCACGTCTGGAGCCTCGAGGAGATCGAGCACGAGCAGATCCGCTCCCGGTTCCGGGAGCCTCGGGTCCATTTCGCGCTCGTCTGTGCAGCGAAAGGCTGCCCGCCGTTGAGAAGCGAGGCCTTCACCGGGAAGCGGCTGGAGGGACAGCTCGAGGACCAGGCGCGCCGCGTGCATGCTCCTGCGCGCTGGCTCGAGCTCGACCTGGAGCACGGCACCGTGCGGCTCACCCGGCTCTACGACTGGTACGGCGGCGACTTCGAGCAGGGGGCAGGCTCGGTGCTCGAGTTCGCCGCTCGGTATGTCCCCGAGCTCCGGGAGGCGCTCGCGGCCGGGAAGGCGCCGAGGATCGAGTGGCTGGACTACGAGTGGTCCCTCAACGGAAAGGGGAGCGAACCATGAAGCCACCCCTGGAGAGCTTGAGCCCGCCGGATGGGCTCCAGGCCGGCCGGCCGATGGACGATCACGATCGGACCCTGCAATCGAATGTCCATCCTCCGGAATGGGTGAACCCCGAGCCGAGCGGCCGCTACAACCTGGTCGTGATCGGTGCCGGGACCGCGGGCCTCGTCGCTGCCGCCGGGGCGGCGGGCCTCGGGGCGAAGGTGGCGCTGGTAGAGAGGCACCTCCTCGGCGGCGACTGCCTGAACTACGGCTGCGTGCCGTCGAAGGCGCTGATCCGCTGCGCGAGGGCCTACGCGGAGACGCGGGACGCGGGCGCCTTCGGCGTCGTGGTCCCGGGAGGCGTGCGGGTGGACTTCGCCGCGGTGCTGGACCGCATGCGCGGCCTGAGGGCGCGCATCAGCCGGAACGACTCCGCCCAGCGCTTCCGGGGGCTCGGAGTCGACGTCTTCTTTGGAGACGCGCGCTTCGCCGGCCGGGACGAGGTCGAGGTCGGCGGGAAGCGGCTCCGGTTCTCGCGGGCCGTGGTCGCCACGGGGGCCCGCGCCGCGGCGCCTCCGATACCGGGGCTCGCCGCGGCGGGCTACCTGACGAACGAGACCGTGTTCTCGCTCCGGGCCTTGCCCCCGCGCCTCGCGGTCATCGGGGGCGGCCCCATCGGCTGCGAGCTGGCGCAAAGCTTCGCTCGGTTCGGGTCCGAGGTATGCTTGATCGAGAAGGACCTCCAGATCCTCACCCGCGAGGACCGGGACGCGGCGCGGGTGATCGAATCGGCTCTCGAGCGCGACGGCGTGCGCCTCCTCTGCGGGAGCGACATCCTCGAGGTCAAGAACGGCAGCGCCAAGCGGCTCGTCCTCTCCCGGGAGGGGAAGCCCCTGGAGATCCCCGTGGACGAGATCCTGGTGGGCGTCGGGCGCGCCCCCAACGTGGAGGGCCTCGACCTCGAGGCGGCCGGCGTTGCCTGCGACCGGCGCTCGGGCGTCAAGGTCGACGACTTCCTCCGGACCACCAACCGGAGGATCTACGCCGCCGGCGACGTCTGCTCCCCGTACCGGTTCACGCACATGGCCGACGCGCTGGCCCGGATCGCGATCCAGAACGCTCTCTTCTTCCGGAGCGCCCGCGCGAGCGCCTTGACCATTCCCTGGTGCACCTACACGGACCCGGAGATCGCGCACGTGGGGCTTTACGCGAAGGACGCCGAGGCCCGCGGCATCCCCGTCGAGACGCTCACCGTCCCGCTGGCGGAGGTGGACCGCGCCGTGCTCGACGGGGAGGACTTCGGGTTCCTCAAGGTCCACCTCAAGCGCGGGACGGACAGGGTGCTGGGAGCGACCCTCGTCGCGCGGCACGCCGGGGAGATGATCTCCGAGATCACGACCCTCATGGTCTCGGGCCGCGGCTTGAGGCGTCTCTCGAGGACCATCCACCCGTACCCCACCCAGGCGGAGGTCCTGAAGAAGGCGGCCGACGCCTACAACCGGTCCCGGCTGACCGCGCCGGCAAGGAAGCTCCTCCACGCTTGGTTCGCGTGGCGGCGGTGACGTGGGCAGGCTCAGCTCTGTCGTTGGAACAAGTCGAAAGAAAGGAGACCATCCATGAAACCGATCGCTTCGTATTGTGCCACCGCGCTCCTCTTCGTCCTCGTCCTCGGCATCACGGTGGCTCGGCCCGAGGAAGAGGGGAGCCACACCAAGGCCGGAAAGAAGAAGGAGCCGACCGCCGAGCTGAACGGCGCCGCCCTCATGGCCCTCCTCCGATCGAGGGTCCCGCTCGTCCTCCTCGACGCGCGGGGCAAGGCCGACCAGGTGATCCGGGGCGCCAAGCTCATCGCCGCCGAGCCGACATCGGGGGAGGTGGCCGCGGCGGTCGATGAGAAGGGTGCCCTCGTCGTGGTCTACTGCACCGATACTCGGTGCCCTCTGCGGCGGAAGCTGTCGGACCGGCTAAGAAGCCTCGGGTACTCGAACGTGATCGAGTACCCCGACGGGATCGCCGGGTGGGTCCGTGCGGGCTACCCCGTGCAGGACATTCCGAGGCAACCCGCGACATCTCCCAAGGGAAAGGGGTCCCCGCGGAAGCCGGAGGGGTCCGGCCGGCGATAGCCGGCAGGCCTCCGGTCCCTGCGACGGGCCTGCGGTGCGACCCGCGGTCGACGGCCACCCCCGGCAGGCTCCGGATCGGCCCAGCCCTGCCGAGCCACGGCGTTCCGCAGATTCCGGGAGTGTCCCCGTTTTTTTTTGCAAGGAATCGGCCTCCCCGGCACATTGAAGGGCCAGGAGACCCAGCGCCTTGTCCGATCCGGAACGCTTCCTCACGCTCCTGGCCCCTTATCGCGAGCGGCTCCTCGCAGTCAGCCGCAGCCTGCTCTCGAGGAAGGCGGACGCGGACGACGCCCTGCAGGACGCGATCCTGAAGGCGTGGCGCGACTTCGCCCGCTACCGGGAAGGCGCCTCCTTCAGGGCCTGGGTCCTCAAGTACCTGGTCAACACGGTCCGCAACCGGAACCGCCTGCTGCGCGAGGAGCTGGAGGTCCCCCTGCCCGCGGAGCTCGAGGCTCCGGACACGCTCCTCCATTGGGAGTCGGCCTACGAGGGCTTCTTCCACGAGCCGGAGTCGGTCCTCGCCACCCTGGACGAGGACCTCGCGGAGGCGATCCGCGCGCTCGCCGCGGCGGAGCGCCTCGTCCTCCTCCTGAAGTGCGTGGGGGACCTCTCCTACCGTGAGATCGCCGAGGCCCTGGGGATGCCCGAGGGGACCGCCATGAGCCACCTCGCGCGGGCCCGGAAGCGCCTTCGCGTGCACATCTCCTCGCGCCGGCTCGGCGAGGGGCAAGGCCCGGAAAGGAGGCCCAGGCCATGAGATGCGAGGAAGCCCGGCGGCTCTTCTTCCTCTACCACGACAGCGAGCTCGACCCGCGCGGCGCCGAGGAGGTGAACCTGCACCTCGAGGCCTGCCCGGGGTGTCGCGACCTGTGGGCCCGGGAACGGCGGCTCGAGGAGGCCGTCGCTTGCGCGGCCTGGAAGAGCGCGGGCCCTCTCGAAGGCTTCCCCTGGCAGGAGCTCGAGGCGCGCGTCCGGGCCGTTCACGGGCCCCGGAGGACCTGGTGGCTGTGGGGAGCGAACGCCGCCGCGCTCCTGCTTCTGGCCTGCCTGCTGCTCTCCCTGGCGCTGAACCGAGCCGGCCCATCCGCCGCCGCACGCTCGGCCGTCGAGCACCACGAGAAGTACCTGGCCGGGAAGAGCCCGATCCAGGTGCGCGGCCCGGAGGCCGCTCTCGTCCGGGGCTTCTACGCGGGCGAGCTGGGCTTCGACGTCATCGTGCCCGACGGGAGCTCGGTCGCCGAGACCGAGGCCTGTCCGGCCGAGCTCGTGGGGGCGCGCCGGTGCACCTTCCTGGGTGGTCCCGTGGGCTACGTCACGTACCGCATCGGCGGCCGGGACGTGACGGTCATCCTCGGGCCCCTGAAGCCGCCCGAGAGCGTCATGGAGGCGATCGCCGCAGCCCCGGAAGGCTTGATCGAGGAGGATGTGCGCGACTGTCGGGTCCTCATGGCGACCGTCCGCGGCGTCCTGTTCGTGGCGGCCGGCGGAACGGAGCCGAGCGTGCTGCGGCGTCTCCTCGAGACATTCCAGGGGCTGAGGTGATGAAGTGAGGCCTCTGGAAGCGATCATCCGCCTCGCCCTCCGGAACCCCTACGCGGTGGTCGTCGCCGCGATCCTGGTGGTCGTCCTCGGAGTCACGTCCCTCTTCCTCCTGCCAGCGGACCTCCTCCCGATCTTCAAGACGCCGGCGGTGCAGATCGTGACCTTCTATCCCGGCATGCCGGCGGAGGTCATGGAGCGGGACATCATGAGCCGGCTCGAGCGCTGGACGGGGCAGTCCGTGGGGATCGAGCACCAGGAGGCGAAGGCCATGCTGGGCGTCTGCGTGGTCAAGGACTTCTTCCACGAGGACATCAGCATGGACACGGCCATGAGCCAGGTGACCTCGTACGCAATGAGCGACATGTTCTACCTCCCCCCGGGGACGATCCCCCCCATGGTCATGCCGTTCGACCCGACGGCGATGACGCCGCTCTGTCTCCTGACCGTCTCGAGCGCCACCCTCGGCGAGAAGGAGCTCTACGACATCGCGTACTTCGACCTCCGCAACCGCCTGCAGTCCATCTCCGGCGTCATCGCCCCGGCGGTCTACGGCGGCGTGCTGCGGCGCGTGCTCGCCTACGTGGATCGCGACCGCCTCCAGTCGCGGAACATGGACCCCATGGACGTCGTCGAGGCGCTCGGGAAGTGGAACACGATCATCCCCACGGGCAACGCCAAGCTGGGGCCCATCGACTACCAGCTCGTCGCGAACGGCATGGTGCGCCGCGTCGAGGAGCTGAACGACGTGCCCATCTTGTTCCACGAGGGGCGCCCGGTCTACATGCGCGACGTGGGCACGGTGGAGGACACGCACCAGATCCAGACGAACGTCGTCCGGGTCAACGGCAGGCGCCAGGTCTACATCCCGGTCTACCGGCAGCCCGGCGCCAACAGCCTCGCCATCGTGCGCGGCGTCAAGGATGCCATCGGCGAGATCAAGGCCCGCCTCGTGGACGCGCAGGGGAAGCCCCGCGACGTCGAGCTGGATGTGGCCTTTGACCAGTCGGTGACGATCCGCAAGGCCATCGGCGAGCTCGAGCTTTCCGCCGTCATCGGCGCGGCGCTCGCCGCCCTGGTGATCGTCCTCTTCCTGAGGGCCTTCCTGCCGTCCGTCGCCGTCCTCCTGGCGCTCCCCCTCGCCGTGCTGGGGACCTTCATCGGGCTCAGGTTCAGCGGTCAGTCCGTGAACTCGATGACGCTGGGAGGCATCGCGCTCGCCGTGGGCGTCATGGTCGACCAGGCCATCGTGCTCATGGAGAACATCCTGCGGCACCTGCACCAGGGGAAAGCCCCTCGGGTCGCCGCCTGGGACGGAGCACGCGAGGTGGCCACCCCGGTGCTCGTCTCGACCTTGACCTTCGTGGCGGTCTTCTTCCCCGTCGTCTTCCTCTCGGGGGTGGCCAAGTTCCTCTTCGCCCCCCTCGCCCTGGCCGTCATCTTCGGGATGCTGAGCTCGTACCTCCTGGCGATGCTCGTCATCCCCGCCTTCTCGGCCCGGTTCCTCGCGCCCGTCGCCCGACCCGAAGCGAACGGCGCGGTGCCGGCGCGCGGCGCGGGCGTCGGGCCGATGTACCGGGCCTACGGCGCCCTCGTGCGCTGGACCGTCGCCCATCCGCTCGTCACCACGGGGGCGGCGGCCTCGCTCCTGGCCGTGACGGCGCTCCCCTTCAGCCGGCTCGGGTGGGAGCTCTTCCCCCGGCTCGACCAAGGGCAGCTCACCATCTTCGTGCGGGCCCCTTCGGGCACGCGCATCGAGGTCACCGAGGAGATCGTCCAGGAGGTCGAGAGGACGATCGCCGAGGAGCTCCGGAGCTCGCGCCGCGGGGTCGCTCTTGCCGCCGAGGCGGCGGGGACGAGCTCCGGATCGGAGCCCGGTCGCCTCCAGATCCCCGAGGACAGCGACGCCCGGACGATCATCTCCAACCTCGGCGTCCTCCTCGACTGGCCGGCGGCGTACACCTGGAACTCGGGGCCCATGGACGCCTTCGTCCTCGTCCAGCTCAAGGAGGACCGCACGCGCTCCTCGCTCGAGCACGTCGAGCGACTCCGGGAAGTGCTTCCCGAGAAGTTCCCCGGCGTCGAGTTCGCCTTCGACACGGCAGGCATGCTCACGACCGCCCTCAATTTCGGGCTCCCCTCCCCGATCGACGTCCGCGTCGAGGGGACGAAGGGGTACCCGAGGGCCGCCGAGATAGCCAAGCACCTCCGGAATGAGATCGCCAAGGTCCCGGGCGCGGCGGACGTGCGCATCCAGCAGAAGGTCGACTACCCCCAGGTCTCGATCGAAGTCGACCGCGAGAAGGCGGCCTACTACGGGCTCACCCAGGAGGAGATCGTCAAGAACATCGTCACCGCCACGAGCTCGAGCATCAACTTCAAGCCTGCCTTCTGGATCGATGAGCGCAACGGGAACCACTACTTCCTGGGCGCCCAGTACCGCGAGGCCGCAATCCGGAGCTTCGAGACCCTCGAAGACCTGCTCATAACGTCGGCCGCCACGCGCCAGCCGGTCCCGCTCAAGGATCTCGCCACCTTCGAGCTGACGACGGCTCCCGCGGAGATCACCCACCTCAACATCACGCGCATGGTGGACATCTTCGTCAACGTCGCGAGAGGGCACGACGTCGGGTCGGTCTCGCGCGGGGTGGATCGGGTGATCGAGCGTACGCGGTCCGCGGAGGTGGCCGGGGAGAAGGTGATCCCGGAGGGGTTCCGGGTCTTCCAGGCCGGGGAGCTCGAGAGCTTCCGGCGGTCCTTCGGAAGCTTCGGGTTCGGCTTCGCGCTCGCGGCCGTGATCGTCTACTTGATCCTGGTGGTCCTCTTCCGCTCCTTCGGCGAGCCCCTCGTGATCCTCCTCGCCGTGCCCCTGGGCCTCGTGGGTGTCGGCTGGACGCTCTGGACGACCGGCACGACCCTGAACATCCAGGCCTTCATGGGGATGATCCTCATGGTCGGGCTCGTGGTCGAGTACGGGATCATCCTCGTGGACTTCGCCAACCTCCGGCGCGCCGAGGGATCGCCGCTCGAGGAGGCCATCGTAGAGGCGGCGAGCATCCGGCTCCGGCCGATCCTCATGACGTCGCTGACCACCGTCCTCGCCCTCGTCCCCATGGCCTTCTTCGGCGGCAGGGAGGGCGGCGCGAACGCGGCCCTGGCGCGGACGATCCTGGGAGGCGTGCTCGCGGCGACGGTGCTGACGCTCGCCGTCATGCCGGCCCTCTATCGCCTCCTCGCCCGGCGGACGCTGAAACCCGAAGGCGACCTGCCCGTGGGGGAAGCCTAGCCAGAAGTCAGAAGTCAGAGCTCAGGAGTCCAAGCCATGGTGCCAACACGGAAACGCCTGCGGCGTGTCATCGTTTGTATCCTACTGGCCACCGGCGCCGGCATTCCTCCGCTCGCGGCCCAGGAGACGCCTGTGGTCCTGACCCGCGCAGTCGAGAGAGGCCGCCTCGAGCGGGTCGTGCGTCAGGCGGCGGCGCTCTACGCCTTCGAGGAGGTCGCCGTCTTCGCCAAGATCTCCGGTTACGCCCGAGAGGTGAAGGCCGACATCGGGGACCGGGTCGAGGCGGGGCAGGTCCTGGTATCCCTGGAGCTCCCGGAGCACGAGGCGGATCTCCTTGGCGCACGGGCGGAGGTGAAGACCGCCGAGGCTCAGGTCAAGAGATCCACGGCCGCGGTGAGCCTCAAGAGGGCGGTCCACGAGCTCACGAAGAGCCTCTTCGAGAAGGAAGGCAGGACGCGCTTCCAGCTCGAAGAGGCCCAGGCGGACCTCGAGCTCTCGATGGCCGAGCTCGAGCTCGCCAGGGCGAAGCTGGAGGAGGCCGGCGCGAGGGTCACCAGGGTCGCCGCCCTGGTCGAGTTCGGCCAGGTGCGAGCGCCCTTCGCGGGGATCATCACGCAGCGCCTGGTGGACACGGGCGCCCTGGTGAGGGCCGGCGGCTCGGGGGACGCGAGGCCGCTCTTCGTGGTCCAGCGCACGGACAAGCTGCGCTGCCGCGTCGAGATCCCGGAGCGGGACGTGGTCCTGGTCCTCGGGGCAGCCCGCGCGAAGACCCTGTTCGTGAGACTCGTCCTGGACGCGCTTCCCGGAGAGGTCTTCGAGCTCAACCCGGAAGAGATCGCGGCCGGAGCCGGACGCTTCGCGAAGGCGGTCCACCCCGAAAGCCACCACATGCTCGCGGAGCTCGACATCCCGAACGCGGATGAAAAGCTCCTCCCGGGGCTCTACGGGAAGGCGACCCTCGAAGCGCGCGGCGTGGCCGGCGAGGCTGTCGTCCTGGCCCCCAACACCGCCATGCACGCTCCCCGCGGAGGCAAGCCCTTCGTCTTCGTCGTCAAGGAGGAGGACGGCAAGACGAGGCTCGAGGAGCGACCCGTGGGGCTGGGGCTGACCGACGGGACCCTGACCGAGGTGCTCTCCGGGCTCGAGCCGGGCGAGCGGGTCGTCGTCCGCGGCGGCGGAGGCCTCGTTCGAGGCCAGGAGGTCGCCGCCCGCCCCGACGTCGCTCCCCGGGGAGCGCCATGAGCCCGGGCTCGCGCTCGCTCGTCCTTCCCCTGGCGCTCGGGATCGCAGGTTGTGCCGGCCCCGCCTCCGGGGGTGGAGACCCTGCGGAGGCCGCGCCTTCCCGTGCGGAGCCGCGAGCCGAGGAGAGCCCGGAGGGTCGACCTGGCCCCGCGAAGGACGGCCGGGGTGCCACCGCCCCGCCCGGCGCGGCCCCCCGGGCCGCCGAGGAGCGTGGGCTGAAGGACGAGCCTGCGATCGAGGTCCCTCCGCTCGAGCCGGGCGAGGGGCCCCGGGAGGTGATCGACCTCGCCACGGCGCTCCGTCTCGCGGGGGCCCGGAACATCGACGTCAAGCTGCTCGAGGAGCGGCTGGAGGCTGCCCGGGCCGATGTGGACGCGGCCGCTGCCCTCTTCCTGCCCGAGCTTGCCGTCGGGGTGGGGTACGTCCGCCACGATGGCCGGTTCCAGGAGACCCGAGGCGACGTCTTCGACGTCTCCCGCTCGTCGCTCTCGGCCGGACCCGGCGTGCGCCTGAGCCTGGACCCCGCCGGGGCCCATTTCGAGCGCCTGCGCGCCAAGCAAGCGCTCGATGCCGTGCACCACGGCGCCGCTCGCACCCGGGCCGAGACGGTGGTCCGCTCCGCCCTCCTCTACCTCGAGCTCGTCAAGACGCGAGGGAGCCTGGAAGTGGCCCGCGACGCCGTGACGCGGTCGCGGGAGCAGGTTCGGGTGAGCGAGAGCATGGTCGACCTGAGGGCCGAGCTGCGCGTCAACCTCGTCCGCGCGAGAGCGGAGCTGGCGCGCGACGAGCAGCGCCTCCTCGAGGCCACCAGCGACCTGCAGCGGGCCTCCGTGGACCTCGCGGTGTGGCTGCGGTTGCCCCCGACGACGCTCATCGTCCCGGTGGAGGAGCGCATCGTGCCGGTCACGCTCGTGGACCCCGACGAGCCGGTCGAGAAGCTCCTCGAGACTGCGCTCTCCGCTCGCCCCGACCTCCAGGAGCTCGAGGCCTTCCAGCGCGCGGCTGAGGATCGGCTCGAGGGGGCGCGCTGGAGCCCCTGGGCCCCGTCCGTCGACCTCCTCGCCGGCTACGGCGCCTTCGGCGGAGGGCGCGGCTCCTTCTTCGGGGACTTCGGCGACCGAGGCGACTACGGGGCGGCCCTGACGTGGAGCTTCGACGGGCTCGGGTTCGGGGACCGCGCGCGGTACCGCCGCGCCAGGGCCGAGGCGCGCGAGGCCTCCTTGCGCCACGCGGGCCTCGAGGAGGCCATCGCCGGCGCGGTGATCCGGACGCGCGACGAGGCGCGCAGCCTGCGCTCGAGGCTCGAGGCGGCGCGCTCGAGGGTGGAGGCGGCCCGCGAGGCGATGGACCTGGTCACGGCGCGCCACCAGGCCGGGGACGCCATCCAGCTCGAGGTCCTCGAGGCCGCCCGCGAGCTGTCGGAGGCGCGGTCGGGCCACCTCGAGGCCGTGATCCGCTTCAACCAGACGCAGCACCTCCTTTTCTATCAGGTGCACGGATCGGCGTGGCTTGGGCGCTCGGAGTGAGGCCCGGCGGATGCCAGGCCCCGGCCCGCCTTCCGGGTCTGGATCCGAGCCGCTAGGGGTAGCGCAGCCCCATCACGAACCCCCTCCACGCCTCCTCGAAAGCCGGCATCTCGTCCTCCCTCTTGCCGAGAACGCGCTTCAGGGTCTCGTAGCCCGTAGGGTCCTCCTTCGCGGACCTGAGGGCCTCGCGGTAGTACCTTCCGAGAAGGCCCTTCTCCTGGAGGTAGTAGCAGAGGTAGCGGGCCTGGGCGTAGTTCGTTCCGCGGTCGGAGCGGTAAAAGCCATTGTCGCCGCTCGAGGTCAGCTCGCGGAAGGTGGGGACCTTCCCCGCACGGACGGCCTCCTGGAGGCCCGCGAGCCTCCAGTTCGTGAAGCCGGCGATCTTGCCGTCCCGCTCGCCCGACTGCTCGTAGAGGGACGCGAGGCCCTCGTTGAGCCAGGCCGGGCACGCCGGGAAGTTGGCGCGCACGAAGGGGTGCACGATCTCGTGGACGAGGGTGCCGCCCCCGGTCGCTATGTTCATGACGAGGGCCCTGTCATCGGCCGAGTAGTAGCCGAAAGGCGTCGCGGGCGACTTGCCGAAGAGCTCGCGCACGTTCCGCTCGTAGCTCTCATTGTCCTTGAAGAGCCAGACGTCGATGATCTCCTCGGGGTCGTCATCGAAGTAGGCCTCCTTGAGCCGCCCCACGGCCCAGGCGACCGTGTCCCGGGCCCGGCGCCGGACCGTCGCCGCGGTCTCGTCGCCCGCGACGACGAAGGGCGGTGCGAGGGCCAGGGAGAACCCTCGAGGGAGCCTCCGCTTGAGCGCCCTCACGTGCTGCGCGTAGTCGGCGGCGGTGAACCGCTCGCCGGACGGCTCCAGGGCGATCCTGCCCGCCTCGAGGCGCAGGCGGATCACGGTCCAGCGCTCGCGATCGTACTTGAGAGGCCAGAGGTCGAGGAACGCCCCCCGCGCCATGCGGCGGTAGGCGCCGCCCTCCTCGGCGGGCTCGTGGTACAGGACCTCGTCCTTCCCGGGGTCGTATCCGAGGACCAGCCGGAAGTGCTCGGGGGCGTCCCGGGCGGCCGAGTACCGCATGCAGGCGATCGACGGGACCCCCTTCCGCAGGTCGGCGAGCAGGTCCTTCCAGAGGCTCTCGAGGTCCTTCGCGGCCGCCGAGGCCCCCACCACGTGCCACACCTCCCCCACCGCGAAGCCGATCGCGCGCAGCGCGCGCTCGAGCTCCTTCGTGTGGCACCCGCGGCCCTCGAGGGGGTCGAGGCCGGAGCGGTCGAAGACGAGGTCCTGGTCCGCGCGGTGCCCGAGCTTCGCAAGCGCCATGGCCGCGCAGGCCTCGCCGCAGAAGTCGGGCTTCTGCCGCACGTGCGGGACGCCCTCGATGAGGACGAGCCCGGGCTCGGCGGGAGATCCCGCCAGCAAGGCGAAGAGCGCGAGCGCTGCGGGGTTCAAGGTCATGGTCGTGCCTCCTGGGTCCGGGCCCCTCCGACTCTGGGCCTTTCCGACTCTACGACATGGGTACCCCCACTCTCCAGGTGGACTGTAACCGTCCTGTCACCGGGGGTATACCATGGACCGAGGCATGAAGACGGCGCGTACGGTCACGGTCCTCACCTGCGCGGAGGCCCTGGCCGTCGCCGTGGCCGCCGTGGTCGTCGCGTGGCCCCGCCTCCTCGCCGAGTGCCACTTGCAGCGCCTCAGCTCCAAGGACGAGGCCACCCGCGAGCACGCCGCGCTCCAGCTTGGGTCCCTCGGGTCGCTCAAGGCCGTGCCGGCGCTCCTCGAGGCCACGGGCTCGCGGACGATCCGCGTCCAGACCGCCGTCGAGGCCCTCACGAGGATCGGGCGACCCTGCGCTCCCGCGCTCGCCGAGGCCCTCGCCGACTGGCGCGGGCCCGTGCGGAGGGTGGCGGCGGGGGCGCTGCTGCGCCTCGAAGTCTGGCGCGGCCACGAGGCCGAGGGGCTCTTCCGGAATCTCGTCGAGGGCAGATCCGACCAGGAGGCGGTCCTGGCTTTCTGCGAGCTCGACGAGGCGCCGCGGGAGGCGGTCCTCTTCCTCATCGGCATGCTGCGGGACAGGGCCTCGACCCTGCGTCGGGTGGCCGTGGAGGCCCTGGCGTGCCTTGGCCCGCGGGCGGCCGAGGCCCTGCCGGCCCTGATCGAGGCGCTCGAGGAGGACCGTCAGCTCACCGACGAGATCACCCTCGCCCTCGTCGAGGTCGCCCCCGAGGACCCGCGCACGCTGGCGGCGCTCCTCGGCGCCCCCGGGAGCCGGGGCGTCATCGAGGCCCTCGGGAAGCTCGGGCCCCGTGCCCGCGCCGCGGTCCCTCGCCTCGCCGCGGCCTTGAGCTCGGGCGGCACGCAGGAGCGGCGCGCGGCCGCCGAGGCCCTCGGCGCCGTGGCGGCCGGCGATCCGAGCGCGATCGCCGCGCTGGCCGCCGCCGCGCTCGCCGGAGCCTTGCAGAGCGGCGACTCGAGCGTGGCGTATGCCGCTGCGGCGGCCCTCGCCCGCTCCGGCGCCGCGGGTGTCGGCCCCCTGATCGATGTCCTCGAGGAGAGCGACTCGGTGGCGCGCATGCACGCAGCGTGGGCCCTCGGCCGGATCGGCGCGCGGGCCCGGGAGGCCGTGCCGGCCCTCCTGCGTGCTCTCGGGGAGTGAGCCTCGGGGCTACTGAGGCCATATCCCGAGGATAGTCTAGATTTAGATAATCTAGACACTTGTTGATTATGTGCAGTAAGTGTCGTACCATGCCACCATGGCCACCGCCCGCTCCGACCAGGACACCGCATGGAAGGAGATCCTCGAGGGGTGCCTCCCCCAGTTCCTGGCCTTCTTCTTCCCCGAGATCCATGCCGACATCGACTGGTCGCGAGAGCCTCAGTTCCTGAACAAGGAGCTGGCGAAGATTCACCGGCGCGGAGAGGTCGGGAAGCGCGTGGTGGACACGCTCGTGCGCGTATGGCTCCGGGGCGGGGAGGAAGCCTGGATCCTCATCCACGTGGAGATCCAGGGATACCAGGACCCGAACTTCGAGGAGAGGGTCGACACGTGCAACCACCGGATCTTCGAGCGCTTCCGCCGTGAGGTCGTGAGCCTCGCCGTGCTCACCGACTCGAGCGACACCTACCGCCCGTGCCGCTACGAACGCAGGCGGTGGACTTTCCGTCACCTGCTCGAGTTCCCTGCGGTGAAGCTCCTCGACTGGAGGCCGCGGTGGGCCGACCTGGAGCGGGACCCCAACCCCTTCGCGCTGGTCGTGATGGCGCACCTGAAGCTCCTCGAGGCCAGGAGCGGGGAGGAGAGGCTCGGCGCGAAGGTGTTCCTCCTGCGGAAGCTCCTGGAGCGGGGGCACTCGCGCGAGGATATAATCCACTTGCTGAGATTCATCGACTGGCTAGTCGCCCTGCCCGACGACCTGGAAGATGAGTTCGAGCGGAACCTGGATGAACTGCACCTGGAGTCAGCCATGCCATACGTGACGAGCTGGGAGCGAAGAGCCGAGCGCAAGGGGAGGGAAGAGGGGCTCAAGGAAGGGCTCGACCGCGGGTTCGGTGAGGGTCTAATGGAGGCCATCGAGCTCGGGCTCGAGCTCCGCTTCGGCAAGCCCGGTCTCGAGATCCTGCCCCGGGTGCGGGAAGTCAAGGACGTGGGGAAGCTCCGCGAGCTCAAGGCGGCCGTCCGCGAGCATGCAGACCTCCAGGGCTTCAAGGCCGCGCTCGAGAGGATACTCGCGGGCTGAGGGCCGGTCTCAGGGAGAGCTCCTGGCCTTCCCCGCCTCCTCGAGCACGAGGACCCGGAGGTCCGCCGCGCGGCGGCGGAGGCGCTGCGGGGCGCCCTACGCGTCCCCTTGGCCGCCGGCGAGCCCCTCGAGCTCGCGCCGCTCCGCCCGCCAGCGCTCGGCGGCCTCGCGGGCCCGGGCCACGGCCGCCTCGCCGTGCTCGCGGACGCGGCGGCGGTAGCCGTCCTCGGCCTCCGTCACGGCCGCTTCGACCCGCTGGACCTGCCGGACCCACACCGCGAGGGCCGAGACGAGGTACGCCAGGACGAGGAGGACCGCGATGGAGGCGAGCGCCGCGGGGTTGAGGCCCTCGAGGAGGCCGAGGAACGCGTCCTTCGCGACGGAGCCCCAGGACGCGTCGCCCTCGCCGGCGAGGCGCCGCGCCGCGCCGCGCACGACCGGGTACGCGAGGGACCAGAGCCAGCCCAGGGCGACGACGCCGGGCAGCGCGTGGTTCCAGAGCCGCGAGCGCCGCGCGAGCCGCTCCTCGCAGGCCGTGAGGCCCCGCTGGAGATCCTCGGCGGCCGCCGCGAGGGCCTGCGGGGGCTCGGCGCGGTCGTCCCGAGCGCCTTCGAGGCCGGGGACGAGGTCCCCGAGGTCGAGGGCGGCCTCGCGC
>JACQVW010000034.1 GCA_016209535.1 Planctomycetota bacterium | reverse complement strand
TGCCCCTGCCGTAGAATCTGGGGTTACCCTGCGACAAGCACGGCAGGCTCACGGGTTGCGGCGTTTTTGAGTGAAGCCGGCGCCGCTCCGGAGCCGATAATCCCAAGGAGTCCCTGAAGGGACGCGCCCGGTGCCCGTAACCGGTCGCGGTCCTCCGGAGTCCGCGAAGGAACGGCAACACGGCAACAAGGAGAAACGCACGATGCGCACGCCGAAGAGTCCTTTCCACCCGGTCCTGGTCCTGCCCCTGGCGCTCGCGGTCATCGCCTTCTCGGTGCCGGCCCGGGCCCAGGAGGGAGGGCTGAAGGACGACATCAAGAAGCTCATCGACCAAGGCCGGAAGAACCTCGTCGAGGAGATCGACAAGGCGTTCGCCGCCCGCACGGAGCGGTTCCTCGAGGCGATGATGAAGACCGTCGAGGAGCGCGTGGGGGCCCGGGTCGCGAAGCTCGAGACCGACCTCAAGGCCCGCGACAAGAAGATCGAGGAGCTCGAGGCGCAGGTCAAGAAGCTCTCGGCTCCCCAGCCGGCGCCGGCGCCGGCCCCGGCGAAGCCCTCGGGGGCCTTCCTCGGCGTCGGGCACACGGACGTCCCGGCGGAGCAGCGGGCGAAGCTCAAGATCGAGGGCGGTGCCCTCGTCACGCAGGTGGTCGAGGAGAGCCCTGCCGCGGCCGCGGGCCTCAAGCTGGGGGACGTGATCGTGGACTTGAACGGCACGGCGGTCTCGTCGGCCAACCTCTCCTCCGCCGTCGGAGCCCTCAAGGCGGACCAGGAGATCAACGTCACCTTCCTGCGGGACGGGAACCGGACTACGAAGTCCCTCAAGCTCGTCGAGAAGGACAAGTTCTTCGCGGCCCTCGAGGCGAAGCGAGCCAAGCCCGCCGAGCCGCCGAAGAAGGAGCCCATCGTGCTGGGGGTCACCGTGAAGGAGGATGGCTCGACCCTCATCGTCGAGAACGTAGAGGAGGGGCTCACGGGCAGCGTCGCCGGGCTCAAGGCCGGCGACAAGGTCACGCACTTCAACGGCAAGGAGCTCAAGTCCATCGAGGACATCGCGGGCGAGGTGAAGAAGGTCCTCGAGGGAGACACGTTCAAGGTCGTCTACGTCCGCGGCGACGAGACCGTGACCGTGACGGCCGTGGGCGCGAAGGGGAAGGAAGGGGCGAAGCTCGTCGCGCGTGAGGGGCAGAAGCCGAAGCCGAAGGAAGAGCCGAAGCCGGAACCGAAGCCGGAGCCGAAGCCCGAGCCCAAGGAGGCGAAGCCCGGAGTCCTCGGGGTGGCGGTCGTGATCGACGTTCCAGGCGTGGTCGTCGACTCGGTGCTCCCCGAGACCGCCGCGGCCGCCGCGGGCCTCAAGAAGGGCGACGTGATCAAGAAGGCGAACGGCCACGACATCGGAGAGGTCGAGCAGCTTCGGGGCATCCTCTCGAAACTCTCCGCGGGCGACAAGGTGTCGCTCGAGATCCTCAGGGACGGGCAGACCGTGGAGGTGAAGGACATCGCGCTCAAGGCCGAGGGCGAGAAGGCCACGGCGGCAGCCGCTCCCGAGAAGCCGAAGGAGGAGCCCAAGCCGGCCCCGCAGCCCGCCGCGGCTCCCCAGCCCAAGAAGAAGGGAGCGCTGGGCATCCTCGCGACCCAGGGCACGGACGGCAAGGTCTCCGTCAAGGTCGTGAACCCCGGAGGCCCGGCGGAGAAGGGGGAGCTCAAGGCGGGGGATGTCATCCTCAAGATCAACGACAAGGCCGTGGCGGGCTTCGATGACCTGGCCAACGTGCTCCAGGCGCTCTTCGCGGGTGACTCCGTGACCCTGCGCGTGAAGCGCGGCGAGGAGGAGAAGGACCTCAAGATCACGCTGGGGGAGGCCGGGTAGGCGCCCGAGTCCCCCTCGGCGAGCGAGGTGACGCGAGGAGGCGAGACCGGGGGCACGGGCCGCGCGGCCGGCGCTGACCCCGCGGGCTCCGCGTTCTCCACGATCTCGGCCATCTTCCTCATCGGCTACCGCGGCAGCGGGAAGTCCTCCGTCGGGCGCCTGCTCGCCGATCGGCTCGGCTGGGGGTTCCGCGACACGGACCGCATCGTCGAGGAGCTCGCGGGGAAGACGATCGCCCGCTGCTTCGCCGAGGACGGGGAGCCCGCGTTCCGCGATCTGGAGTCGGACGCCCTTCGCCGCGTCGCGGCCCACGCGGGGGGCGGCGAGCGGCTCGTCGTGGCCACGGGGGGTGGGATCGTGCTGCGGGAGGAGAACGTGGCCCTCCTCCGGCGCACGGGCGCCGTCGTGTGGCTCACGGCCTCGCCGGCGGTCCTCGGCGAGCGGATCGGCGCCGATCGCGCCTCGGCCGCGAGCCGGCCCGCCCTCGCGCCCGGCGGCTCGAGCGCCGGCGAGGTGGAGCGCGTGCTGCGGGCGCGGGAGCCCCTTTACCGGTCCGCGGCGCACGTCGAGGTGTCGGCCGAGGGCCGCTCGCCGGAAGGCGTCCTGGAGGCCATACTTCTCCTGCTTCGCGAGAGGGGGTTCCTCGGGCGGCAGGAGTCCAAGGCATGATGGTCTTCACGGTCTTCACGGCCCTCCTGGGCGCGGCGGTCGGGAGCTTCCTCAACGTGTGCATCTACCGGCTGCCCCGCGAAGGCCTCTCGGTCTCGCGCCCGGCGCGGTCCTTCTGCCCCGCGTGCGGCTCCCCCATCCGCTGGCACGACAACATCCCCATCATGAGCTGGCTCCTCCTCGGGGCCCGCTGCCGCGACTGCCGCGCGCCGATCCCGGCGCGCTACGTGCTCGTGGAGCTCCTCACGGCGCTCCTCTTCGCGGCCGTGGCGCTCCGGTACCTCGTGCCCGGGAGCCCCGGGAGCTTCGTGCCCCTCGCCTTCGTGGCGGTCGCGACCCTCGTGGCCGCGGCCATCGTCGGCTCCTTCATCGACCTCGAGCTGCGTATCATTCCCGACGAGGTCACGGTGCGGGGCATGATGCTCGCGCCGCTGGCCGCGCTCGCCGCGCCCGAGGTCCACCGCCTGACGCCCGAGTCCTCGGTCCCGCGGCTCCTCTCTGTGCTTGCCCCCGAGATCGCGGAGGTTTCCGGAGCCCTGCCCGCGGCCTTGCGGGAGGGGGCCGGGCCGTGGACGGCCGCGGCGCTGGCCGCTGCGGCCCTCGGCACGGCGGGGCTCTGGGCCTTCGTGCTCCCGTCGAGGACGCGGCACGGAGCGACGCCGCGCCCGCTGCGCGATGGGCTCCTGGCGGGCGTGCTCTCGGCGTTCGCGGGGGGCATGGGCGTCCTGTGCCTCCTGCGGCCCGACCTCCTCGCCACGGGACGCGTCCAGGCATTCTGGGCCTCCACCCTCGGCATGCTCGCGGGCTCGGGCCTCGTCTTCACGGTGGGCTTCGTGGGCTCCAAGGCGTTCCGGAAGCCGGCCATGGGGCTCGGCGACGTGAAGCTCATGGGGCTCTTCGGAGCCTTCACGGGCTGGGCCGGAGTCCTCGAGAGCTTCTTCATCGCCTGCGTCCTCGGCTCCGCCGTCGGGATCTACTGCCTCCTGCGCTTCCGGAGCCGGTACATCCCCTTCGGGCCGTTCCTCACGGCCGGCGCCCTCTTGACCGTCCTCTGGCCCGAGGCCTTCGAGGCGGTCTTCCGGTGGTACCTGGGGCTGTTCGTGGGCCTGTAGCCCGCGGCGCGCCACCCATCAGCACGCCCCACTGCACCCCGCATCACCCTATTGCCATCGCCCCCCGCCCCGGATACCCTATTAGCGGCCCATTCCGGGAATGGGCCGCGCCTCCAACGGGAAGAGGAGCCCGGCGGCGGCGCTGGTGGACCCAACGGTGGACTCCGCGAGAAGGAGATTCGAGAAGTGAAGAGCGTAAAGCTTGCCTCGGCGTGGCTTGCCTTGGCGGTGCTGGTCGGCGGCGGCTCGGGTTGCTCCGTGCAGGCCTTGAAGGACCAGAACAGGCGCCTCAAGGAGGCCAACGACCGCCTGATCAGCGAGAACAACAAGCTCGAGGAGGAGCTGGCCGCCCTGCAGCGCAGGCTCGGCGGCGGGCTCGAGGATCCGGGCGATCCTCTGGTGGCCGCCGACCCCGGGGGCGCCATCAAGAAGGGCGCGCCGAAGAGCGCCCTCATCGACGACATCCGGAGCGAGGTCGAGGTCTTCGAGACGAAGCAGGGGATCAAGGTCCGCGTGCCGGACCGGGTCTTTTTCGCCCTGGGGCAGGCGACGCTGTCGAGGCAGGGCCAGAGGATCCTCGACAAGGTCGCGAGGCTCATCAACAGCTACCCCGGCCACGTCGTGCGCGTGGACGGCCACACCGACGACACACCCATACGGAAGATCCGGCACCTCTACCCGACGAACTGGGAGCTGTCGAGCGCCAGGGCCTGTACGGTGGTCCGCTACCTGGTCGACAAGGGGAGCGTGGGGGCCAACCGGATCTTCCCCGCCGGGTTCAGCTTTTACCGCCCAGTGGCCACGGGGCGCAGCTCGAGCGCTCGCAGCCAGAACCGGCGCGTCGAGATCACGATCCTGAACGAGACGGCATGAGGGCGTAAACGAGCCCTCCCCCGAAGTCACGGGCCAGCCGGCAGGGAACGATCGAGTCCCCTGACGGCTGGCCCGGCGTGTTTTCCGGTTCGTTTCCCGGCCCCGCCGGCCGCCTCGCCAAAATTCGGCCAACTCCGCCCCGGGATGTTACTCTTCTTCGCCCGCGGTTCGCGGCGGGCCAGCTCCGGCTGTTTTCTGGGCCCCTGGATCTCAAGGGAGACACAGTCCGATGGTCACGATAGAGGAGTTGGTGCAGCAACTGGTCGAGCGCGGGGGATCGGACCTGCACATCTCGGCAGGCGCCCCGCCCATGATCCGGATCAACGGCAAGCTCGTCAGCATGGAGCAGGAGGTGCTCGACCCCGAGACCACCAAGAAGCTCATCTACAGCATCCTGGACAACGAGCAGATCCTCCGGTTCGAGAAGGACTACGAGCTCGACATGTCCTTCGGGATCTCGGGGCTGGGACGGTTCCGCACGAACGTCTTCTACCAGCGAGGGGCCGTCGGATCCGTCCTGCGCGTGATCCCCTACGAGATCAAGGCCATGAAGGACCTCGGCCTCCCGGCCGAGGTCTGCGAGGAGATCTGCGCGCGCCCCAAGGGGCTCGTCCTCGT
>JACQVW010000003.1 GCA_016209535.1 Planctomycetota bacterium | reverse complement strand
CTCGAGGCAGCGGGCCACGAGGTGGCCGAGCGGACGGTGGTGCCCGACGAGCCCGGTCGGATCAGCGTCGTCCTCCGGCACTGGCTCGCCTCCGACGTCGACGCCGTGATCTTGAACGGCGGGACGGGCATCGCGGCCCGCGACGGCACCGTGGATGTGGTGCGGCAGTTCCTGGACAAGGAGATCGAAGGCTTCGGCGAGATCTTCCGCTCCCTGAGCTACGGCCAGGTGGGCGCCGCGGCCATGCTGAGCCGCGCCGTGGCCGGGATCTCGAGGGGCAAGGCCGTCTTCTCCCTCCCGGGCTCCCGCCGCGCCGTCGAGCTCGCCATGGAGAGCCTCATCGTCCCCGAGCTCCAGCACATCATCTACGAGGTCCGCAAGTAAGTAGGATGAGCCCGTCCTTGCCAGCCCTCGTCCTCGGCGTTCCGGCCGGCCCCCCGCTCGAATTCGGCGCGTTCTACTACATCGCGACGGCCCTGGCGGCGGGCGTCGCGGCGGCCCTGCTCTTCGTGCCCGTCGAGGCCATCGGGCGCCGGTTCTCCGTCCTCCTGAGCCTCGTCGCGGTCGTCTTCCTCGCCCTGGCGGTGGCGTCGAGCGCCCTCCAGGTCGGCTACCTGCACGTCGCTGTCGCCGCCCTCCTCATTGCGTACAACGTGCTCCTCCCGGCCCAGGCTGGAGTCGACCTGAGCCCCCGCCGCGAGGCCCTCGGGGGGGGGCCGAGGTCCGCCCTGGCCGCCCTGGCGAAGAGCGTCCTCCTGGCCGCCGCCGCCTGCGGGCTCGCCGGGGTCGCCGCCGACGCATGGGCCTATCCTCGGCTCCCGGGCTTCGCGGGCGCGCAGGCGCCGTGGCTCGCGGCGGCCTTCGTCACGTCGTCGCTCCTCCTAGGGAGCTCGCTGGTCGCCATGGTGCTCGGGCACTGGCACCTCGTGGTGCCGAGGCTCTCCTTCGCCCCGCTCGCGCGCCTCACGGCGCTCCTGCTCGTGACCCTGGTCCTGCGGGCCGCGGCGGCGGGCGGCGCCGCGTGGGCTCAGGGGGAGCGTTGGAGCTCCCTGGCCTCCCTCTCGGACCCCGGAGGCTCCCTCCTCGTCCAGGGCGTGTTCCTCCCGGCGCGAGGCCTCGTCGGCCTCGCCGCACCCGCCGTTCTGGGCTGGATGACCTGGAGGTGCGTCAAGATTCGCTCGAACCAGTCGGCGACGGGCATCCTGTACGTGGTCGTCGTCTTCGTCCTCATCGGCGAGATCATCGCGAAGCACCTCCTCGCCGAGGGGCTCGTCGTTTAACTTCCGCGCCACCCTCCATGAGCACCCCCTCCCCCCCGCGGCCCTGGCCCGCCCGCAAGGCGGCGCCCTCGAGCGTCCAGTACGCCTGCCCGCGCTGCGAAGAGGTCTTCCTCCGCGCCGTGGATGCCGCGGCCGCGGCCGAGCACGGCCTCGCGTGCTCGCACTGCGCTCTCGAGCTCCGGGGGCCCGAGGGGCCCGGGGCGGCGCCGCGCCCGGGCCAGGCCGTCGAGCGCTGCTGGATCTGCGGGAGCTCGGCGCTCTACGTGCAGAAGGACTTCAACCGCGAGCTGGGCTTCATGATCGTCGTCGCTTCCGCCATGATCTCCTTCCTGGTCATGCTCCTCGTGGGCCCGTTCGAAGGGATGGTGTGTCTCGGCGGGATCGCCCTCGCCGACTGGCTCGTGTACCGCAAGCTCGCCGACGTCACCGTGTGCTACCTCTGCCAGAGCATCTACCGCGGGCTCCCCCTCAACGAGGCGCACCGCGGCTTCTACCTCGGCCTGGAGGAGAAGCACAAGAAGCTGCGGCAGCGATGGCTCAGGGATCTCCTCGGCGAGGGCCCCTGATGCGCCGCCGCCCCGAGCTCCTCCCCGTCTTCCCGCTGCCCTCGGTGGTCCTCTACCCCCGCGTGAGCCTGGGGCTCCACATCTTCGAGCCCCGGTACCGCGCCATGCTCTCCGAGGTCCTGGACGGCCACGGCCGCATCGCCATGGCGAACGCCGTGCCGGGGGCCGACCCGGACGACGAGTCGGCGTGGACCATCGCCACGGTCGTCGGCGTCGGCGCGGTGGCGAGCTACAACCGGCGCCCCGATGGGACCTCGGACGTGTTCCTCGTGGGGGAGTCGAGGGCGAGGGTCGACGAGTGGGTCGACGGCAAGCCGTTCCGGAGGGTCCGGGTCACCCTCCTCGCCGACGCGAGCCCGCGGTCCCAGGTGGCTCGCGACCGGCTCAAGGCGGAGCTCGAGGGGCACCTGAAGACGATCCTCCTCCGCCGGGGACCGCGGGACCAGGCGGAGCAGCTCCTCCGGCGCCTGGCCAGGGAGCGGGAGGTGGGTTTCCTCGCCGACTTCGTCGCCCACCACTTCCTGCGGGACCTCCGCGAGAAGCAGGCCCTCCTCGAGGAGCTCGACGTGGAGAGGCGCGTCGAGCGGCTCCGGGAGATGCTGGCGACGAGGGGCCTGATATAATGACCGCCACACCTCACGCACCGGAGCCGACACGATGAAGATCTTCGATCCGCACTGCCACATGATCTCGAGGGTCACCGACGATTACGAGAAGATGGCCCTCGCAGGGGTCCGCGCCGTGGTCGAGCCGGCCTTCTGGCTCGGCGAGCGGCGGAAGCGCGCGGGCACGTTCTACGACTACTTCGACCACATCACGACCTTCGAGCGGCAGCGTGCGGCCAACTACCTGATCGACCACTATTCCGCCGTGGCCGTGAACCCGCGGGAGTCGAACGACGTCCCCCTGCGAGACGAGGTGCTGCGCGAGATGCCCCGGTGGCTCGACCGCGCCTCCGTGGTCGCCGTGGGGGAGATCGGCTTCGACGATATCACCGAGGCCGAGGCGGAGTCGATCCGGCGGCAGCTCGAGATCAGCCGCGACGCGAGGCTGCCCGTGATCGTGCACACCCCCCACGTCGAGAAGCTCAAGGGGACCCTGAAGACCATCGAGATCATCCACAAGGTCGGCTTCCCCCCCGAGCGCGTGATCATCGACCACAACACGGAGGAGACCATCCAGGCCGCCCGCGACTCCGGCTGCTGGTGCGGGCACACGATCTACCCCGTGACCAAGCTGTCGCCCGAGCGGGCCGTCAACATCCTCGAGAAGCACGGCCTCGACCGGATGCTCCTGAACAGCTCCTGCGACTGGGGCCCCAGCGACCCCCTCATGGTGCCGCGGGCGGTGCTCGAGATGCGCCGGCGGGGCTTCACCGACGAGGAGATCACGAAGGTCGTCTGGGAGAATCCCATCGCGTTCTTCCGGCAATCGGGCCGCCTCGGGCCGGCGCTGCGCTGAGGCCGGCGCCCGCTGCCCATGGCGCCCATGGACCACGAGAAGCTCGTCAAGGCCGCGAGGATGATCCTCGAGGGGATCGGGGAGGACCCCGACAGGGAAGGGCTCCGGGAGACCCCGGAGAGAATCGCGCGCATGTACGCCGAGGTCTTCTCGGGGCTCCACCAGGACCCGGGCTCGTCGATCAAGACGGTCTTCCGCGAGAAGTACGACGAGATCGTCCTCGTGAAGGACATCCCCTTCGCGTCCATGTGCGAGCACCACCTGCTGCCGTTCCTGGGCAAGGCCCACACGGCCTACATCCCCGACGGCAAGGTGCTCGGGATCTCGAAGCTGGCGCGGGCCGTCGAGGTCTTCGCGAGGCGCCCGCAGGTCCAGGAGCGGCTCACGAACCAGATCGCCGACCTGATCGAGCGCCTCGCCGAGCCGCGGGGCGTGGCCGTGGTGATCGAGGCGGAGCACACCTGCATGACGATCCGCGGGGTCAAGAAGCCCGGGAGCACCGTGACGACCTCGGCCATGCGCGGCCTTTTCCGCACGAACGTCGCGACGCGCACGGAGCTCATGAGCTTGCTTCGGGCGCAGCCCAGCTAGCCCTCGCCGAACTGCTCCGACAGGACCCCGAGGAACCTCCGGTTCGCCTCGGGCACGGGCAGCGCCGCGAGCTCCTCGAGGGTCACCCAGCGCACCTCCTGGCCCTCGCGGCCCTCGGGCCTGCCCTCGGCGCCCCGGCAGAGGAAGAAGTGGAGCACGACCGTCCGGTCGGGATAGGCGTGCTCCTCGACGTGGAGGAGCACCCCGTCCTTGACCTTCACGCCCGTCTCCTCCTCCACCTCCCGCCGGAGGGCCTCCTCGATGGGCTCGCCCGGCCTCACCTTGCCGCCGGGGAGCTCCCAGGTGCCCCCGGCGTGAGCGCCGGCGGGCCTCCGGGCGACGAGGAAGCGCCCGGCCTCGCGGATCAAGCCCACGGCGATGGAGACCTTCGCCGGTTGCGGGGAGGACGTCACGCCGAGTAGTCTACGCAGCGATGTCCGCCGCGTACATCATCGACGGCTACAACCTGATCCGCTTCCCCGTCGTCACGGGCGACATGACGGACATCGGGGTCCACCTGCGGGGTCTGCGGCTCGTGCACCTCACGTCGCGGGAGCTCGCGGCGATCCTCGCCCGCCGGCTCCGCAGGAAGAGCGCGAGGGAGCGGCCTCCGGAGGAGGCCGAGGGCAAGCCGGCCGCGCTCTCGGCGGCCGAGGTGGACGACTGGGTGCGCCGCTTCGGCTTCGGGCCCCGGGCCGCCGGCGGCTCGCCGGGAGGGGCCGGACCGTGAGCGGCGGCAGGGAGCGCGAGCTCAAGTACTCCATCGAGAGCCGCGAGGACTTCCTCAGGCTCCGGGACGATCCAGCCTGGGGCGAGCGGGCGGAGCCCGAGCGGCAGGTGAACCACTACTTCGACGCGCCCGATGGGAGGCTCCGGCGCTCCCGCGTCCTCCTGAGGGTCCGGGAGGAGGCGGGCGCCGGCGCCCCGAGGCGTGTCCTCACGGTGAAGCTGGGCGCCGAGCTGCGGCCGGGCTGCTTCGACTCGGTCGAGCTCGAGCAGGAGGTCTCGGCGGAGACCCTGGCCTCGGTCCTCGAGCGACCTCCGGCCCTCCTCGACCTGCCCGGGGCGGCCATGGACGAGGTCCGCCGGCTCTTCGGCCGGCCTCCCCTGGTCCGGGTCGGGGTCCTCGAGAACGAGCGAGTGCGGCGCGGTGGCCCCGGGAGACCCTTCGAGATCGACCGCATCGCGTTTCCGGACGGCTCCGAGGCCTACGAGCTCGAGGTGGAAACGGAGGACCTGCCGGGCGCCGAGGCCTGGGTGCGGGAGCGCGTGCTCGGGGCCGGGATCTCCCTCTCGCCCCAGCGCTGGACCAAGATGGAGCGGCTCCTCAAGCTCCTCGAGCCGTGACGGAGCGCACCCCGGCACCTACGCGCCCTCCGGGCGCCGCGGGCCGTAGACCACCCGGGGCTTGAGCCAGGCGACGAGCGCCGGGAGCAAGGTGAGGCTCGCGATGCATGCAGTGCCGATCCCGGCCGAGATCATGAGCCCGAAGTGACGGAGGAGGGGGAGGTCGCTGACGAGGAGGGCCAGGAAGCCGAAGCAGACGCTCATGGCGTTGAAGAGGAGGGCCTTCCCGGTCAGGCGGAACATCTCGGCGAAGGCGGCCTGCTCGCCAAGGGCCTCGGGCCCCATCGCGCGGCGCAGGCGCGTGAGGACATGGATCGGGAAGTTGACGCCGACCCCCGTGGCGAGGGAGGCGAACATGGACGTGCCGATCCCGAGGTCGATCCCCACGAGGACCATGAGCGCGTAGGTGCAGGCGATGGCCGACGCCACGGGCACGACGCACAGGAAGCCCGCCGTGAGGGACCGGAAGAGGGGCATGAGGAGGAGGAACACGATCGTCATGGAGCAGGCGACGTTCCAGACGTTGCTCCTCACGATGAGCCGCACCCAGTGGTAGTCCATGTTCACGCGCCCGGCGAGAGACGCCTTGACGGGGCCGCCTGCCGGGAAGAGCTCCGCGATGTGCCGATCCATGGCCTCCACGACGACCCGCTCGTCCACGTACCGGCCCGTGGAGAGGCGCAGGCGGACGTTCGCGGTCTGGAGGGGCGGGTCCACGGTCCTGAGGAAGTCGGCCTTCTTGCTCGGGCTCGCGTCGAGGAGGGAGAAGTGCTCGCGGACGGTGGCGACGTCCTCAGGAATCCGGAGCTCCGAGGGCTCCCAGTCATGGAGGATCTGGTTCAGCTTCCTCGCGAAACCGGCGACGGAGATCGAGCCCTTCACGTGCTCGAGCCTCTTCGCGGTCTCCTCGAGCGCGTGGATCCGCCGGAGCAGCTCCGGCTCCGCGAGTGCGCCCGGCCTTCCGCCGTCGATGACCACGTCGAGGAAGTAGGTGCCGTGGAAGAGCCGGTTGACCTTCCGGTCCGACTGCACGATCTCGTCCTCCTCGTCGAAGGCGCTCACCATGGACTGGTCGACGCGGACGCGCGTGGCGAGAGCGGCCCCGGCCGCGACGACCGCCGCGCAGGCGAGGGCCACCTTCCTCGGGTTCCTGCGGATGGCCTCCCCGAGCCCGGCGAGGATCTTCTGGAGGCGGCCCTCCCCGGCCCAGTCGCGACGCCGCTTGTGGCGCCGGAGCACCGGGTCGAGCAGGGCGATGGCCGCCGGCAGGAGGCTCTGGCTCGCGATGAGCGACGCGCCGCAGCCGAGGGCGGCGAAGAGGCCGAAGCGCTCCAGGGGCGGCATGAGGCCCGTGAGGCACAGGGAGGCGAAGCCCACCATGTCGGTCACGGAAGTGTAGAAGACGGGCGCCCAGAGGCGGACGTTCACGCGGGCCACCAGGTCCCGCGAGGACGCGGCTCCGTCCAGCTCGCGCGCGCGGTAGTACTCGCCGAGGATGTGGATCGAGTCGGCGACGCCGAGGGAGACGACGGTCACGAGGATGGCGTTCGTGATGATGTAGACGGGGCTGCCGGCGTAGGCCATGAGCCCTAGCATGACGACGGTGCTCCAGCCGACGACCGTGAGGGGGAGGACGATCCCCGCCAGGTTTCGGAACGCGATGTAGAGGAAGACCACGATCACGGCCACGCAGAGGGGGTTGAGGCGGAAGGCATCCCCGGCGACGGCGCTCCCCATCTTCGAGCGCACCGCCGCCTCGCCGGCGAGGAGGAGCTCGAGGTCCGGCTCGCGCCGCTCGTCGAGGAGCCTCGCGACCCGGGCGTGCACCTCCTCGGCCCTGCCGCGAGGCGGGACGATGATGATGGCCCCCGCCGAGCCGTCCTCCGAGACGATCACTCCCGTGTAGAGCTCGAGCCTCGATACCGCGGCCTTGAGCCTGCGGAGGTCCTCGTCCGTCTCCGGGAAGGGCTCGAGGAACGGCGTCTCGTGGAGGATGCCGCCGGCGAGCTCCACGTCCTTCTCCGTGGCGAGGCTGTAGACGGGGTGGGGGACGAGGTCCGGATACCCGGCCAGGATCCGCTCGATCTCCCCGGTGAGCTCCTGGATCCTCTTCAGCGGACCCGGCCGGTAGATCCCGTCGGGCTCCCCCGTGATCACGGCGAGGAGCATGGGGTCCTCGAGGCCGAACTTCTCCTCGACGGTCTTCTTGATCCGATAGGCCTCGTGGTGGGGCGGCAGGAAGGAGTCGGGGTTGTTGTCGAACCGGATCCTCGGCAGCCCCAAGGCGCAGAGGGCCCAGGAGGCGGCGAGGACCGAGAGGACGATCCCCGGCCTGCGCAGGATGGTCTGGAAGTACTGCTGCATCGGGAGCTTTGACCGGTGGGGGAAAGGCGGTGTAGTGTATCGCAGGCGCCCGGAGGCGCCACGGGGCACGCAGGAGCTTGCGATGCGTGCGATGAAAGTGCTGGTCACGGGAACCGGGGGGCAGCTCGGCTCGAAGCTCGCCGGGCTCCTTGGCCGCGACCCACGCTTCGACGTCACGGGGACGGACCGGCGGAGCCTGGACGTCACGGACCGCACCCGCGTCCTCGAGGCCGCTCGCGCCCTGCGGCCGGCCTGGATCGTGAACTGCACGGCCTACAACGACGTGGAGCGCGCCGAGGAAGAGCCGGACCGCGCGTTCCTCGTGAACGACGCGGCCGTGGGCCACCTGGCCGACGCCGCGGCCGCCTGCGGGGCGCGGCTCCTCCACGTGAGCACCGACTACGTCTTCTCGGGCGAGCCGGGGGGCGAGGCCGGCGGCGTACCCCGGCGGCCGTACCACGAGGGGGACGCCCCGGGGCCCCTGAGCGCGTACGGGCGGAGCAAGCTCGCCGGCGAGGAGCGGCTGCGCGCCCACGGCGTCCCCTGGGTCGTCCTGCGCACGTCGTGGCTCTACGGCGGTCCGGGGCGGAACTTCCTCCACACCATGCTGCGGGTGGCGGACGAGGCCCGGAGAGGCGGCCGCCCCGTGCGGGTCGTGAGCGACCAGATCGGCACGCCCACCGACGCCTGGAGCCTCGCCGCCCAGGCCCGCAGGGTGCTCCTCGAGGGCGCCTCGGGCCTCTTCCACGCGTCCTGCGAGGGCGCGGCGTCCTGGTGGGACTTCGCCGGGGCCATATTCCGGCTCGCGGGGCTCGGCGTGGGAGTAGAGCCCATCCGTCTCGAGGCGTACCCGGCGAAGGCCCGCCGGCCGAGGTGGTCGGTGCTCGAGAAGCGGCGCCTCACGAGCCTCGGCATCCACGTGCTTCCGCACTGGACCCAGGGGCTCGAGGCGGCCTGGCGGCTCCGGGGGCTGGGCCCGGCATAGGCCCGGGGGCCCCGGCCCGGCGGGCAGCGCCCACCGGGCGGCAACAAAAAAGGCCGGCTTCCCGGCCTTTTCTGCTTTTCCCCTCGTTTTGCCCCCTTTCCTCGTCTATTTCAGACCCAAGGGGCCCTCTTCTTATCAACTTTATGGACACTCATCAACCCCCTGCTCCGTGGATCCCCCCCCGAGGAGGGGTCAGGCCGGGACCTTGGAGGACTTCAGGGCATGGGCGACAGCCTTGGGGACCACGTCCGTCTTCAGGTAGAGGCTGATCGCGCGGAACTTCTCGTCGAGCATCACCTTCATGCCTTCGCTCGACATGGCCTGGGCCACCTCCTTCACGACCAGGTCCAGGAGCTCCTTGCGGCTCGCCTCCAGGGCGGGGGCGCACTGCTCCTTGACGAGCCTCTCGAGCTCTTCCTTCCGGACCGCCCCGGAGCCAGGGCCCTGCGCCTCCTGGAGCTTCGCCTCGACGGCGCGGACGATGAACCGCTCGAGGAGCCCGCTCTCCAGGAGCACCCCCTGCATGACCTTGAGCACGGCGTCCTTCATGCGGTCCGTGCTGGCCATGAGGCTCCCCGTCAACGATTTCCTCACCTTGAGCTCGACGAGGGAATCCAGGCGTTCGGCGATGGTGCCCGCGACGGTCTCCACGATCCCGCGCTGGAACGTCTGGAGCTGCCGGTCCACCTGCTCGAGGACGGTCGCGGCGATCGAGGCCGCCGGCCCGGTGTCCTCCGCCGCGTCGCCGGCGGGGCAGATCCTCGGGATCTCCTCCATGGACCCGCACGCTCCAGGGTCGAGGACGGTGTCTTTCATTCTCTGCGTCTCCAGTCCCGGGGCTCGTGCCGCGGCCCCACCGGGCTCTGGCCTCCCTCGTGGAGAGTAGGATGCGCCGCATCGGCTGTCCACAGCGAGGCTCCGGCGCGTTATCGGACCTCGGCTCGGGCCGCCCGCCGGGGCCCTCTTGACGCGGCGGCCATCCTCGGCGAGAAGAGGGCTCGATCGAGATCCACAAACCATGGAGCTGGTGCTCGTCGTCCCCCGGAAAGACGTGCTCGCGCCGCTCTCGGGATCCCTCGACGGCTTCCACGCCGAAGGCGCCGGGGACGTCCTGGGGGTGGTGGCGCGGAAGGCTTTCTTCGTCGAGCGCGAGGGAGCCGAGGAGGATCCGGAGCTGAAGCAGATCATCCCGTACGCCGTCGTCGTCTGCGGCGGTCAGGTCTTCCTCCTCAGGAGGCTGCCTCGGGGGGCCGAGCCGCGGCTCCACGACAAGGTATCCCTCGGGGTGGGAGGTCACGTCAACCCCGGCGACGCGGAGCCCCAGGGCATCCCCGGGGCCGTGGAGGCCGCCTTCCGCCGAGAGCTTCACGAGGAGCTGCGCCTGGAGTCCCGGTATCATGGGGGCGTCGTCGGGGTCGTCAACGACGACTCGAACGCCGTGGGGCGAGTGCACCTGGGGATCGTCTACCGCGTGGAAGTCGATGCGCCGGCCGTCACCGTCCGGGAGCAGGGGACCCTCGAGGGCCGCTTCGTGCCGCGGGAGGCCCTGGGCGGGTACCGGGACCGAATGGAGAGCTGGTCCAGGCTCATCCTGGACCGGTTCTGGCCGCAGGGAGCGCCATGACCCGGCGTGACAAGGGCTCCTCGCCGCTCGTCCCCAGGGTCGCCGCGAGCCGGCTCTCCCGCTACCTGCGGCACCTGGAGGAGCTCGAGGCCCGCGGGGAAAGCACGACGTCCTCCCAGCAGCTCGGGGGCGCCCTGGGCGTCACGGCCGCCCAGGTCCGCAAGGACCTGGGCTACTTCGGCCAGTTCGGGTTTCCCGGGCTCGGGTACAAGATACCGAACCTGATCCCGGACATCCGCCGCGTCCTCGGGATGGAGCGCACCTGGAACGTCGCGCTCGTCGGGATCGGAAACCTCGGGAACGCCCTCCTCCGGTACAAAGGCTTCCAGGCCCACGGCTTTCGCCTCGTGGCGCTCTTCGACGCGAGCCCCAGGATCGTGGGCCGCACCATCGAGGGGATGAAGGTCCACGCGGTCGAGCAGGCCGCGAGGGTCGTCGAGGAGAAGGGGGTCGAGCTGGCGATCCTGGCGGTCCCCGCGAGCGCCGCGCAGGAGGTCGCAAGCCGCCTCGTGGCCGCCGGGATCCGCGGGATCTACAACTTCGCCCCGGTGAACCTGAGCCTCCCGGAGCACGTCGCGTACGTCTCGATCGACCTCTCCCTCGAGCTCGAGCAGCTCGCCTTCCTCGTCTCGCACCGGAACCGCGAGCTGGCCCACCGCTCGAGCCAGGAGACCGCCGGGTCAGGGCCGTGAGATGCGCGAATGGAGGCCGCGTGAGCGGCGCCGAGCCCGTGCCGGGCCCAACGGGCGCGCAGCGGGCGCGGCGCCGCTGCCGGACCGAGTTTTGCTTTGACTTAACCTCCCTCCCTTCCTACAATTCCGGGCTTCGTCACCGTTACCCGGTAGTGTAATTGGTAACACAGGAGGTTTTGGTCCTCCTTATTGAGGTTCGAGTCCTCACCGGGTAACCAGAATGCCTCAGTGCCGGGCCCCCCGGCGCGGCGACCCCGCGGCTGGAGGGCCCTACGTTTTAATCCTCGAAGATGCTCGTCACCGTGATCCTGGCCGCCGGCAAGGGCACTCGCATGTGCTCGGAGCTGCCGAAGGTCCTTCACCCGCTCCTCGGCGTGCCCGTCCTGGAGCACTCCCTCGAGTCCGCCGAGGCCCTCGGCCCCGGGCAGAAGATCGTAGTGGTGGGGTACGCGCGGGAGAAGGTGATCGAGGCCTTCCAGGGCCGCGGTATCACCTGGGCCGTGCAGGAGGAGCAGCTCGGGACGGCCCATGCGGCCCGCTGCGGTATAGGGGCCATCGGGGCGGCTTCGCCCGGCGCTCCGCCGGCGGCGGGCGCAGACCCCGACGTCCTCGTCTTAAACGGCGACCTCCCCGCCCTCAGGGCCGACACTCTCCGGGCCCTCCTCGCCGAGCACGCGAGGCCGGGGGCCCACGTGTCGATCCTCACCTGCAGCATGGCGGACCCCTCCGGCTACGGGAGGATCCTCCGCGACGCGCGGGGGCTCGTCACGGGGATCGTCGAGGAGAAGGACGCCGAGGAGGCCACGCGCCGGCTCCGGGAGGTCAACGTGGGGACCTACGTCTTCCGGGCCTCGGCCTTCCGCGAGGCCTACGCCCGGATCGACCGGCAGAACGCCCAGGGCGAGCTGTACTTGACCGATGTCGTCGTGCAGGCGGCCCGAGGGGGCAGGACCGTGGCCACCTTCGAGGTCGAGGACGAGAGGGAGGTGGCCCAGGTGAACAGCCGAGCCGAGCTGGCGAGGGCGTCGGAGATCCTGCGCGAGCGCATGCTCGACGAGTACATGGGCTCGGGCGTCACCATCGACGACCCGGGGAGTACGTACATCGAGAAGGGCGTCCGGATCGGGGCCGGCACGCGCATCTTGCCCTTCACGGTGATCCAGAGGGGCGTCGAGATCGGGGCCGGCTGCGAGGTGGGCCCCTTCACCCACCTCCGGCCGGGGACGCGCCTGGCCGACGGCGTGAGCGTGGGGAACTTCGTCGAGGTGAAGGCCTCGAGGATCGGCAGGAAGACCAAGGTCCGGCACCTGAGCTACGTCGGGGACGGTATCGTGGGAGAGGGCGTGAACATCGGCGCCGGAACGATCTTCGCCAACTACGACGGCAAGACCAAGAGCACCACGGTCGTGAAGGACGGCGCCTTCATCGGGAGCGGGACGGTGCTCGTCGCGCCCGTCACGGTGGGGGCTCGAGCCGTCACGGGCGCCGGGTCCGTCGTCCTCAAGAACCGTGACGTCGGCGACGGCGAGGTCGTCGTGGGGGTCCCCGCGAAGGCCCTGAAGAAGGCATGAATCCTTGAGCTTGGAGCTTGATCCATGGAGCAATTCGTTCTGAAAGCGGAACCGAGGACGGAGCTCGGCTCCCGCGCCGCCAAGCGGCTCCGCGAAGGCGGTCGCGTCCCCCTGAACCTCTACGGGCACGGCGAGGGGAACAGCTTCCTCGTCCTTGACCGGGTGGAGCTCACCCGGTTCCTCAACGCTGGCCACAAGATCGCCACGATCCGCACGGACTCGAAGGACGAGCCGGGGGTCGTGAAGGAGGTCCAGTACGATCCACTCGGGAGCACGGTGATCCACGTGGACTTCACGCGGATCCGGATCGACGAGCGCATCCAGGTGGCGGTGGCCGTCGAGACGGTGGGCGTGCCCAAGGGGGTCACGGCCGGCGGGGTCATCGCCTTCCCCATGAAGGACGTCCTCGTCTCGGGGCTCCCCCTGGACATCCCGGAGCGCATCACGGTGAACATCGAGAGCCTCGAGATCGGCCACGCGATCCGGCTCAAGGACCTGAAGGTCCCCGCGGGCTGCGCCTTCGTGGCCGGCCCCGAGGCGGTCATCCTCACCGTCGTCCACCACAAGGTCGAGGTGGCCGCGGCGCCCGCCGAGGCGGCGCCGACCCAGCCCGAGGTCATCGGTCGCAAGGAGGGGGAGGAGGAGGAGCCGGAGGCGCCCGCGGAGGGCGAAGGCAAGAAGAAGGAGAAGGAGAAGGAGAAGGAGAAGGAAAAAGGCAAGGATAAGGACAAGGAGAAATAGCCCTGGACGCGTCCCGCCAAGTCGGACCGGGGACTGTGGGCCGCCGCCCGCCAAGGCGCGCGGCGGCGCCGCCTGCCCGGGCGCGCAGGGCTGCGATGCGGCTCATGAAGTTCATCGTGGGTCTCGGAAACCCGGGAGAAGCCTACGCGCGGTCGCGGCACAACGTCGGTTTCCTGGTCGTGGATCAGTTCGCCCGGGACCAGGAGTTTCCCGCGGCGCGGAGGAAGCTCGCGGTGAGGTACCGGGAGAAGAGGCTGTCGGGCGCACCGGTCTTCCTCCTCCAGCCGGAGACCTTCATGAACCGGAGCGGGCCGGCGGTCCGCGACCTCGTGGCCTACTTCGGCGGAGACGTGCCCCCGGCCGAGGGGGACCTCCTCGTCGTCCACGACGACCTGGACCTGCCGCGGGGCAGGCTGCGGTTCCGGGCCCAGGGGTCGAGCGGCGGGCACCGGGGGGTGGAGTCGGTCATCCAGGCTCTCGCGACCGATCGGTTCCACAGGCTCAAGATCGGGATCGGCCGGCCCGAGCACGCAGGCAGGGACGCGGCCGACTACGTGCTGGAGCGCCTCGGCGGGGATGAGGAGACGCTCCTCCTCGAGGTCGCGTCGCGGGCGGCGAAGATGCTCGGCGTCTGGATCGACGAGGGGATCGTCGCCTGCGCCAATCGCTTCAACGGCATGGACTTTTCAACACGGTGAGATCGATCCACGGACGGGTGACGACACGATGGCGATGACGACGACGATGACGGCGACGAAACTCTACGAGGGGATGTTCCTCTTCGACTCCAACCTGGCGGCCAAGGACTGGCCGGGCCTCGAGCGCCTCGTGCAGGAGATCTTGCACAAGAGCTCCGCGGAGCTGGTATACTCCGAGCGCTGGCCCGATCGGAAGCTGGCCTACGACATCAAGGGCTGCAAGAAGGGGACGTACTACCTGACCTACTTCAAGGCCCCGCCCCACGCGCTCAAGACCATCGAACGGGACAGCCTCCTCTCCGAGAAGGTCCTGCGGGTGCTCATCCTCTATGACGAGGGGCTCGTCAAGGACTGCGAGAAGCGGTTGCGTCAGGAGGTGACGGGGTCGCCGGAAGAGATCGAGGAGCAGCGCGAGCGGCTTCGCCGGGAGGCCGAGGGCATCTCCGGCACGGGCACCACGGAAGACGCACCCGCCTACGGCACGCGCAGGAGCCCGGCCCTGCTTGCCGTCGAAGAGGCGGAGGAGGCGGCTCCGGACGCCGCTGTCGAGCCGGAGTGAGACGGGCCCCGAGCGCCCGGCGGCGCCGCGGGGAAGCGTACGGCCATGGAGGGATAGACCATGTCGAATCTGAACAAGGTGTTCCTGATGGGCCGCCTGACGCGCGACCCCGAGCTGCGGTACACCCCGAAGGGGACCCCGGTCTCCGAGATCGGCCTCGCCGTCAACCGCGAGTACACGGTGGGGACCGAACGCAGGAAGGAGACGACCTTCGTAGACATCACGCTCTGGAGCCGTCAGGCCGAGATCGTCTGCCAGTACCTGCGGAAGGGAGCTCCGCTCTTCGTCGAGGGGAGGCTCGCCCTGGACTCCTGGGAGCAGGAGGGACAGAAGCGCTCCAAGCTGCGGGTCGTGGCCGAGAGCTTCCAGTTCCTGGGCGGGCCCCGGAGCGAGACGGGGGGCGGGGCCGGGGGCGAAGGGGCGTCGTCCGGCGGGCCCGAGGAGGACTCCTCCGGCTTCCCGGCCCGGCCCCCCTTCGGCGGAAGGGCGTCTCCGCCGGCGCGGGAGCAGTTCTCCTCGAGGCCCGCGCCCGGAGCCGCGCCGGAGGGGATCTCCGGGCCGCCCGGGGCCGGGCCGAGCCGGCCGCCGTCCCCCGAGGAGGCCCTGGAAGCCCCCGGCGACGGCCCTCTGGGCCTCGGGGACAGCGACATCCCGTTCTGAGAGCTTCGGCTTGGTTCAAGACCGGGTAAAACCCGGTCTTGAACCAAGCCAGAGCTTCCAAGGGCGCCGGGACTGGTGTAGAATTTGGCTTTTTAACGAGACATCGGAGCTTCAGGAGAGGTTCTATCGGAATGGCTGACCCTGCAGAAGTGTCGAAGTCGAGCGAGAGACCGGCCCGGACGACCTACGGCTCCGGGCGCCCCGCCTTCGGCCGCGGGCCCAACGGGGGCGGCGCGGGCGGTTACGACGACGGAGGCTACTACGGCGACTACGAGGGCATCGAGGGGCGGAGGCGCTACGCCCAGATCGCGGATCGACACCGGTGCCGGTTCTGCCGCGAGAAGCTGACGCGCGTGGACTACAAGGACCTCCTGATCCTCCAGAAGCTCTGCACGAGCCAGGGGAGGATCTTCTCGCGCAAGCGCTCCGGCAACTGCGCCGCCCACCAGCGCATGACGAAGAAGGCGATCAAGCAGGCCCGGTTCATCGGGCTCCTGCCGTTCACGAGCTGATCGAGAGCGCACGGCGTTACAACCCACAGCCATCGCGACCAGGAGGAACCTGGCATGAAGCTCCTTCTCCAGAAGAACGTCGACAAGCTCGGAAAGATCGGCGACGTCGTCGTCGTCGCCGCGGGGTACGGCCGGAACTACCTCCTCCCCTTCGGGTACGCCGTGGAGGTCACGCAGGACAACATCCACCGCTTCGAGTCCATGAGGCGCCGCCTGATCGCCCTCGAGCAGGAGACGAAGGAGAAGTTCCAGCTCGTGGCCAAGGAGGTCGAGAAGGCCGACTGCACCATCCTGGCGAACGCGAGCGAGGAGGGCCACCTCTACGGGTCGGTCACGGCCCGGGACATCGCGAAACAGCTCGCGAGCGTGGGCCTGGATGTGGACCCCAAGTGCATCCAGCTCGACGCCCCCATCAAGGAGATGGGGACCTACAAGGTGAAGATCCGCCTGCACCCCGAGGTGGAGTGCGAGGCCAAGGTCTGGGTCGTCAAGGGCGACGACACCCACGAGCCGAAGAAGGCCAAGGCGGCCGCGGCCGCCGAGCCGGAGGAGGGCTCCGCCTGACCGGCCGGGCCGTCCCGGACCGCCGTGGTGGAGCGGGGAGGGTGGAAGATCGCCAGCGGGGACAGACGCCCGTGGGAGGGGTGGCACCGAGGAGGGGGGAACCGGGAAGGGGGGGAGCGGGGCGAGGCGGAATCCGTGGAG
>JACQVW010000430.1 GCA_016209535.1 Planctomycetota bacterium | reverse complement strand
GTTCAAGACCGGGTAACACCCGGTCTTGAACCACACCATGCTGGTCTTCGCCGTAGGTCTCTGGCAAGGAACATGTCCCGTCCTCCCCTTGGGGGGACAGAGGGGGGAGAGTACGGGCGTGGTTCTGAACCGCGCAATCGCGGTTCTTGAACCACGCCGGAAATCTCGGGACAACCGGGGACAGTTTCTCTATCATGCTGGGCTGTTTCCAGAAAAGAAGCTCGGGAGGACACACGCATGGCCGACGGAAAGAAGACTGGACTGGACGTGGGGCTCCTCGTTCTCCGGCTCGCGCTCGGGGGGATCATGATCGCGCACGGGGCCGCGAAGCTCTTCGGGCCCAACGCGGTGGGGATCGCCGGGTTCTCGGACACCCTCGGGAAGCTCGGCGTGCCCTACCCGTACCCGATGGCCGTCGCCACCGTGAGCGCCGAGATCGGGGGCGGGCTCCTCGTGGTCCTCGGGCTCTTCCCGAGGCTCGGCGCCCTCGCGATCGCCGCCGTCATGGGGGTCGCGATGTGGAAGGTCCACCTGGCGAACGGCTTCTTCATGGTGCTCAAGATGGATGCGCCCGGGGAGGTGCCCAACGGCTGCGAGTACAACGTCGCCCTCCTGGGCATGGCGCTCTGCATCCTCTTCGCCGGAGCAGGGGCCCTCCGGGTGCCCGTCGGCAAGCCGTCAACCTGACCGGCTGACCCGGCAACCCGCCGCGGGTGGGGCAGTTCTCCTCGGTCCCCGGCCGGCGCCCCGGACCCTGTCCTGAGCCAAGGGTGCGCTAAACCCATTCCCGGCCCTGACCTGCCGGTGCCGGGCCCGATCGGGCCCGTAAGCTGCGGCAGCACTGGGGTTAGATCGCCCGAACCTCATGCCGGGAAGCGTTCGGGCCGATACTTTGGCTGCCCCCGGCCGCCTGCCCGCGAGCCCGGGGTGGCCCACTCACGAGCGACGTAATCTTTTCGAACGGCTCTTGCCATCCGGTTAGACGCTTGTTAGTCTTTCTGTCCGCAACTTCCGTAAACGTTAGGTACGGGCCGGTGCGAGCTCCTGAAACGAAACGAGATCTCGCCCCGAGTGCCGGACATCCGAAGGACGTGGTTCTCCCCGGTGGAGGGTGCCGGCCCGCGTGAACTGGAGCCAGACCATGGGTCCTCCGAGCCCGGAAGTCCTTCAAGCTACCCTCGAGAGCGTCTGCGGCCGCCTCAAGGTGGCCGCCGTTCTCGTGGACGGGGGGGGGAAGATCCTGTGGTCGAGCCACCACGCGCAGGCCGCGCTGCCGGGGGCCTTTCCGCTCGGAGCCTCCTTCGATGCCGCGCTCGAGAGCGCGACGCGGCCCGAGGCGGACCGCCGCGAGCCGCCGCCCGCGGCGGTCCGCGAAGGGGAGCTGCGGCGCGCCCCGGGAGGCACGGTCTACCGCCACTTCCGGGAGCGCTTCGAGGCCGCCGCGCCCGGAGCCGCCCTCCACTGCCTCGTGGATGTCTCGCGCGAGCGGGAGCTCGAGGAGCACTTCCTCCTCAACTTCCATCAGTTGAAGAGCATGAAGGAGATCGTGGACATCCTCTACGAGTCGCTCAGCACTCCGGAGGTCGTCTACCTCTGCCTCGTGGCCGTGACGGCGCAGATGGGCTTCGGCTTCAACAGGGCTTTCTTCCTCCAGGTGAGCGGGAGTCGCATGCGCGGGCGGATCGGGATCGGGCCCTCCAACCACGAGGAGGCCCACCAGATCTGGACGCGCCTCGCAGCCCTCAACTTCTCCTCGCTGCGCGAGGTCTTCCAGAACCTCCAGAGGAACGGCGACGTGCCGGACCCGCGCACGCAGGAGCTCGCGATCCGCATGGATTTCGACCTGCACCAGTGCGGCTGGGGGACGCCGGAGGCCCCGTCAAGCCCGGGGATCATCGGCGCCCTCGCCCGCGGGAAGCCGGCGAAGCTCCACGCCTCGGAGCCGGGGACGGCGGTGGATCGCGTCCTTTTCCAGCTCCTCTCGACGGACGTGCTCGCCGTGGTGCCGCTCTTCGTGCGGGGGACGCTGGCGGGGGTGATCCTCGCGGACAACTTCATCACCCGGAAGCCCATCGGCGAGGGGGACTTGAACGTGCTCAAGTCCTTCGCGGGCTACGCGGGCGTGGCCCTGGAGCGCTCCCACCTCTACGACGAGCTCCGCGAGAGCGTGGCGAAGCTCCGGGCAGCGAACGAGACGCTCAAGGCGAGCCAGCAGAAGCTCCTCCAGGCGGAGAAGCTCTCGGCGATCGGGCAGCTCGCGGCCTACGTCTCGCATGAGATCCGGAACCCTCTCGTGTCGATCGGCGGCCTCGCCCGGTCCCTCCTCAAGGACCAGGTGGACGACCCGGACACGGCCGAGACGCTGCAGATCATCGTCTCCGAGGTGACGCGCCTCGAGAAGTTCCTCCGGGAGACGCTCGACTTCGTCAAGCCGCGCACCGGTGCGGCGGTCGAGGTGGACCTCGGGGACCTCGTCCGCGACAGCCTCGCCACGTTCCGGAACCAGCTCACCGCGGGCGGCGTGGCCGTGGAGGTGGAGGCGAAGCTCTCCTCGAGCCCGGCGCGCTGCAGGATCGACCCGGACCTGCTGCGCCACGCCCTCCTGAACCTCATCAAGAACGCCATCGAGGCCATGCCGGGAGGCGGGAAGCTCCTCGTGAGCGTCCAGCGGAACGACCACTCCGCGACGATCTGGGTGGGCGACACGGGGCCCGGCATCCCGCCCGAGGTGCGACCCAGGATCTTCGAGCCCTTCTTCACGACGAAGCCCGAGGGGACGGGCCTCGGGCTCTCGATCGCGTCGCAGAACATCCGCGGGCTCGGAGGGAGGCTCGAGCTCGAGTGCGACGATACCTACAAGACCATCTTCAAGCTCACGCTTCCCCTCGCGGAGGCTGAGGAAGCGCAAGGCAAGCATGGTTTCCGCCACGCTCAGCCGGAAGAGAAAGAGACCGAGGAAGCGACGTCGAGGAGTCTGTCATGAAAACTGTGCTCGTGGCCGATGATGAGATCAGCATCCGGAAGCTTTACCAGAGGGAGCTGTCGAGGGAAGGCTACAGCGTGGTCCTGGCTGCCAACGCCCAAGAGGCGATCAAGCTCGCGCGGGAGGTCGTGCCCGACCTCGTGATCATGGACATCCGCATGCCCGGCATGGACGGCATCGAGGCCCTGGGCAGGATCCTCGAGGAGAACAACGAGATCCCCATCGTTATCAACACGGCCTTCTCCTCCTACAAGGACAGCTTCCTGAGCTGGTCTGCCGACGCTTACGTGACGAAGTCGTCGGACCTGACGGAGCTCAAGGACACCGTGAAGACCATCCTCACGGACAAGGAGGCTGCCCCCGCCCAGTGAGCCCGAGGCGGCGGGGCGAGCCGCCGATCGGGCGCCCGACCAGGACAGAGAAACGAGGTCCGAGCCCCATGCGCCCCATCAGCGTCCTGCCCATGATCCTCGCCGGCGGCATCGGCGAGCGCCTGTATCCCCTGACTTCGAACCGCGCGAAGCCCGCGGTGCCCTTCGGCGGGAGCTTCCGGGTCATCGACTTCACGCTGATGAGCTGCGTGTGCTCGGGGTTCCGGAACATCCACGTGCTCACCCAGTACCACACGCAGTCGCTGAACCAGCACGCGAAGAGCCGCTGGAGCTTCCTCGCGAGCGAGCTGGGAGAGCAGGTGGAGATCGTGCCCCCCAAGATGCGGGCCGCGGGCAACGTGTACCTGGGCACGGCGGACGCGATCTACCGGAACCTCGACCTCCTCGACAGGACGCGGCCGGATGTGGTGCTCGTCCTCTCCGGCGACCATGTCTACCGCGCGGATTACCAGCGGTTCGTCGAGACGCACGTGGAGCGCGAGGCGGACGTCACGGTCCTCACGGGCCGCGTGGACCCGCCCGAGACCTCGGCCTTCGGGGTCGTGAACATCGCGCCGGACGGCGTGCGGATCGCCCGGTTCGTCGAGAAGCCCGCCGACCCGACGCCCTACGCGGTCGACGGCCGCTGCCTCATCAACCTTGGCGTCTACTGCTTCCAGACCACCTTCCTCGTGGAGCGGCTCGTCGCCGACGCGAAGAGGAAGACGGCTCACGACTTCGGGAGGAACATCCTGCCCGATGCCATCCACCGC
>JACQVW010000412.1 GCA_016209535.1 Planctomycetota bacterium | reverse complement strand
GGAAAGTCAACGTATAAGGAGAGTTATATGACAAGAGTTGTCCATGCAGGCTTTGGGCCGTGCGGTATCACCCTCTTGGTGCTGACTCTCTTGGTGCTGACTAGGTTAGCGTTCGCCGGTCCATATTTCTATTTCAAGAACGCGAATACTTCTGACTTCAACATCGACTGCTACTTCCGGTGGACGGTGAAGCGCTGTGAAAGATTCGCAGAGTCACCACCGGATTCCTGGGTCGCCCCTTGTCATTTTACCGAGACTGTGTGCATCAGTTACCAGGCTGACTCCAACCTTGATCGAAAGATCACCCGGGTAGAGATGCGTAAATCTGACACCGATCCGTGGACGGAAGTCGAGTGTCCTGGCTTGCCAAAGCACAGGGGAGATTGTGTGGTCGCCACGATCGAAGAAACGCTGGACTGCGACACTCAGGCTAGCCGAACACTGAAAGTGCGGATCACAAATGACCGGGGACTCACAGATGAGAACAAGATTGATTTGAGGTTCGCATGCAGACCGTGCCCGCCTCCAGAAAAATATGCACCAGAAGTCTTCCCCTCTACACCGGAGGATGCTTTCATCCAACCCCAGTGTCCATTTCCCGACATTTGCCCTACGGGCACACCCGGGCTGTTCTTCACTGTCTTGAACCTTTCGGAACCAACTGCCACGGAGTTTGTGCTTCGTCTGAAACAAGAACTTGATTGGCTAGTCCAGCCGATCCTTCCCCCAGTGATTACTCTCCGCGCCGGCGAGTCGAAACTCGTACCATTCGCCGTGAGTTTTCCTCCGGGAACCGTTCCAGAGACAAGGAACCTTTTCACTCTAGAGGTCTCATCGACTTCTTTCCCGGAGCGTCGGGCTGCCGGCTTTATAACAGCCGTCTCGGTTCCACCCTTTAAAGTCGTTCCGGCTACAGGGGCGGTGGGCAACCTTCTCCTTGTTCTTTTCTTGAGCCTCTCCGGCTTGGTCTTGCTGGCGCGGTACCGATACCGAAGCGTTCTAAGTACCGGGGCGACCGCCCGTGGCTCCATGACGAGCTGATTTCTCTCGCCTTTTGGCGTGGGTTTGAGCGGACACTCAGCGTATAACGCTCGTTCTACGCGGGGCCTTGTTTTTCGCCTGATTGCTCTCGGATCTCGAGATTGCTGTCATTCCCAGTCCTATTTGACCCGGGTTCCCGGTCATTATTGACCCGCCCCTCCTTGAGGTCTCATTCCTTTCCTCGCGGTGGCATCATCCACTGAATGTCATTCCGCCCTCGCCGCGAGGCCGCGCCTCGAGTGGGGGAGGCACATGGAGCGCATGGAGGAGGTGCTCGAGGGGGCGCTGCGAGAACGTTGATGGGCGCGCCGAGGCCGGGGCCGGGCGCGGAGCGCCTCACGGCCTCGCTTCGCAGGGCTCGAAGCCTTCGCAGCCGAGCTCGTCGGCGGTAGGGTCGAGGCCGCAGCGACCGGGTGGCGGCAGCGGCTCGCCGCCCAGGAAGAGGCGCAGGAGCACGCGCAGGGCGTCGGTGAGGCGCAGGTCCCCGTCGTCGTCGGCATCGGCGGCGTCGGCGCAGGGCGGGGCGGCGCCTCCCGAGAACAGGAAGCGCAGCACGACGACGGCGTCGGTGATGCCGACGCGCCCGTCGGCGCTCGCGTCTCCACGCTGGAAAGGCCGCGCGCCGGGCGCCTGGCACTCGTCGAGCAGGCCATCGCCGTCCGCATCGGCGGCAAGGGGGCCCGAGACGTTTTCGAGGACCACGAGGCTGTCCTCCGCTACCGCGACGAGGAGGTCGAGGTCGCCGTCGCCGTCGGCGTCCCCCGTCGCGACGTCGACCGGCGACGGGCCCGGGTCGATGGCCGCGGACTCCCAGTACCGGGCCCGCTCGCGGCTCTCGAGGAGCTGGATGCCGCCGAGGTGCGCGACCGCAAGGTCGGCGTCGCCGTCCCGCTCCAGGTCCGCGGCGACCATGGCGCGCGCCAGTACGGGACGGCGCGACGGGAACGAGTCCCGCCGCCCGGATGGTCCGACGGCGATCGTCGGGAAGACCGACACGGCCAACGGTGCTCGAGCCAATGCGGTGCGACCACGGCAAGCCCCGGGTGCTCCTGGCCGGCGAGCTGCACGGTCGCAAGGGCCACGCCTCCCTGCCGGACGCCGAGGCGCGTCGAGATGGGCAGGATTCCAGCTCCGGCGTTGAGGAGGACGACGACGCTGGCATCGGCGTACGCCTGCTCGTCCGAGGCGACCGCCACGTCCGCGTCACCGTCACCGTCGAAGTCGCCGGCGACGGCAGCCGGGGAAGGATAGAAGCCCAGCTCCTGGGCGGGTCGTGCGGCGAACGCGCCCCGGCCGTCGTTGGCGAGCAAGGCGAGGTCCCGCGAGTCCCGGTTGACGGCCATGAGGTCCACGTCACCGTCGCCGTCGAAGTCCTGCGCAAGGACCTCCCGCGGGCGCCTGCCCACCGCGTAGTTGCGGGGCGGGTCGAGCCGGCCTCCGCCTGCGTTGTGGAACACCGAGACGGAGTCCGGGAAATCGCCCTCGGGCAGGGCGTTGGGCGTCGCGAGGTCCGGGTCGCCGTCGGAGTCGAGGTCGGCGGCGACGATGGCAACGGGGTTCATGCCGGCCGGGTACTCGGCGCGGGAGGCGAAGCCGCCGCGCGCTTGCAGGACCGTCACGGCGAAGGCGCCGGCGACGGCGGCATCGGCGAGAGCGTCGCCGTCAAGGTCCGCCGCGGCGATCGACGCCGGCTGCTCGGCCGCGTCGCGGACGAGCGGCAGCGCGTACTCTCCGGGCCCGCGGCTGCGGAGGAGCCAGACGGAGCCCGCCTCGGGCTCGAGGGCGAGAAGATCGGGAAGGTGGTCGCCGTCGAAGTCCCCCGGGAAGAGCCTGCGGGGGCGCGTGCCGGTCTCGAGGAGGCCGGCGCGCGCGAAGGCGCCTCCCCCGGAGTTGAGGAGCAGGCTGGTCGCGTGCGGCCCCAGGGCGGGGTCGCCGCCAGGAGTCCTGCCCGAGGCGGCGATGTCGGAATCGCCGTCGCCGTCGAGGTCATACGCCAGGAGCGAGTCAGGATCGACGCCCGGGTCGAGCCGCCGCGAAGGAGAGAACCCCACGAGACCCCCGGCCTGGCGCAGGAGGAGGAGCCGAGCGGCGACACCGGAGGCCACGAGGAGGTCGTCCAGGCCATCGCCGTCCAGGTCCGAGACCACGCCGAGGCGCGAGGGCTCGCCCAGGCCGAGGTCGGCGCGGCCCGGGAAGCGCGCCGCGCCGTCGTTGAAGAGGAGGAGGACCCCGGAGCGGCCGTCGTCCACGGCCAGGTCAAGGTCGCGGTCGCCGTCGAGGTCGCCCGCGGCCGTCCAGGACCGCGACGGAACCTCGATGGGCTTCCCGGCGGCCGGGCCGCCGGGGCCGCCGGCGACGACGAGGAGGCGCCTCCGGCTCGCCGCGTTGACGATCTCGATCGAGGCGGTGATGTCCTCACCACCAACGCCGTCGAAGTCCCCGACCAGGATCTCCCGCGGTTCCTCGCCGGGACCCATCCGGAGCCTGCGTCCCTCGAAGCCCTCCCCGCCCCGGTTGAGGAAGAACGAGAGCGGGGTCGCGCCCTCACAGCTCGAGAACGCGGCGCCGGCGGCCACGTCCACGGCGCCGTCGCCATCGAAGTCCCCGGCGGCCGCCGCCGTCCACCGCGCGCCCGCGGCGGGGAAAGCGTGCGGCCGGAAGGCGCCCGCGCCGTCGTTGCGGTGCACCCAGAGCCTCGCAGGGGGGCAACAGTCGCCGCTCTCGAACGAGACGACGTCGAGGTCGCCGTCCGAGTCCAGGTCCGCGACGGCGACGGTCGAGCGCGGCTCGACCCGAAACGCCGCGACCGCCGCGAAGCTCAAAGCCGGCTCCAGCTCGGCCTCGTCGGGGAGGCCGTTCGCGTTGCAGTCGGCGCTCTTTCCGCCCTCGATGTCGCAGTCGTCCGGTATCCCGTTCGCGTTCGCGTCGAGGCCCTCGAGGTCGCACGCGTCGGGGATACCGTTCCGGTTGCAGTCGCCCTGCGCCTCGATGTCGCATGCGTCGGCGACGAGGTTCCGGTCGCAGTCCGCCTGGCACTCATCGGGGACGCCGTTCGAGTCGCAGTCCGCGGAGCGCGCTCCTTGGTCGCGGACGAGGACCCGCGCCAAGCCCGCGCCCGTGGGGCCGTCGTCGAAGGCCACGAGGTCCGCGCGCCCGTCGGCATCCCAGTCGCCCGGCAGGAGGGCACGCAGCGCCCCCGACAGGCGCGCCGCGGCACGGGGCTCGCCGAAGCCAGGGGGCCCTCCTCCTTCCAGCACGCTCACGGTCAGGGTCCGCCCCGTGCAGGAGGACAGGAGCCCGCTCGTGAGCGCGATGTCGAGCGCCCCGTCGCCGCCGAAGTCAGCGGCGGCGAGATGAGGTTCCACGCGCAGGCCGGGGGCGAGCGGTTCCGGCGCGAAGCGGCCTCGGTCGTTCCGCATCCAGTACGCGCGGCCCCGGCTCTCCAGGGCCAGGTCCGGGTCGCCGTCCGAGTCGAGGTCGCCGCGTGCCGGGGCCGATCGGCCCCCTCCCGCCAGCTCGAAGAGGGCGGCGACCAGGTAGTCGCCGGGGCCGCGCCGAAGGCAGCCTACGTACCGCCCGACGCCATGGCCGGCGACGAGGGCGTCGAGGTCGCCGCTCGAGTCGATGTCTTCGATGAGGACGGTGGCGTCCTCGAAGAGCTTGAACGGGAAGGGAGGCTCAGGTTGAAAGGAACCCCCGTCGTTGCGGAAAACCGTGAGGACGCAGCCCGCGGGCTCCTGGGCGACGACGAGCAGGTCGATGCGGCCGTCTCCCTGGAGGTCGCCCGCGGCGAGCGCTCGAGGCCCCCCCTCCTCGAGCGGGAGGTCCTGCCAGCTCCGGAACGCCCCGTCGCGGCCACCGAGGAGGATCTCCACGCCGTGCGGCTCCGCGAGCAGCACGGCGAGGTCCGGGACGCCGTCGCCGGACAGGTCCGCCGCCGCGAGCGACTCCGGGTCGCCGGGGACAGGATAGCGATCCAGCCCGCCAAAGGCCGCGCCGCCGGCGTTACGGGCCACGGCAAGCGAGGCGCCTTCCCGCTCGAGGAAGGCGAAGTCCAGGCGGCCGTCGGCGCCGAAATCGACCGCCAGCGGAAGGCCAGGCGAGGTCCAGGTCTCGAGCCGGGCCGTCTCCCGGAACCTGTCAGCCCCTTCGCGGCGCGCGTCGCAGGGGTCGGGGACGCCGTTGGAGTTGCAGTCCGCGCCGCGCGCGTCGCAGGAGTCGGGGACCCCGTTCCCGTCGCAGTCGCTCTCGACGGGCGCGCGAGCGCCGCGCAGGAGGACGACAGCGTGAGGGAAGCGCGAGGCGGCGGCGAGGTCGACGACGCTGTCTCCGTCGAAGTCCGCAGGAGCGACCTCCAGGACCGGATAGGGGACCGTCAGGCCCACGGGGCGGCCGAAGCCTCCGGCCCCGTCGTTGAAGAGCGCCTGGACCCCGGGCTCGATGACCACGGCCACCGCCAGGTCCTGGTCACCGTCCGAGTCGAGGTCGGCGGCCGCCAGGTGCGCACGCTGGCCGGACACGAGGACCGGCCCCGCCTCGAACGTCCCCCCGCCTAGGTTCCTCAGGACGACGACCCCGCGTCCGCCGTCGCCCGTGCCCGCCGCGATGTCGATGTCGCCGTCCGCGTCCAGGTCCCTGGCCGCAAGGGACTTGGGCGCGTCCGGCACGGACACCACGCCCTGCAGGACCAGATTCCCCGCGCCGCCCTGCCCGTTGATGAAAAGCGCGACGGAGGGGCCGTTGAACGTGCAGCCGAGGGCGAGGTCGGGCAGGTGATCGCCGTCGAGATCCGCGGCCGCCGAGGCCGAGGGCATGTAGCAGCCCGTGTCGATGACCTGGGCCCTGCTGAAGGTCCCTCGCGAGTCGTTCGCGAGAACGAAGAGGGTGCCGAAGCTCTCGGGCCAGGTGGTGACGGTCACGAGGTCGCGGTCGCCGTCCATGTCCATGTCGGCGGCCTCGAGCTGGCCGGGCTGGCGGTCCTCGAAGGTGATCTCCTGCCAGCGCGCGAGGGCCCCTGGCTGCCCCTGGCGGAGCAGGCTGAGCCGCCGGGACAGGAAGCTCGAGGCGGCGAGGTCCAGCAGACCGTCCGAGTCGAGGTCCCCGGGCACGATCGCGCGGCCCTGGTATCCGAGACCGACCGCGTGCCGGACGGGAGGGGCGAGCCGGCCTCCGTCGTTGACGAACACGGCCACGGTGTCGGTGGTGTCGTTCGCGGAGGCGAGGTCCGGGTCGCCGTCCCCGTCGAGGTCGAAGGCTGTGATGGCCACGGGATGGCGCTCGGTGTCGAGCACCGCGCTCGAGGGGAACGAGAGCCCGCGCGGCATCAGGTCGAGGGCGTCGGGGACGCCGTTCTCGTTGCAGTCCTGTGCGCCGAGCCATACCTGGCCCGCGGCCGCTGCGAGCAGGACGGCTGTCACCGTTTTGCAGCAAGGCATCAAGGCGCGCATGCTCGGGGCCCCTTGGAACCTTCGTTGCGCGGGAGGGAGGAAAGCTGGAGGCAAGCCTATACCCGAGGCGCCGCGGCATCCAGCGTCGACCCGGCGTCCCAACCTCTCACGCCTCCGCCTCGGCGTGCCGCGCGCCGATCACCCTTGAGACGCTGCGGGCCTCGCCTGCGCCCTCGAGGCTACGGCCGCCCGCTGGCGCGACATCCACGAGGGCGCGTTGGCAGCGAGGCCGCGCCTCGAGTGGGGGAGGCACGTTGAGCGCATGGAGGAGGTGCTCGAGGGAGCGCTGCGCGGCCGGTGAGCCCCCGGGGGCGCGAGCCGTCGAGAAGCGGCCCTCCCCATTGACTTGAACGGGGCAACGGGCAAAGCTTTGGGCCTGGGCATCGCGCCTGGTGCTCGTCCTTGCGTCCTATGCGGTGGCCATGATCCGAGATTCTCCCCCGCGGCTCCCTGACTCTGCTGGTCCGCGCGCGCCGAAAGGCCGTCGCACCAGGTTCTCAGCCTTCCTGGTGGTACTGTCGGCACTGGGCGTCGCCTTGACCGCGGGTCTCTACCTGTTCACGAATCGGTACCAAAGCTACATCGTCAAGGGGCGCAGCATGGAGCCCACGCTCTCTTCCGGCACGAGGATGCTCGTAAGGAACCTCTCGCGCCCGACCTGGGCCGACATCGAGCGCGGCGACATCGTCACCTACCTGCGGGAGGAAAGCGACGAGGCGACGACCCTCGGCCGCGTCGTCGCGGGGCCGGGGGACTCCGTGGAGATCGCGAAGGGGATCCTCCGCGTGAATGGCGCGGAGGTGAGCGAGCCTTACCGCAAGCCCGTAGCGTCCGAGGCGCCGGAATCGGAGATGCGCCTTCGCGACAACGTGCAGCCGCTCGTCGTGCCCCCGGAATCGGTGTACATCCTCGGCGACAACCGTGAGGAGAGCTCCGACGCCCGCGTCTGGGGGCCGACTCCCCTGTCGCGAGTCACCGGGAAACACGTGCTCACCTGGTATTCGCCCGGGGGGGCCGGGAGATAGCGAGGGGAACGACCTCGCGGACTTCCCGGCGCTCCACCCTGCCCGCCTTCGCGTCGCGGTGCGCCAGCGTCCCGGCCGGCTGCCACAGGAGACCTTGACGAACGGAAACGCGCGTAGTAACGTGGTTGCAAGCTTCCATTCGACCAGGAGAGCACACCGAGATGCACAACGAGTTTACTGCAATCATAGAGCGCGACGGGGAGTGGTACGTCGCCTACTGCCCGGAGATCCCCGGAGCCAACGGTCAGGGCAAGACCAAGGAGGAGGCACGCCGGAGCCTCGCAGATGCTATCGCCCTGATCCTCGAAGACCGCCGCGAGGACGGGTTGCGCGGGGTGCCGCCTGAGGCGCTGCGAGAGACGGTCACGATCCAGTGAAGCATGAAACGAGGCGCCCTGCTCCGGCACCTGCGAAGGCACGGGTGCTGTCTCAAACGAGAGGGGCGGTCGCACTCGCTGTGGACTAACCCGTCCACGGGCGCTGTCGAATCCGTTCCGCGGCACGCCGAGGTCGCGAACCTGCTCGCCAAGAAGATCTGCCGGAATCTATCCGTGCCTGCGATCGGGGGATAGCCTCACGCGAGGAGCCTTTGCGTTCCCTGCCAGGTGTCGACACGCCCCCTCAGCCGGCCGCCTCGGCGTGCCTCGCGCGGTACTCCCGCGGGGTCATGCCGCGGAGATCCCGGAACCTCCGGTTGAAGTTCGAGAGGTTCTGGAAGCCCGAGCGGAGGCTCACCTCGAGGATCGGGATGTCCGTCGTGGCGAGGAGGTCGCAGGCGCGGCCGACGCGGAGCTCGGCAAGGTGCTCGACGAAGGTCCTGCCCGCGGTGCGGCGGAAGAAGCGGCTGAAGCCCGCCGGGGTCATGCCCGCGAGGCGGGCCGCCTCGGCCTGGGAGGCGCGCCCCGCGTGATGCTCCGTGAGGTACGCGAAGACCCGGTCGAACCGCCGCCGGGCCCTGGGGTCGGGCGGGGGGAGCAGGACGCTCTTCGAGATCGGCCGCAAGTCGGCGCCTCCGCGGGCCAGGAGGTCGAGGACGCGGAGGAGCTCGAGGAGGCGATCCAGGGCGCCGAGGCGGCGCATCGCGAGCATGCGGCGGGCCGCCTCGTCCCGGGTCCTCCCCGTGACCTGGAGGCCGCGGGCCGAGCGCTCGAGGAGGCGGGCCACGGGGCGCAGCTCGGGGGAGCGGCCGAGGGCATCGCCGAGGAACGCCCCCTGGAACTGGATCACGATGGCCCGGTGCAGGCGGCCGCCGGTGCCGGTGCTAGTGCCTGTGCCGGTGCGAGAGCCGGCGTCGGCCGAGATCCAGGTGTGGGGCACGTCGGGGCCGAGGAGCACCATGTCCCCGCTCCGGTACTCGGCGATCGTGTCGCCCACGAAGCGGCGGCCGCGGCTCTCGACGATGTAGGTGAGCTCGTGCTCGGGGTGACAGTGCCACCCGCGGCGGAACCGGGGATCCGCCTTCACGCGGTAGAGGAACGAGGACTCCCCGGGGTGGGGGACCTTCTGAACCTGGGGCAGCATGGAGGCCTCGAGGCATTCCCGTGAGCTTTTCGACGCGATCCGCGTAGATCTTACCTCAGGGTGTCAAAGAAGTACCACTCCAGGGCAACGGAGGCGTGGAAAGCTCGGCTCCGTGCGGCATACTTGGGGCCATGCCCGAAGTTGCCCGGCCCGACTACGCCCTCATGAACCAGCTCCTCTACGAGGGGAACGCCCCGAAGGTGAAGGAGATGACGGACCAGGCCCTCGCCGCCGGCCGCGAGGCCCAGGATGTGCTCCAGGAGGGGCTCATCGCCGGGATGAGCGTCGTCGGGGAGGACTTCAAGCACAACCGCCTCTACGTCCCGCAGGTCCTGATCGCCGCCCGGGCCATGAAGGCCGGGATGGCGGTCCTGAAGCCGATCCTCGCCCGCTCCGACGCGGCGAGGCCCGCCGGCACGATCGTCATGGGCACCGTGAAGGGCGACCTCCACGACATCGGGAAGAACCTCGTGTGCATGATGGGCGAGGGGGCGGGCTTCAAGATGGTCGACCTGGGCGTCGACCAGAACGCCGAGAGTTTCCTCAAGGCCGCGAGGGAGCACGGAGCCGGCATCGTCGGCATGAGCGCCCTGCTCACGACGACCATGCCCTACATGAAGGTCGTGATCGACGCCTTCCGGAAGGAAGGGCCCGGCCACGTGAGGCTGCTCGTCGGCGGGGCGCCCGTGAGCGAGATGTTCGCCGACGAGATCGGCGCCGACGGCTACGCCGCCGACGCGGCGAGCGCCGTGGACCTCTTCAAGGAGATCTACTCCTCGGCCCCGGAGGCGGGCGCCTGAGCCATGGCCGTGCGGCTCGAGATCGACTCCCGCACCGTCGAGCTCCCGGCGGGGCAGACTGTCTTCGAGGGCGCTGAACGGGCCGGCGTGCGCGTCCCGACCTCCTGCCACAAGAACGGGAAGTGCCGCGAGTGCCTCGTCGAGGTCCTGGAGGGCATGGAGCTCCTCTCGCCGCGGTCGCCGGAGGAGCGGCACCTCGAGGGGGCGTTCCGGCTCGCGTGCCGGGCCCGGGTCGAGGGGGCGGGCGGCCGCGTGCGGTGCCAGACCCTGCGGCGCGGGGCGATGCGGATCGAAGAGGAGGGGACCGTCGCCCGGGGCGCGGCCGCGCCGCTCGACCCGGCCGTCCGGCGGGACGGCGACTGGGTCCTCCTCGACGGGCGACCCGTGGAGCGGTCGCGCGGCCCCATCCTCGGCGTCGCGGCCGACGTGGGGACGACGACGGTGGTCCTGCGCCTCGTGGACCTCGAGACGGGGGCGAACCTGGGCTCGCGAGCCTTCGAGAACCCCCAGCGGTTCGGCGGGAGCGACGTCATGGCGCGCATCCACTACGATACGCTGCACCCGGGGCGCCTCCTCCAGCGGACGCTCCTGGGCTACCTGGGGCACGCCATCGAGGACTTCGGCGTCGACCCGCGGGCGATCTACGAGATCGTCGTGGCGGGCAACTCGACCCTGCGCGACCTCCTCTTCGGGATCAGCGTGCGCTCGATCGGCCAGCGGCCGTACCGCTCGCTCGTCGAGGAGGAGTGGGAGGCGGGGAGGCGCTGGACCACGAGCCTCGAGGCCCCGGCGAGGAAGCTGCGCCTGCCGGCGCACCCCGCCGCGCGCGTCTACGGGCTCCCCCTCGTCCGGCGCCACGTGGGGGCCGACGCCGCGGCGTGCCTCCTCGCGGTCGACTGGGCCCGGGAGGACCGCCTCGTGGGCCTCATGGACATCGGCACGAACACGGAGCTCCTCGTGGGGGGGCGGGGCAGGCTGCTCGCCGCCTCGTGCCCCGCCGGGCCGGCGTTCGAGGGAGGGCTGATCTCCTGCGGCATGCCGGGGCTCGACGGGGCCATCGAGGCGGTGCGCATCGAGGCGGACGGTTCCGTGAGCTGCCAGGTCATCGGCGGCGGCGAGCCCCGGGGCATCTGCGGCTCGGGCCTCGTGGCGGTCCTCGGAGAGCTGCTCCGCACGGGGCGCATGAACGGCCTCGGGCGGCTCGCGGACGAGTCGTCGCGTTTCCACGTGGATCGCGCCCGGGGGATCTCGCTGACCGAGGCCGACTTGAGCCAGCTCGCCCAGGCCAAGGGCGCCAACGTGGCGGGCCTCGCGATCGTCCTCAAGCAGGCCGGGCTGGGCCTGGACGACCTGGAGGTCTTCTACCTGGCCGGCGGATTCGCGCGGCACCTGGACATCGACGCCGCGCGCCGGATCGGGCTCATCCCCGACCTCCCCGACGAGCGCTTCCTGCGGATCGGGAACGCCTCGATCGAGGGAGCGGCGATCGCGCTCCTCTCGGTCTCGCGGCGCCGGGAGCTCGAGGAGCTCGTGAAGACGGCGGTCCACGTGGAGCTCGAGCAGGACGAGGGGTTCTTCGATGCCTTCGTCGACGGCTGCCTCTTCGCGCCGGCCCGGGGTCCGCGAGGCCGGGCGGCGCGGGAGGAGGAGGAAGAAGAACAGGAGGCCGCCCGTGGCTCGTGACGAGGGCATGGTGCCCCTGTCGCCAGCGGAGTCCGTCGCGATCGACGCTGCCCGAGCCGCCCGGGAAGTCCCGGATGCCCTCTTCCGGCGTCGCCTCGGCCTCGGGCGGGCCGGGGCCGGCGCCGGCTGGGACGAGCGGGTCGAGGAGCTCGCGGCGGCGACCCGCGCCTGGTACGCGGAGCACGGGGACCCGTGGGCCCTCGCGAGCGTCCGGCGCCTGGGCGCCGCGGCCGGCGGCGAGGTCGTCCTGGAGGGCGGGCTGCGCTGGCGGAGCGCCCTCCTCGCCGCCGGCTTCCGCGAGGCCGGAGCCGGGGCCGTCGCGGTCGCCGGGGCGAGCGCGGGCCACCGCGCCGACGAGGAGGTCGCGCGGCGCTGGAGCGACGGGCGCCCGGACGAGGCGCTCTTCCTCGGGGCCCTGGCCGCCGCCGTGGCCGAGCAGCTTCGCGCCGAGGTCTCGAGGACGCTCGAGCGGGCCCTGGGGCCGTGGGGCCTCGCGGTCCTCCCGCACTACAGCCCGGGCTATGAGGGCTGGGGCCTCCGGGACCAGGCGGCCGTGCTCGCGGCCCTCGAGGACCCGGGGCCCCTCCGGGTCCTGCCCTCGGGAGGGCTCGCGCCCGCGCGGTCCACCCTCGCCGTCTTCGGGATCGCGCCGGTCGAGGCGGTGCGAGGCCAGCTCGCGGGCTTCTGGCGCCGGCGCCGGCAGGGCCTCGAGGCGGAGCCCGTGGCGGCGACGCCGCCGGCCCAGGCGGGCGCCGGCGCTGCGCTCGCGGGCTACGCGTTCCCCGAGCGCGCGCTCGAGAAGTGGAGCCGCGACAGGCTCGCCCTCGTCGCGCGAGCGGACGGGCTGCTCGAGGCGAGCTTCCGCTTCGACGGGAAGATCTGCGGCAGCCCGGGGCTGGTCTTCGGAATGGACTACGGCGTGGAGCTGAGGCAAGATGGGCCCGGCTGGCGCATCGCGTCGGCCTCGTGCCGGCCCGCCGGAGGGGACCGGGGCCACGAGTCGATGTGCGCGTGGCTGCGGGACCCCCAGGGCCTGGAGCGGAGCCTCCGCGAGGAGCGGCCCCTCGTGGGCGCGGGTCTCGAGGAGGCGCTGCGCTGGAGCCCCGAGGCGTGCCCCGCGGGCTGCCTCTGCGAGCGGTCCATGAGGGACCACAAGTGGACCGTCGTCTACCAGACGCTGCATTACGCGGTCGCGCGCCGCACGACGGGAGTCGCGGGTCTCGCGCCGCGCGACCCGAGGGCCCTTGACAGGGGAACAAGGTGAGGAAGGTGAACCATGGGAAGACCGAGCCTCGTCGATGCGATCCGTGAGGAGACGCTCATCTGCGACGGGGCGATGGGGACCCAGCTCCAGCTCGCCGGGCTCGAGCCGGGGGGCTGCGGCGAGGCCTGGAACCTCGAGCGGCCCGAGGCCGTCTTGCGGATCCAGAGGGCCTACGTGGAGGCGGGCTCGGACTGCCTCATCACGAACACCTTCGGCGCTTCCCGCATCATGCTCGAGCGGCACGGCCGCGGCGCCTTGGCGGCGGCGATCAACGCGGCGGGGGTGCGCATCGCGCGCGAGGCCTTCGGCGGCCGGCACGGTTGGGTGCTGGGGGACATGGGGCCCTTCGGGGGGCTCATGGAGCCCTACGGCGACGTGCCCGAGGGCAGGGTGCGGGACGCGTTCCGCGAGCAGGCTGCGGCCCTCGTGGAGGCGGGGGCCGACGCGGTCATCGTCGAGACCCAGACGTCCCTGGAGGAGCTCGGGATCGCCGTCGAGGCCGCGCTCGCGGCGGGAGCGGCCTGCGTGATCGGCAGCTTCGCCTACGACGTGACCCGGGACGAGACGGACCTGAAGACCATGATGGGCGTCGGGCCCGAGGAAGCCGCCCGGTTCCTCGAGCGGGCGGGGGCCCACGTCGCGGCCCTCAACTGCGGCTCGGGGGTCGACGTGCGCTGGGCGGCTCGGGTCGTGGAGCGCTACCGGGAGGCCTGCTCGCTGCCGGCCATGGCGCAGCCCAACGCGGGGGCGCCGGTCCTCGAGGGCGGGAGGGTCGTCTACAAGCAGACTCCCGAGCAGATGGCCGCGGACCTCCCGGAGCTCCTCCGGACCGGGGTGCGGATCGTGGGCGCCTGCTGCGGGAGCACCCCGGCTCACATCGGGCGGCTCCGCGAGGCGGTGGAGGCGGCGGGCAGGGGAGGAGCGCCGTGAAGGTCCGCATCGCACCGGAGATCGCCGAGGCCGAGGCCCTCCTGCCGCCGGCGCAGCGCGACGGCTCGGGGATCGGCGTCAACTACGCCGACGCCTACCTGAAGGCGCTCAACGTCGAGCTCGAGGACGGCCGCAAGGTCGCCTGCAAGCGGAAGGGGCTCAAGGTCGTCCTCGAGATCGGCGCGGCGCGGGGCGAGGGGCTCCTGCGCCGCCTCGAGCACGGCCCCGACCCTCGGGCGATCCTGCGGAAGGCCCTCGAGGAGGCGGCGCGGGGCGCCGGCGCGGCCTTCTCGGTCGAGGGCGGGACGATGTACCTGGACCTGTGAGCCGGGAGGGCGACCCATGAGCTCGAAGGAGATCGTCGCGCAGGCCATGCGGAGGGAGCGGCCCTCGCGGATCCCCGTCATGTGCCAGCTCGCGAACGGGCACACGGTCCTCCGGACGGGCGTCCACCCCATCGATTACTTCACGAGCGACGACGTCTGGGCGGACTGCCTGCTCGCGATGCGCGCGCTGTACGACTTCGACGGGATCCTGTGCCACAAGCCCGGGCGCGTGCACGGGATCTGGGGCCTCGTCGAGCGCGCCGACCGCGACCTGGAGACCCCGACCCTCCACATGGCCGACGGAGGCCGGATCGAGTGCACCCGGAACGACGACGCCTACTACAAGCCCCCGCCGGGCTTCCGGCGGCCGTCGCTCGCCGAGCTCGATCTCGACGACCTCCTCGGCTGGGCGCCGGCGAGCTTCCGCGCCTTCCAGGCGAGCAAGGCGACCATCCCGATCTCGGACCCGGCCGCGTTCCCGGACCACGTCTTCGGCACGCTGGACCGCGTGATCGCCCGGGCGGGCCGGGAGCACTCGGTCCACGGCGAGGTTCGGTCGCCCTTCGACCACTTCCTCAACATCGTGGGCATGGAGGAGGGGCTCGTCGCGATCCTCGATGACCCCGAGCGCTGCCTCGAGGTCCTCGACCGGACGGCGGAGTGGTCCGTGGCCCTGGCCGTGGCCCAGGTCCGGCACGGGGCGGCGGCCATCAAGATCTCGAGCCCCTTCGCGGGGAGCGGCTTCCTGAGCCCGGAGATGTACGAGGCGTTCATCCTGCCCTTCGAGACCCGCATCGCGAAGGCGGTGCGCGAGGCCGGGGCCGAGGTCTACACCCACACCTGCGGCGCCATCGGCGACCGCCTCGAGCTCCTGTGTCGCGCCGGTGTCTCGGGAATCGAGTGCCTCGACCCGCCGCCCCTGGGAGACGTGGACATCGCCGAGGCCGTGAAGCTCCTCAAGGGCCGCATCTTCATCAAGGGCAACGTGGACCCGGTGAACACGCTCCTCCGCGGCGACGCCGCCAGGGTGCGCGCCGACGTCACGAGGGTCCTCGAGGCCGCGGGGCGGGAGATGGAAGGCTTCATCCTCTCGTCGGCCTGCTCCGTGGCCCCGCCCGTGCCGCCGGACAACATCAAGGTCATGGTGGAGGTCTGCCGGAGCTTCCGGCCCTGACGGCGGTCCTGCCGGCCGCAGGCCGGCTCCAGGAGCGCCTCGGAGAGCCTGAGCAAGAATCCCCGCGTCGGCCCGAGGCCCAGCGAACGGCCGCGAGGCAAGGAGCAGCGACGATCGCGTACAGCGGAGCGTACGCTGAGGAGCTGCGACGCAGCATCGCGGCCGTGCAGCCGGCCGAAGCCAGGGGGGATTC
>JACQVW010000401.1 GCA_016209535.1 Planctomycetota bacterium | reverse complement strand
GGGTGTGGTCCTGCTCGACGAGCGCGGGGCTCAGCCCCTCGTCGCGAGCCACGATCCGGAGGAGGTCGCCGAGCTCGTCCTCCTGGTGGACGAAGCTCACGCGCCCGTCCTCGCGGCCACGCAGGCCCTCTCGACGAGCGCTTGCGTGCGTCTCGTGCCGTACTCAAGGGCCGCCTCCCGCAGCCGCTCGGCATGGAAGCGCCCCGCAGCCAGGGCCCGGCCCAGCCGCACGAGGAGCACCTCGAGCGACACGCCGGCCATGTCGTGGTGCTCGATCAGGTCCACGACGAACCACTCCGGACCAGGATCCTCGGGGAAGCGAACGCGGCGCAGCAGGAACTTCTCGCCCCCCAGATCGAGCTCGCCCGAGCGCTTCGTGTTGTAGACGAGCCGGTGGGCGAAGAGAGCGGTCGCGCCAAGCCCCAGCGCGTTCCAGCGCTCGGGCCCCGTGATGACGAAGGGCCCGCCCTTCAGGAAGCTCCGCAGCAGCTCCTCGTCTCGTGGGGGAACGAGGCCGAACCGTCCGTCGCGCTGGCGCGTGAAAAGACCTCGAGCGAGCCGCTGGAGCATGCCCTCACGTTCGAGGCGCCGGGCGAGCCGCGAGGGGTTCTTTCCCCACGCGGCGAGGTCCGAGGTCCGGTAGACCCGGCCGGCCTGGAGCTTCGGTTGGCTGGGGGCAGGCATGAATGCAGCCTTGTATGAGATTTTCGGGAAAAAGCATACAATGCTCTGCCCCCTATTGCAAACAGAGGGCTTCGTTTCCCTCAGCGTCAGGGCAGGGAGAAGGGACGGAGGACACCGCGCAAGGCTCTCTCAGGCTGAAGGCGGCCGCCCGTCTCGGCCGGCGATTTCACCGCGGAATTCGCGTAAGATCTCCCCTCAGGGCCCAAGAAGGGGTGTATGAGCGAGACCATGAATCCTCAGGACGCCTCGCGGGCCCTCATCGCCAGAGCTCAGGCGGGCGACCGGCAGGCCTTCGACGAGCTGGCGGGCCGCTACCGCGGCCGCATCGCCTCCTTCGTCCGCCACCGCCTGCGCGCGCCCCTGGAGAGCCAGGTCGAGCTCGAGGACGTCGTCCAGGAGACCCTGCTCCGCGCCTACCAGAGCATGGAGCGCATCCGGTGGAGCGACGAGGAGTCGTTCCAGCGCTGGCTGCGCGGCATCGCGGCCAACGTCGTCTTCGAGCTCGCGAGCCAGGCGCGCCGGAGGCCGGTCGTGCCCCTCGAGGCGGACGGAGACATCGCAGCCCCGGGGATCTCCGACTCGAAGGCGTGCGAGCGGGAGGAGCGCTTCGAGCGGCTCAAGGGGGCGCTCGGGTCGCTGAGCCCCGAGCACCGCCAGGTGATCCAGCTCGCGCGCATCCAGAGGCTGCCCGTGAAGGACGTCGCCCGCCTCATGAAGCGGACGCCGGGGGCGGTGACCCAGCTCCTGTGGCGGGCGCTCCAGAAGCTCCGGCAGAGCTTCGGCGACACGGAGAGCCTGAGCCTGCCGGCCCGGAGCCTCGCCGAGGGGGGCCCGGGGGCGGAGGCGGAGGGGGCGGCGAAGGCGGAGACGGAGGGGAAACCGCGCCCCGCGCGCGAGCACGAGACGGGAGGAGAAAACCATGGCTCGTAGGACGAGGGGAAACGGCGATGGCTCCGACTCGAGCGGCCTCTCGAGCCGCGAGCAGCGCGTCCAGGAGCTCTTCGCCGCGGAGCTCGACCGCCTGAACGCCGGGGGGCGCCTCGACCGCGAGAGGCTGCGCGCCGAGCACCCGGACGTGGCCGAGGAGCTCCTCGAGCAGCTCGCGGCCTTCGAGGCCCTCGGCGCGCGGGACGATGCCGCGGGCTCCCTCGGCGTCCTCGGCGACTACCAGCTCCTCCGCAGGGTGGGCCGCGGCGGCATGGGGATCGTCTACGAGGCGTGGCAGAGGTCCATGGAGCGGCGCGTGGCGCTCAAGGTGCTGCCGCCGGCGGTGGCGGACACGAAGGCGGTGAGCCGCTTCGTCCGCGAGGCGAAGGTCGCGGGCCAGCTCCGGCATCGGAACGTGGTCGGAGTCTACGGCATGGGGGTCGAGGGGGAGACGCCGTTTTTTACCATGGAGCTCGTCGAGGGGGAGACCCTGGCGCAGATCCTCGCGCGGCTCCGGACCGCGGCGGGCAGGGCGCAAGAGGACGAGCGCGGGAGCCTCCTCCAGGGCGTGACGCGGCTCTTCAAGCGGAGCGGCTCGAAGCTCGAGGAGACGGCCCCGGTCGCGGATCCCCACGCGGGCACGGCGGCCGCCACGGAGCCGGACGCGCCGGAGCGGCAGGTACCGGGACCCGAGCCTCCAGAGCGCCACGCCCCGGAGTCCAGCGCGCCGGAGGCCAGGACGCCGGAGCTCGCGGCCTCCGGGGCAAGGAGCCCCCTCGACACGAGCGAGGTGAACGCGCTCTACTGCTATCGCCTCGCCGAGGCCTTCGCGGGGGTGGCCGAGGGGCTCCAGCACGCCCACGAGCACGGCGTGATCCACCGCGACTTGAAGCCCTCGAACCTCATGCTCGACATGGAGGGGGAGCTCCGGATCCTCGACTTCGGGCTCTCGCGCCTCGAGGGGCAGGAGAGCCTCACCGCGAGCGGGGACCTCCTGGGGACGGTGCTTTACATGAGCCCGGAGCAGGCGATGGCGCGGCGGATCCCCATCGACAAGCGCACGGACATCTACTCCCTCGGGGCGACGCTCTACGAGATGCTCGCCTGGAGGCCGCCCTTTCAGGGGCGGAGCTACGAGGACACGCTCTCGAGGATCATCTTCCAGGAGCCGGCGCCGCTAGCGCGCCTGAACGGGCGCATCCCGCGCGACCTCGAGACCATCGTCCTCAAGTGCCTCCGGAAGAACCCGAGCGAGCGCTACGGGACGGCGGAGGCGCTGGCCCAGGACCTGAGGCGCTTCGTGCGCCGGGACGCGATCGAGGCGCGGCCGCAGTCGCGGTGGGAGAAGCTCGGGCGGCGCATCTGGCGCAGCCGCGGGCGGGTCGGCGCGGCGGCGGCCTTCGCGGTCTTGACCCTCCTCGGCGCGGGCTTGTGGCTCCAGTGGAAGCGCGAGAAGGACGCGCTGCGGGAGCTGCTCCCCGGGATCCAGGAGCTCGTCCGCGAGAAGAAGTGGCCCGAGGCCGATCCGCCGCGACCACTTGACGAACGCCGGCGGCTCGGTCAACGAGATCGAGGTCGAGCCCGCGCCCGGCGACACGGTCGCGACGGACTACGGCCCCGAGGGGCGAGCGCGGAGCACGGGCCTCGCGGAGGCCCTGAGCGGGAACCCCCACGGGATCAACCCGGGCGGGGTCCCCACCTGGCGTGCCTGGCACGACTCGGACGACACGGTCTGGTTCAACGAGTACTACGGCGGGGACCTGAACCAGGTGATGATGTACGCGGTGACCTACATCGAGGTGCCCGAGGCGTCCGAGGTCCCCGGGGGGGCCGGGGGGGCCGAGGCGGCCGCGGTCGACATCGGCCTCGCGAGCGACGACTCGATCCAGGTCCTCCTGGACGGCGAGGAGGTCCACATCCGCAACCAGGGGCGCGGCGCCGGGGACCCGAACGCGGTCCAGGATGTCGTGAGCGGGATCGCGCTCGCCCCGGGCCTCCACAAGCTCATGGTGAAGGTCTTCGACGGCTTCGGCTGGCACTCCTTCCGCCTGCGATTCCAGGAGCCCATGACGGGCGCCCCCGTCCTCCCGGGGAAGATCCGCCTCGAGCTGGAGCGGGCACCGCCGCCCGCGACGTTCCGGCGCGGCGACGTGGACGGGAACGGGCAGGGCCAGGTCACCGACGCCATCGCGCTCCTGGGCTACCTCTTCCTGGGGAGCCGCGCGCCGGCCTGCCCCGACGCGGCCGACGCCGACGACAACGGGGAGCTCCAGATCACCGACGCGATCCGGATCCTGGGCTACCTCTTCCTCGGGGCCGCTGAGCCGCCGGCGCCGGGCCCGGAGTCCTGCGGGCCCGACCCCACCAGGGACGAGCTCGAGGCCTGCGGCGGCGAGTGCCGCTGAGGCGGCGGCCCTGGAAGGAGGCGAGGCGCGGAGACCGCCTGGCGGCCTTGGGCCCCCCCTGGGCCCCGCAGGTTTCCTTGCCCGGGGGGCGCCGCGCCCCGCTATACTCTGCGCCGTGACCCACGGCGAGATCGAAGGAGGGGCTCCGGCGGGCGCGCCTGCTCCGCCGGGCCCGCCGCCCGGGCCGACCCCGCATCCCGATCCCGCGCCGGGTCCGGTGCACGCGCTGCCCGCGGCCCCGCGGCGGATCGGCCTCGTCGCCGCCGGCGGGAGCTTTCCGGTCCTCGTGGCCGCGGGGGCGCGCCGGCGCGGGGTCGAGGTCGTCTGCGTGGCCCACCGCCGGTGGACGAGCCCCGAGGTCCTCGAGTCCTGCCGCGTCCACCGCTACCTGGGCCTCGGGAGGCTCGGCGCCGCGATCCGTTTCTTCCGGCGGCACGCCGTCGAGGAGATCGTCTTCGCCGGCTGGATCCGCAAGGAGCGGCTCTTCCGGCCCTGGCGCTTGCTCGCGTTCCTCCCGGACTGGAGAATGCTCAAGCTCTGGTTCTTCCGCGTCAGGAACCGCCAGGACCACACGCTGCTCGCGGCGGTGGCCGACGAGTTCGAACGATCCGGGATCCCCGTGGCCCACTCGACCAAGTACTGCCCCGAGCTCCTCGCCGAGGAGGGAGTCCTCACGCGGCGCGGGCCCACGAAGGCCCAGCTCGCCGACATCCGCTTCGGCTGGCGCGTGGCGAAGCGCATGGCCGACCTCGACGTGGGCCAGAGCGTCGCCGTGAGCGAGCGGGCCACGCTCTCGGTCGAGGGGATCGAGGGGACCGACCGCAACATCCGCCGCGCCGGCGAGCTCTGCAGGCGCGGGGGCTTCACCGTGGTGAAGCTCGCCAAGGAGGGGCACGACATGCGGTTCGACGTGCCGGCCATCGGCCCCGAGACGATCGACGTCCTCCGGGAGGCGGGCGGCGCCGTCCTCGCCATCGAGGCGGGGCGCACCATGCTCCTGGACCGCGAGGAGACCCTCCAGAGGGCGAACCGGCACGGGATCGTGGTCGTCTCCTACCGCGATGGGCCGCCGGAGGCGTAGTGCCGGGGCCCTTTCCAGGGCGATGGCGACAGAATCACCACGCATGTCCAGCAAGCCCACGGCCATGATTCCGGTCGAACGGATTGAGCAGACGATCCTCCTCATCCGCGGTCACAAGGTCATCCTAGACACGGACCTGGCATCCCTCTACCGCGTGCCCACCAAGCGCCTGAACGAGCAGGTTCGCCGCAACCGCGAGCGGTTCCCCGAGGACTTCCTGATCCAGCTCACCCGAACCGAGTACGACCGTCTAAGGTCGCAATTTGCGACCTTAAAGACCGGCCGCGGGCAGCACCGAAAGTACCTCCCTTACGCCTTCACGGAGCACGGTGCCCTCATGGCTGCTACAGTCCTCAACTCCCCGGTGGCGGTGCATGTCAGCATCCAGATCGTGAGGACCTTCGTGCGCCTGCGCCAGATCCTCGCCACGCACGTGCATCTGGCGCGGAGACTCGTCGAGCTCGAGCAGCAGTACGATGCCCAGTTCAAGGTGGTGTTCGAGGCCCTACGGGCGCTCATGGAACCGCCCAAGCGTACCAAAAAGCCCATCGGGTTTCATGCCGAGCACCGGGCGTGACGTCTATGCAGGAACGCAGAAAGAATTAACCTAACGAGCCGCAGGCTTTAGCCTGCGCGGGCGTCCGTGCGGACTGAAGTCCGCGGCTCGACGGGGTCGATCATTCTGCGTCTTCACTTAGCTGTTTCGCGCGCGTCCTAAAGCCCCTCTCCCCGAATGGGCGAGGGGTTTCTATAGGTTGTCGCCGAAAAAGAAAGCGGCGCCCATGCGATCGGCCATCGGTTGATTCTGGAAGATGAGCGGGAGAAGGAAACGGATGTCGGTGTGCGGGGAGCGGAGGTGATCGGCCATCTGCGTCCGCCACAGGGAGTCGAAGGTCATCAGGTCGTCCTGGGAGACGTCGCTCTGGAGGGCCGCGTCGATCGCCTGCACGGCGAGCTTCGCGGACCACATGGCCGGGTAGATTCCCTCGTTGCTGGCGGCGGAGATGAATCCGCCGGCGTCGCCGATGAGCAGGGTGTGCTTGGCGACGTGGGAGTCCATATCGAGGGCCGCCGAGGCGGGACTGCGAATCAGCTCGGCCGATGCGGCCTGCTTCGATAGATCGAGGGGGACGACTCGATGTTGAAATGCAGCTTTGCACAGATCGACCAGTAGGGGGATGGCGCGTTCGCGAGCGCCGGCCCAGTTGACGTTGACCAAGGCGCGATCGCGGGAGGTGCAACAGAGTCCGAAGCTGCCGCCGCCGTCGAGACCGAGAACGACGGCGACGTGCGGATCGGCGTTGGTCGCACCGGCTGGGAGTCTCGCGTCAGCCTGGGCGGTCCATAATGGATTCCCGCCCGATTGGCGGGGGAAGCCGATGCGCTCGAGAAGTTCCGAGCCGCGACCCGCGGCCAGCAGCAGCAGTCGGCTGGAGATTCGTTTCCGATTCGCCAGGGTGATCGCCACGGAGCGTTCGTTGAGACGGATATCCGTCGCGGCTGAGGCTTGGAATAACGAGGCCCCATGTTGCACGGCGGCGCTCGCCAGGGCGTTGTCGAAGCGGGACCGATCGACGAGGTAGCCAACGGAGGAATCGAACCGGGGTTTGCTGCTCTTGGAGAAGTCGGCGCTGTAGAGGGTCACGTCGCGGAAAGGGCATTCCAAGAGCGTCTTGGGGGAGAGCCCTAGTTCCGTCAGAAGCGGTTCGACCTTGGCGCTGAGCCAGCCGCCACAGGTGACGGGGCGCGGGAAGGCGGCACGATCCACGAGCGCGACCTGGTAACCCTTTCGCCCGAGCATGGTGGCGGCCGTCGCTCCGGCGGGTCCGGCGCCGATCACGGTGACGTCGTAAAGTTCTTCAGCCATGGCCGCG
>JACQVW010000400.1 GCA_016209535.1 Planctomycetota bacterium | reverse complement strand
GCCGGCATCTTCGAGACCTCGCGCCTCCAGTCCGCCGACCCCTACGCGGGGAACGGCATCGAGCTGCAGGTCATCGCCGCCGTCGTCGTCGGCGGGACGAGCCTCCTGGGCGGCCGCGGCTCCGTGGTCCGCTCCTTCCTCGGGGTCCTCGTCGTGGCGGTCCTGGGAGCGGGCCTCGCTTCGGTCGGCGCCCGCGACGAGACGAAGCGCCTCGTAACGGGCTGCGTGATCGTGGCCGCCGCCGTCCTCGACCACTACCGGCGCCGCCTCGCGCACGGAGGGCAGGGGGCGGAGTGACATCCCCGCCTTCCTGGACCGCCTCGTCGGCCCGCTCGGCGGAGGGCCCTCCCGCCCGCTCGGTCACCCCCCGAGCGCCGCGGTGATCCCCTGCGGGTCGCGGGGCTCGATCTTCAGCTCCTTGGGATTCACGACGAGGTCAAGGGCTTCGAGGACGATGGCGCCGACGATGGCCTCGGTGCGGTCCGGCTCGACGATGGCGCTCAAGACTTCGGAGCGATCGAGGAGCTTGACCTCTACATCCCCGACCTTGGTGCGTGCTGCCCGGCGGTTGTCGGCGTAGCGCACGGTGACCTGCCTCAGCTCCGGCAGACCCAGGGCCGAGACCACGGCCGCGGGGAGCACGAGCTCGGAGGCCCCCGTGTCCACGAGGCCTCGGAGGCGAGCCCGGCGGACCTTGTCCGCGGGCAACGTGCCGTCCTGTGCTCGGATCACGTCTTGATGGTTCGTAACTTCGATATCGACAAAGAACCTTCCCATGGACTCGGCTCTCCTCTCGGTGGACGTTTCTTGCATGGCGGGATCCCTCGAAGGACAGGACGTCGCGACGCCGACCCGCCCAATGTACTACGAATGTTAATCGCAGTCAAGGATCCTTTGCGATGTCCGCCGCCCGCCCCAGCTCCTCGACGACCACGAAGAACGCGCTCACGCTCAGGGGCTCGCGGCCCGAGGAGGCGCCGAGGACCTTCGTCGCCCGGGCGCGGGCGGGGTGGTCGAGGGGCGCGGCGCGCCCCGACTCGAGGAGGGCTCGCGCCAGCCCGCGGCGGAGCTCGCGCGCCGTCTCGAGGAGCGACTCGCACGTCCTGCGGTCCTCGGGCGTGGCCTTCACGACCCTCGCCGCCTCCTCCTCCAGGCGCGCCGAGAGGAGCGCCGTCCCGGCGTCCTCCCAGGCACGGAGCGCGGCGCCGTCGGAGGCGCCCGTCCGCTCGAGCAGGCCGGCGAGGTCCATTGCCTCGGCGACGCGGCCGGCGCGGCGGATCGCTCGCTCGATGTCCTCCGGCAAGCCGGCGCCTGTCCCCACGGGTCCCGGCAGGAGGGCGGCCTCGCCGCTCCGGGCCGCGCGCAGGCGCTCGATCCGGGGCGCGTACTCGGCGATGACTTGACGCGAGGGTCTCGCCCCGAGCCCCCGGCGGAGGATCCCCCGCACGACCTCGCCGGCGGCGGCCCGGAAGCGCGCGAGGCCGCCGTAGAAGGCGGCCATGTCCTTGAAGCCGCCCGCGTAGAGCGCGTCCATGGCCGCGTGGAAGGCCTGCGCGCCGCAGAGCTCACGGGCGGCGAGCCAGGCGCGCAGCACGGCGTCGAACCGCGCGCCCGTCCGGCGCGCCGTCCCGTGAAAGAACGCGATCCCCATGGAGTTGATCGCGGCGTTGACGGCCGCCGTGGCGGCGATCTCGCGGCGCAGCGGGTGCTCGCCCACGTCCTCGGCGAACGGGGTCGAGACATCGGGCGGGAAGTACTCGACGAGGAAGGGTTCGAGCTCGGGCTCGCCGGCGATCGGGCTCGCGAGCAGCTTCAGGTACGCGTCGATCTTGGCGTAGGCCAGGAGCACCGAGAGCTGCGGCCTCGTGAGCCCCATGCGAGACTCGCGGAGCCTCACGAGGTCGCGCTCCGCCGGCACCTTCTCCAGGGCGCGGTTGAGGAGGCCGGCGGCGACGAGCTCGTCCATGAGGTGGCCGTGCTCGTCGAGCGCCGCGGCGCCTTCCCGCTCCTCGAGGCTCAAGACACAGCCCTGCAGGTGGTTGTCGCGCAGCACCTGGCAGCAGACGGCCGGGGCGGCGGCACGCAGGACCTCGTCGCGCCCCCGTTCGTCGATCGCGCCCCTCCGGAGCGGACGGGCCAGGAGGAGCTTGAGGTTCACCTCATGGTCCGACAGGTCCACGCCGGCGGAGTTGTCGATGAAGTCCGCGTTGATGCGGCCGTCAGCCCTGGCGTATTCGATGCGTCCGAGCTGCGTGGCTCCGAGGTTCCCTCCCTCGAGGACGATCCGGGCCCGGACCTCGCTCCCGTCGACGCGCACGGCGTCGTTCGCCGGGTCGCCCACGTCCTGCTGCGACTCGGTCGAGGCCTTGACGTAGGTCCCTATGCCGCCGTTGAAGAGCAAGTCGACGGGCATCCTGAGGACAGCGCGCACGAGCTCATCGCCGTTGACCGTCTCCTGGGCGGTCCCGAGGACCTCGCGCGCCCGCGGCGACAGCTTGATCTCCTTCGCGTCGCGCCGCCAGACACCTCCGCCGGGGCTGATCTTCGAGGCCGCGTAGTCGTTCCAGGCCGAGCCGGGCATGTGGAAGAGGCGGCGGCGCTCCTCGAAGGAGGCGGCCGGATCCGGGTCGGGATCGAGGAAGACGTGGGCGTGGTTGAAGGCGGCGAGGAGCTTCGCGTTCCGCGAGAGGAGGAGCCCGTTCCCGAAGACGTCGCCGCTCATGTCGCCGATCCCCGCCACCGTGAAGGTCTCTCTCTCGGGATCCATCCCCAGCTCGCGGAAGTGGCGGCGGGCGCACTCCCAGGCGCCGCGCGCCGTGATGCCTTCCTTCTTGTGGTTGTAGCCTCGCGAGCCGCCCGACGCGAAGGCGTCGCCGAGCCAGAAGCCCCGGGAGACGGCGATGGCATTCGCCGCGTCCGAGAAGGTCGCCGTGCCGCGGTCGGCGGCCACGACGAGGTAGGGGTCCTCCTCGTCGTGGACGACCACCCCGGGAGGGTGGACCACCTTGCCGTCCACGACGTCGTCCGTCACGTCGAGGAGGGAGTCGACGAAGACCTCGTACTGCCGGCGGACCTCCTCGGGAGGCGGCGGGACCGGGGCGCGCTTCAAGATGAAGCCGCCCTTGGCGCCGACGGGCACGATGATGGCGTTCTTCGTGCGCTGCGCCTTCATGAGGCCGAGGATCTCCATGCGGTAGTCGTCGGGGCGGCTCGACCAGCGGATGCCTCCGCGAGCGACCTTCCCGCTCCGCAGGTGCACGCCTTCCACGGCCGCGCTCTGGACGAAGACCTCGTAGATGGGCCGCGGCTCGGGCAGTGCCTGGACCTCGGCGCAGCGGAGCTTCAAGGCCAGCGCCGGCAGGGGCCTGCCCGTCTCGTCGCGGCGGAAGAAGCTCGTGCGGACGGTCGCGAGGATCGCGTTCTCGAGCCTCCGCAGGACCTGGTCCTCCGCGATCCCTCCGACGCGCGCCAGGGCGGAGCGGATCTCGGTGCGGGCCCCCTCCTGAGCGTCGCGCCGCGATGGCTCGTCGAGCCGCGGGTCGAAGCGCGCCTCGAAGAGCCTCACGAGCAGGGCCGCCGTCCGGGCATGGGAGCAGAGGGTCGCGTGGGTCGTCCTCCGCGACCAGGGGCCGCCGAGCTGGCGGAGGTAGGCATCGTAGGCGCGGAGGACGGCCACTTGCCGGTTGTCGAGGCCCACCCGGGCGACGAGGGAGTTGAGCGGGTCGTCGTCGACCTCGCCCGCGAGGACCCGAGGGATCGTGTCCTCGACGTTCCTGGCCACGGCCCCCGTGCGGAGCGGCTCGCCGTCGGGCGCCAGGACGCGGAAGGAGTGGACGTAGACGACGATCTCGCTCCCGCCGCCGGCGCCGGTGCCAGCCGCCGCCGGCGCGATGCGGAAGATCTGCTCGTCGAGGACGTGGAGGCCCAGGTTCGTGAGGACGGGCATCAGGGTCGAGAGGGCGAAGGGCTCCTCGCGCCGGTAGATCTTGAGGACGCTCACCCCGCGACCGGTCCCCGCACGAGAATGGGCCACGGCCACCTCGACCCTGCCTTCCCGCAGGACCTCCTCGACGTGCCGGATGTCCGCCACCGCCGTGTCGGGGCTCTTCATGGCCACGTAGGCCGGCGGGAACGCCTTCGCGTACCGCCGGGCCAGCTCCGCCCCCTCCCCGCCGCTCTCGCGCTCGAGAGCCTCGAGGAGCCTGTCGTCCCAGGCCCGCGCGATCTGCGCGACCTTCGCCTCGAGGGCGGCCAGGGGAGGGCTCGGCCGGGCGCCCGGCTTCGTCTCGAAGTAGAAGTGGAGGCGCGCCATGGGCTCGTCGCTCAAGGCGAGGCGGTAGTCGATGGGCGTCCCCTGGAGCTCCCCGGCGAGGAGGTCCTGGATCGCGAGGCGCACCTCGGGATTGAACCGCTCCTTGGGGAGGAGGACCATGGCCGAGACGCCGCGCTCGAGGAAGTCCGGGCGGTAGGCGACGCGGACGTCGCGCCGCGTGGAGGCCGACATCACCGTGAAGATCATCTCGGCGAGCCGCGCCGTGTCCGCGACGAAGAGCTCGGACTTCGGGATCGAGGTGAAGATCGAGAACATCTCCTTGTGGTCGTGGGAGCCGGGGACCACATTGGCCCTCTCGAGGATCTCCTCGAGCTTCCTGCGAAGGATCGGGATGTCCGAGGGGAGGTCGTTGTAGGCCCGGGCGGTGAACAGGCCCTGGAAGCGGTCCTCGCCGAGGACGCGGCCCTCGCGGTCGAAGCGCTTCACCCCCACGTAGTCCATGCGGGTCCTCCGAAGGACCCGGCTGTCCGCGCTCGCCTTGTGGACCAGGATCCCCCGCGGAGCGAGGATCCGCTCGGCCGACTCCCTCGGCAAGGACGAGAGCGCCTTGGGCCTCGCGAAGCTCGAGCGCTCCTCGTCGCGGAGGATGCCGAGGCCGCTCCCGTGCCGAACTTCGATCTCGGCGCCGGAGCCCGCCCAGCGCACGTCGTAGGCCCGGTAGCCGAGGAAGACGAAGTTCGCCCGGTGGAGCCAGTCGAGGAAGGCCGCCGTCTCCTTGATCTCCTCGCGCCGCGAGCGGTCCGCCGTGGTCTCGAGCTCCTCCAGGAGGCGCGCCTCCACCTCGCGCAGCTTCTCGAGCATGGGCTCGAAGTCCTGGACGACGAGCTTCGCCTCCCCGAGGACGTCGGCCGCCTCGGCCTCGATCGCCTCGAGCTCCCGCGCGGCGATGCCGCCGGGGAGCTCGATGTGGACCACCGAGAGGAGCTGGGCGTCGGCGCGCGGAGGCCCCAGGCCCGCGACCTCCCCCGATGGGCCGCGCTCGACGGCGGCTATGGGGTGGAGGACCTCGACGGGACGGTGCCCGCGCACGCGGAGGAGCTCGAGGAGGCTGTCGAGGATGAAGGGCTGGTCGCGCCCCGCGGTCTCGAGGGCCACGCGCTTCCGGCGGCCCGCGCCCCTCTTCGCGGGCGCGTAGGCCCGGATCCGGACGCGGAAGCCCTCGGTGGGCTCCTCGATGAGCTCCGTGAGGCTCGCGGACGTGGCCGCGGCGTCGGCGGGCGAGACGCGTGCGAAGTAAGCCGGCGGCGCGCGGGCGAGGAGGAGGCGCGCCAGGGCCGCGGCGAGCTCGCCGCGCCGCCCGGGGAGGCTCGCGCCGGCGATCCGCGCCGCCTCCTCGACCTCGGCGGCGGCCGTCCCCTCGCGGGGGAAGGCGGTGCGCCGGGTCGCGGGCTGCGTCTCGGTCTCGTCCATGGCCCGGACAGTCTACCGCAATTCCGGCAATCCGGAGCCGCGAGAGGCTCTAGGGCGCAGCGGCCAGCGACGCAGCCAGCGCCCAGTCCTCCGCGCTCGGGGCGCGGAACGTCGACGCGCATCCCGCGGCGGCCGCCGGCGCGGCGTCCTTGCGCTCGCCCGTGCGCGGGTCGATCCAGCGCGCCTCGCGCAGCGTCCCTTTCGCTGGCTCGACCGTCACCTCGCCTCCCTGCGGCAGGTAGACGGCGATGCGCCCGCCGCCGGCCAGCGCGAAGGCGAGGGCGGGGCCCTTCAGCATCTCGTCGGCCGGCTCCATGTCGTTGAAGGGCAGCTCCTCGAAGAGCGCGCGCAGGTGCTTGAGCTGGCCCGCCGCGAGCCCCGGGCCGGGCGTCCCCTCGTAGTACCACGCGCCGCCCACGGAGTCGCCGTAGGTCGCGTAGCCCCCGCCGAAGGCGATGGCCCAGTGGGAGCGCCGGACCTCGTCGCGGGGCATGCCGTGGCCGCTCCTCGACCCCGGCTTGAACCGCCCCTGGCCCTCGTAGCCGTACTCCTCGTTGATGAACGGCTTCGGCACCTCGCGGTGCACGAGCACCCAGTCGCGCAGCGCCTTCGGGTCGCCGTAGTGCTGCACGATCGCGTAGCTCGCCCACTCGGAGCGCGGATAGAGGAGCTCGTCGTAGCCGTGGGCCGAGGCGAGCCTGCGGTAGGGGTCGCGCTCCAGGACGAACGCACCCATCGCGTCCCCCCAGCGCCGGTCGCGGTACTCGTTGTGCTCGTTCCCGAGGTCCCACCAGACGTTGTCGAAGGCGGCGAAGCGCGCTACCGCGTAGCGGTAGAGGAGGCGCTCGGCGGGGGTCGACGCCCCGTACTCCTTCGGCAGGTCCTGCTTCTCGATGGTGACGATCAAGGTCGCCACGATCCCGCGCCGGCGGAGGGCCTTCACGACCCGCTCGGCGCGCCGCCAGTGCTCGACCGCGAACCGCTCGAAGTCGTACGCGTGCGGCTTCCCCTCCCAGGCCGGGAGCGGGTTCACCTGGCCCGCCCGGGCGCCGTAGTTCGGGAGGAGGGTGAGGTCCGCGACGCCGAGCTCGCCGTCGTCCACACGGCGAGCCCTCGGCTTCGCCTCCGGAGGGTCCCGGGGGTAGCCCGTGAGGAGGAAGCGGACCTTGTTGAAGCCGCGCTCGGCGCAGTAGGCGATGGTGCCCTCGATGTCCGAGTCGCTGTTCGACGGGTCCAGGAGGTGGTAGGCCGTGTAGCCGAGGTGGAAGAAGGGCTTCCGCGTGCCGGCGTGGACGAGCTTGCGCGGGTGAAGGGGATCGGCGATCACCGGGCCCGGGAGCCCACCGTCGCGCACCGTGAGGCGGCCCGCGAAGGTCCGCTCGGCGGCCGGGCTCTTGTACCGGACCGTGTACGAGTGCTCCCCCGCCTCGCCGGGCGAGAAGCGGAGGAGGTGCAGCGCGCCGTCCCGCGAGTCGCAGAAGCCCTCGACGTGCACCGGCGGGCCATCCTTGCCCTCGAGGGCGAAGTCGCCCGTGACGGAGACCTCGGTGAACGGGTTCTTCGCCTCCGGCCCGGCGACCTCGATGCGGAGCTCGGCGGGGTCGAAGCGCAGGACCTCGCGCGGCGCCTCGAGGCGGACGTCCTCGCCCAGGGCGGCCCTGGCGATGGCGAGGGTGATGGCGAGCGCGGAGCCAGTGGCGGTGGGGATCGCGAGGTGCTCGAGCATGGCGTCGAGCATTCTACCTTGACGGCGCGCCGCGCTTTCGATAAAGTCCCCACTGTCGTTTCAGGCGTCTGCCGTGGCCCGCGAGGGCTCGGCAGGCCGCAAGAGGGAAGCCGGTGAAAGACCGGCGCGGGCCCCGCCACTGTGACCGGGGACCGCGACCTCGCCCTTGGCGAACGCCAGGACGGCCTCGCGAGAGGCCGTGGTCACTGGTGCGCTGGATCGGCGGCCACCCTCGTCCCGGGAGGAGCTCTCGGGGCGCGGCGGCCGCGCGGGTCGGCGCGCTGGGAAGACCGTGAGGCCGCGGGACGATCCGGAAGCCAGGAGACCTGCCTGAAGTGTTCCGTATCCGCCTCCGGGGGTGGAGGCTCGAGGACGGAAGGCTGCTCCTGGATTTTCCGCGGGCGCGGCCGCCGGCTCCTGGCCGCCCCCTTCCCCGGAGGGAAGCGACCCCTTTTCGGTGAAGGAGGGACTCGTGTCACTGTCATCGCTCGCCTCGCTCGCGGCTCCAGTCGCTCGTCGTGGTCTCCGCCGCTCTCGCGCGGCCATCGTCGTCCTCGCCGGCATCGTCGCGCCCTTTCCGGGCGCGGCCGGAGACACCCTGAGGCCCGCTCCGGGCCTCATCGCCGCGCGGCGCATCCCCTTCCCGTCCACCGCCACCTCCGGCGGGCTCGCGTACGCTCCGGACGGCCGGATCGTGACCTACGAGTCCGGCTCGGGGCAGATCAAGGTCCACGATGGGGGCTCCGAGGCCGCCCGGGTGCTCGCGACGTTCGATCCGCCGGTTTTCGGGTCGTTCATCGTGCCCTCGCCGGCCGGGGATGCCTTGGTCTTCGGAGAGAGCTCGCAGGGCGGCGTCTACTCCGTGCCCCTCGGGGGCGGCGCGCCGGTCCTCGTCGACTCCATCCGCTTCAACTTCGACCTCGCCTTCGACCCCGAGGGCCGCGGCTTCGTCTCGGCGCCGGGGCTCGCGCGCTGGAACTCGATCCGCCTCCTCGACGCGGACCCGGCCGCCGAGAGTCGCGAGGTGGTCATCGACCTCGAGGGCTACTCGGGGCCCCTGGCCTTCGACCGCGAGGGGGACCTTTACTACGGCACCGCGAAGGCGGGCCCGCAGTCGCTGATCCTCTTCGCGAGGGGGCAGGTCGAGGCGGCGCTCTCGGGCGACCCCCTCGTCGAGGCCGACGGGCTCGTGGTCCTGGCGGACGTCGGGAGCTTCTACGGCCTCCGGTGGGCCGCGGGACAGCTCTACTTCACCGACCTGGGCTTCGCGACGGGCACGGGCGGCCTGTACCGCGTCGACCCGGGGGAAGACTTCGCCGTCTCGCCCCTCGCCCTCTTCGAGCCCTCCGAGACGGGGATCGTCTCGCCCACCTTCCTCGCGCTGCGGGAGGGCTCGAGGCCTTTCGCGCCCGGCGCCGGGCCTCGGGGAGGCTCCGTCCTCGTGTGGTACTCCGATTTCAACGGGGTCAACGAGGTCGCCGAGCTCGCGGCGGAGGCGTGGTTCGTGCGCGGCGAGGTGAACGGCGACGGCGTGGTCGACATCTCGGACGCCATCGCCGTCCTGGGCTACCTCTTCGTCGGAGGCGAGGAGCCCGAGGTCCTCGAGGCGGTGGACTCCAACGGCGACGGAGGCCTCGACCTCTCGGACGCCGTCTACCTCCTCGACTACCTCTTCCGCGGCGGCCCCGCGATCCCGGCGCCGTTCCCGGAGCCCGGGCCGGGGGCGTAGCTTCCCCTCCTCGTTCCTCTCCCGCGCTTCCTCTCCCGCGTTGCCAGCGCGCCCGCGCTCGTTTAGCCTACCGGACCATGAACGACGCGCGACACGCCTTCTCCCTCGACGCGGTCCAGGCGGCCCTCCGCGAGGCGGGGCTCGACGGGTGGCTCTTCTACGACTTCCGCGGCCTGGACCCCATCGCGCGGAGGGTGCTCGGCCTCGACCCGGCGCGCGCCGGCACGCGGCGGTGGTTCTACCTGGTCCCGGCGCACGGCGAGCCGCGCAGGCTCGTCCACGCGATCGAGCCGGGCATGCTCGATCCCTTGCCCGGCTCGAAGACCGTCTACCTCTCCTGGCAGAGCCTGCGCGATGGGCTCGCGGCGGCCCTCGCGGGCGCGCGCCGCGTCGCCATGCAGTACTCGCCGCGGAACGAGGTGCCCTACGTCTCGCGCGTCGACGCGGGGACCGTGGAGCTCGTGCGCTCGCTGGGCGCCGAGGTCGTCTCGAGCGCGGACCTGGTCCAGCTCTTCGACGCGACGCTCTCGCCGTGGCAGCTCGAGTCGCACCGGCGAGCGGCGGGGGTCTTGCGGTCCCTCGTCGACGAGGTCTTCGGGAAGGTCGCCGCCGACGTGCGCGACGGGCGGGCCTCGAGCGAGCGCGGCGTGCTCGAGCTCCTCGAACGGCGCCTCGCCGAGCACGGGCTCGTCCACGACCACTCGCCGATCGTCGCCGTGAACGCGAACGCGGCGAACCCCCACTTCGAGGTGCCGGCCACGGGCTCGGCCCCCGTCCGGCGAGGCGACCTCCTCCTCGTGGACGTCTGGGCGAAGGAGAAGGACCGGGGCGCGATCTATGCCGACATCACCTGGACCGCTTTCGTGGGCGATCGCGTGCCGGACGAGATCGTCCGGGTTTTCCGCGTGGTCCGCGATGCGCGGGAAGCGGCCGTGGCGCGGGCGCGGCAGGCCTTCCGGGCCGGGGAGCGGGTGGCGGGGTTCCAGCTCGACCGCGCGGCGCGGCAGGTGATCGAGAGGGCCGGGTTCGGCGATCGCTTCATCCACCGGACCGGCCACTCGATCCACGAGGAGACGCACGGGAACGGCGCCAACCTCGACGACCTCGAGACCCACGACACGCGCGCCCTCCTCCCCCGCACGCTCTTCAGCGTGGAGCCCGGGATCTACCTCCCGGGCCGCTTCGGCATCCGGAGCGAGGTCAACGTCTACCACACGGGCTCCGACGCCGAGGTCACGGGCCCGCCGCACCAGGAGGAGGTGCGGGCCTTGCTCGTATGAGCCGCGGGCGGGGCGGCTCTCAGAAGCGGAAGCAACGTCGCCGTCGCGCACGCCGCGGACCGGAACGGGCTTGAGCCACGGCCGCTTGTAGTGGTGGCCCACGACGAGGTCGAGGAGGCCGTCGCGGTTCACGTCGCCGAAGGCCACGCCGCAGGCGGCGTCGTCGCCGGTCTCGAAAGTCCAGGCGAAGAGCTCCTGGCCCGAGGCCCACCGGCGGAGCTTGCCGCGTTCGTTGAGGAAGAGGACGTTCGTGGACTCATGGCCTGCAAAGAAGAGGTCCGGCCAGCCGTCGTCGTTCACGTCCCCCGCGGCCACCCCCAGGCCGCACAGGGTGCTGGGGAGCCCCGCCGCCTCCGTGACGTCCCCGAACGCCAGGCCCCCCTTGTTCCGGAAGAGTCGCGAGCGCTTCCGCGCCCCGTAGGCATGGTCTTCGCCCACGGCGAGGTCGAGGAGACCGTCGCCGTCGTAGTCCAGCGCGGCGACGCTGCGCCCCTTGAGCCCCTCCGGCGAGGCGCCCGAGGACTCCGAGACGTCCGTGAGCTTCCCGCGGCCGTCGTTGCGGAAAATGTTCGGTCTTCCACTCACATCGTCCAGGGAATGAGCTCGAGCTTTCTCGATCCCAACCGCCAGCGTTCGATTCGGCTTGAACTGATGCGGGCAACGGCTCCCATTCGTCGCCCTCGGGTCAGGAATTCAGCCTTCGCCATCACCTTGCGTAGGAGCCCGGGGAGCAGCACCTGCTGGTCGTCCCGCAGCGCGAACATGAGGATGCAGTATCCCAGGTTGCAGAGGCGGCGTTCCCAAAAACCTTGGTCGATGGTGACGAACGTGGGCTGCTTCAAACGCAGGAGCAATTCTGGAACGCGATCGTCGAGGATCTGCCGAGCCGGATCCAATTCCCGTAGCTCCGTCACGGAGAACCACTTCAGGATAGGGACCTGGACTTCCGGGAAGGCCAATTGGTCATCGAGGATGATCAGGCTCACCGACCTGAGGCGGCTCCAACCTCGTGCTGCTGAACCAGAGCGGCTGCGGCAAATTGCGTCGCCTCCTCAATCGCCTCCCGCGGGATCTGCGGCCATGCGGCAAGAATGGCCGCCAGGGTTTTTCCCTTGGATAGCCAGTGCAGCACCGTTTCAACAGGAACGCGAGTCCCCGTGAACGTCAGCTTCCCATGGCAGACTTTGGGGTCGACAACGAGGTAACGACCAACGAACTTCTTTCTCATGATGGAAGCGTACCGATTCCGCAATCGGCCTTCAATCCCTTCGCGCTCTCAACTGACCCTGTGAAGGTCCGTCTACTCCCCCTAGACTTCTCCGGGAAGAGTCGAATCATGGGCTCCGGGAAAGGGGAAACCCATGGATTCCAGGTCGACGCCGAAGCCGCTCTTCACCGTCTCGAACCACCACACGCCCCAATGCGGCACGCCGTGCCTGGTCAAGGGCGACGACGAGCGGCTTGCCACGGCCATTTCGAGAACCGCCACGGCGAGCAGGCGGTCTTCGTCTTTGAATACGAGACGGGGAAGGCCCGGCCCGCTCGCGCCCGGCGCGGACCCACGTGCAGCGCTCGCCGGAGCCGCGGACAGTCGCCCCACCGGCGGCGCGGTCGACTTCAACCGCCACGTCCGGCCGATCTTGGCGGCGAAAACCACAAGTACGACCCCATCCGCCAGGAGGACTACTTCCGGCTCTTCGCGATCTTGAACCAGACGGAGGACGCGGACAAGGCGTCCTGGCGATCTCCACGCCCTCGCGGAGGCTCGCGGAGGCCTTGAGGAAGTCGTCCGTCCGGTCCGTCGCGACCTGCTGGCCGCCGGACAGGGTCGGCGGGTACTCGAGAGGGTGGCGCGGCTTGGCCTTCTCCTGCGCCGGCGCGGAGAGCGCGGTCAGGACGAGAAGGGCGGCAGGCTTGAGGATCTCCTCCGGCTGTGGATTCCGAGGATGTCGCCAGGGGGAGCCTCACGAGTCAACCGCTCAGAACCCGATCCTCAGCGAGAACGAGAAGACCTGCTCCTCGTCGCCCTCCTCGCTCGAGAGGGCCTGCATCCAGTAGAGGTTCACCGGGAGCCCCTGGGGGCCGACCTTGAGCCGGACCTGGAGGCCGCCGCCGGCGGCCGTGCGGAAGCGGTCGATCGCGATGTCGCGGATCGAGGGCTCCAGGTCGCCCCAGGCGAAGAGCCCCACGGCGCGGACCTCCCGGAAGAAGAAGGGGAGCGAGTACTCGACGAGGCCGTAGAGCCCCGCCTCGCCGCCCACGGGCGTCTTCCCGTCGCGGGGCCCGACCCGCCGGTACTCGAAGCCGGGGAACGTGTGGGGGCCCCCAAGGTACAGGCGCTCGAAGAGCGGCACGTCGCCAGGGCCGTCCATCCAGACGGCGTGGAGGCCCACGTGCAGCGTGTGCTGGTAGTCGGGTCGCCGGTCGAAGAGACGGAGCGAGCCGTCCGCCGAGAGGACGGCGCGCGTGAAGTCGACCTCGGAGCCCACGGCGTCGTCGGGCAGGTCCACGTGCACCGAGGCGAGGACGCCTTCGGGACCCGAGAAGAAGCTCACGTCGTGGTCGTCGTAGCGGAGCTCGAGCTGCGGGTAGCTCAAGAGCGTGCGGCCCTCGAAGTCCAGCGCGTCGGCGGGCGCTTCCGTCTCGAGGCCCCGGAGCCTCACCTCGTCGGCCACCCAGGCGGCGCCGAGCGAGAAGCGGTGGTCCTCATCGAAGGACTTCCGGAGGCCGGCGAGCCCCTGCAGGCGCGCCTCCTCGTAGGTCCTCCGCTCGTAGATGCTCGGTCCCCCCATGAGGGTGAGGGCCAGGTCGCTCCGGAAGAGGTAAGGCTCGACGAACCGGAGCCTGTACTCCGACTCCCTCGTGCCGGGGACGAGCTGGATCTCGAGCTGCTGGCCGCCGCCCGTGAAGGCCCCGCGCCAGTCGTCCCAGCGCCTCGGGAGCCGGAAGAGGTCGAAGTTGGAATGGTGGAGGCTGAAGTAGCCGACCTCCCCTGCCCCGGTCGATGCCCCGCCCCCGGCCTCGAAGAGTCCCCAGCGCTCCTTCTCCGCCACGGCCACCGTCACGTCGCGCGCGCGCGGCCCCTCCCCGGCCGAGTCCGTGATCGTGACGCCCTCGTAGAGCCCCCGCTTCTCGAGGGCCGCCACGCTCCGCTCCACCCCGAGGCGCGTGAAGTGCTCGCCGGGCGCGAGCCGCAGGTCGCGGCGCACCACGCGGTCGCGGGTGCGGCGGTTGCCCTCGACCCGCACTTGCCCCACGAGGTAGTGCTCCTCCTCGAGGACCTCGTAGACGATGGTCACGGAGCCGGGCTCGCCGTACTCGAGGCGCGCCTCGATCTTCGGGGCGATGTCGGCGTGCTCCTCGTACCAGCGGACGAGCCGCCGGAGCCCGTCCGCCACGGCCTCGAAGGAGAAGGGGACTCCCGTGGCGACCCCGGCCTGCCGCTCGAGGAGCCGCGTCGGGAAGAGCCCGTGACCCTCGATGCGGACGCCGTCGACCCGGTGCCGGGGGCCTTCGCGCACCCGCAGCGTGACCCGGACGGACCTCCTGGCCTCGTCGATGTCCACGGCGGCGAGACCCGCCTCGACGGCGAGGTAGCCGATCGAGCGGTAGTAGGCGCGCAGGTGGTCGAGGTCGGCCTCGATCGCCGAGGGCACGTAGTAGCCGCGCGCGATGAGGCCGAAGAGGCGGCGAGGCTGGAGCTGGAGCTGGCTCAGGACCTCGCCCTCGGGGACCTCGCGGGCCCCCTCGAGCCGCACGCCGGTCACGTAGGCGCGGCGCCCCTCGGAGATCCGGAAGGTGACATCCCCGCGGCCGCCGGGGCCCGGCGCGGACTCCGGCTCGACCGACGCGAGGAGGAAGCCGTCCTTGTGGTAGAGGTCGAGGGCCGCCTCGGCCGCCTCATCGACGGCCCCCTCGAGCAGGGGCTCGCCCCGCCGCAGCCCGCAGGCATCGAGGAGAGCCTGCGCCCGGAGCGCCTCGTTGCCTTCGAAGCGGACCTCGCCCGTGAGGACGTGCTCCGTCACAGGAACCACGACGTCCACGGCCCCGCCGGGCGCGGCGCTCACCCGCGGCGGCCGCACCGACGCGAGGTATGGCCAGCGCGCGAGGCGCCGGACGATCTCGACCTCGGAGCCCTCGGGCCAGGGATCGCCGGGGCGGAAGCCCGCGGCCTCGAGGAGCGCCGCCTCGGCGGCGTGCCGAAGCCCCTCGAAGCGGATCGAGCGGATCCGCGGGCCGCGCGGCGCCTCCTGCCCCGCCTCCTCACCGTGCGCCCGGCCCGCGAGGCCCCACGCGGGGCCCCACGCCGCCCCGGCCCAGGCGAGGGCTGCGGCCGCGAGGACCTGGAGCGACGGGGGCCGGGGAAGGGAGCGCATGGACAGAACTGTAACCGCTGGAGGGCGGATGGCGCGCATGCAGGCGGTCCTCCGCGTCCCTCCGCCGGCCGGACACCGGAGTGGGGGCGCGCGGCGGCGGACGGCGCCCTTGCCCGCCTCCCCCTCGCCGCCTTGCTGGGGCCCAAGGCGGGAACGTACCTTCTCGAGGAGCTCGCCGTGATCACCCAAGTTAGCTGGCTCCGGCCGTGCGATCTGCTCGAGCTCAGCCTTGGCGACGTCGGGCCCGGGCGTTGCACCTCGCCCCGGGAGGAGAACGACTCTTGCGCGAACACAAGGCTTCTTGTACCTTAGCGCCCCATGGGCCGCTCGAAGGTACTTCTAGCTTGGGTCGGGTCTACTGATCTTCGCGCGCGCACCGAAGAAAGCGCTGTCGGCCTTGGTCCGGTTGCGCAAGCGGTGGGTGCAAGGAGCTTCGACGAGGTCGTCCTGCTCTCCAACTACGCGAAGACGGAGGTGGACCCGTACGTGAAGTGGCTCACGACGCACAGTCCCAGCCCCATCAAGGTCGAGCATCGAAAGTTGTCGGGCCCGACGGAGTTCGGCGAGATTTACGTGGCTGCCGTCGGGGTGCTCGATCGGGTCGTTGAAAGGCATCCCAAAGGTGTGCAGTTCACCTTCCACCTGAGCCCCGGCACGCCGGCGATGGCCGCCGTGTGGATCATCCTCGCGAAGACTCGCTTCCCGGCGGAGTTGATCGAGTCCTCCCGCCAGCACGGAGTTCGGACGGCTTCCGTCCCCTTCGACATCTCCGCGGACTTCCTGCCGGATCTGCTTCGCCAGCCGGACCGGGAGCACGAGCGCCTGAGCGCGGGCCTGTCGCCCGAGGCGCCCGAGTTCGCCGAGATCGTCCACCGGGGGCGGGCCATGAAGCGGATCGTCCTGCGGGCCCGACGGATCGCGCCGCGCTCCGTCCCCGTCCTGATCGAGGGCGAGACGGGAACGGGCAAGGAACTCCTGGCCCGCGCCATCCATCAGGCCAGCCCACGCCGGGAGCGACCCTTCGTCGCGCTCAACTGCGGGGCGATTGCACCGGATCTGATCGAGTCGGAGCTATTCGGCCACGAGAAGGGAGCCTTCACGGGGGCGGTGGCTCGGCGAAAGGGCCATTTCCTCGAGGCCGACGGCGGGACCCTCTTTCTGGACGAGGTGGGGGAGCTTCCGAAGCCCGCGCAGGTGAAGCTCCTCCGCAGCTTGCAGGAGATGGAGGTCCTCCCCGTGGGGTCCTCTCGTCCACAGAAGATCGATGTGCGTGTCATCGCTGCCACGAACCGGTCGCTCCCTGCGGAGGTGGCGGCCGGTTCGTTCCGTGAGGATCTCTTCCACCGTCTCGCCGTGGCTGTTCTCCGGCTGCCAGCGCTGCGGGAGCGGCCCGAGGATCTGGGGCTCCTCATCGATCACCTTCTCGCTCAAGTGAACCGGGAGGATACCGAGCAGCCCGGCTACGTGGACAAGAAGCTCTCTGCCGGCGCACGGAACCTTCTGCTCTCTCACCCGTGGCCGGGCAACGTGCGCGAGCTCCAGAACATCATCGAGCGCTCGGTGGCGCTGGTCGAGGGGCCCCT
>JACQVW010000399.1 GCA_016209535.1 Planctomycetota bacterium | reverse complement strand
GGCCGGGGGGGCGGGCGCGAAGACCGCGTCTCCCCGGTTGAGGAGCAAGATCGCGGGCGTCCCCCCCTGGCCCGCGGCGAGGTCGAGGTCGCCGTCCCCGTCGAGGTCGGCCGCGGCGAGCGAGACGGGCGTTCCATTGCTTCCCGTATTGGCGAACGTGGTGAAGTCGAACCGCGCGTCCCCGTCGTTCAGGAACGTCTGCAGGCCCCTCGCCGTGAGCACGGCAATCTCGAGGTCCTCATCCCCGTCCAGGTCGGCGGCGAGGAGCCGGGCCATCACGGTGCCCTGGGCCCACAGGCTCGACAGGCCGAAAGGAGCCTCGAAGCTGCCGTCCCCCACGTTGAGGAAGACGAGCGGGTCGCGGAAGTTCAGTGCGACCGCGAGGTCCCGGTCGCCGTCCGAGTCCAGGTCCGCGGCGGCGACGTTCCCCGGGATCCCCTCCAGGTCCAGCCTGCCCACGGCCGCGAAGGCCCCGGCGCCGTCGTTCTTGAGGAGCTGGAGGCCCGCGGCCACGGCCGTCTTCTCCGTGACACCGGCGGTGAGATCGATGTCCCCGTCGCCGTCCATGTCCGCCGCGGCGAGGGCCCGCACCCCGGAGTCCGTGGGCACGGGCGCCCCCGCCGCGAAGTCGATCTTGCCCTGGATGTCGAGGGCGTCCTCGACCCCGTTCCCGTTGCAGTCGGCGGCGTCCAGGGCGCCCGCGCCGAACGTGAGCGCCGAGATTGCCAAGAGCGCCAGAACCGCCGCACCGCACACCGCCCGAACGCCGCGAGCCTCCATGGGAACCTCCTTGGACCGCGATTCGAGGAGAAGGCGGAGTGGATGCTATGCCGGGCCCCGGCGGCGGTCAAGGGCGGTCAAGGCCGCGGGTCGAGACCGCGGGTCACGGCCGCGGCGCCCCTGGAGCCATCCCCGTCTCCTCGATCGCCCGGAGCAGGGCCTCGACCTCCTCCCGGGCGATGCTCCCGATGGTGGCGATGCGAAAGGTGGGGACCGCCGTCAGCTTGCCCGGGTAGATGATGAACCCCTTCGCGTGGAGGGCGCCGTAGAACCCCTTGAAGTCGAAGTCCTGCCCCGGGAAGTGGAAGGTCGTGATGACGTGGCTCTGGCGCTCGGGCGGAACGTAGGCCCTGAAGCCGAGGCGGCGCATGCCCTCCACCAGCGCGCGGTGGCTCTCCGCGTAGCGCCGCGCCCGGGCCGGGATGCCGCCCTCGTCGGCGAGCTCACGTAGGGCCTGGCGGAAGGCGAGGAGCACGTGCGTGGGCGGCGTGTAGCGGAACTGGCCGGTCTTCTCGAAATGGCTCCACTGGCCGTGGAGGTCGAGGCACAGGCTCCGGGCGTTCCCGGCGGTCCGCTCCATGGCGTCGCGCCGCGAGATCACGATGGCGAAGCCCGGGACCCCCTCGATGCACTTGTTGGCCGAGACCGCCATGTGGTCGACGGGGCCCGCGCCGAGGTCGATGGGCTGGCCGGGGCCCGCGGGGTAGGCACCGAAGCTCGAGATGGCGTCGGCCAGGAAGCGCCGCCCGCGCCGCTCGACCTCGAGCCCCACCTCGCGCAGGGGGTTGAGCACCCCCGAGGTCGTCTCGCAGTGCACGCAAAAGACGTGCGTGACCTTCGGGTCGCGATCGAGCGCCTCGCCGACCCGCGCAGGATCGTGGGGCACATCCTCGGGGTCCTCGAGGACCGCGTGCTCGATCCCGAGGGCCTGGGCGGAGAGCTGCGCCCGGCGGCCGTAGGCTCCGTTCGAGAGGATCAGGAGCTTCCCGCCCCGCGGCACCGCGGAGCCCAGGATCGCCTCCACGGCGTAGCTCCCGCTCCCCTGGATGGGGGTGCAGGTGTGGTCGCGGCCGCCCCCGGCGAGCTGGACCAGGGCCTCGCGGATCTCGGCGACGAGCCGGACGCAGTCCGAGTCCCAGGAGCCGATGTCCGCGAGCATGGCCTCCTTCACGGTCCGGGTCGTGGTGAGGGGGCCGGGGGTGAAGAGCACGCGGCGGCCCGTCCTGTCCTCCGGGGTGAAGTCGATCATGGGTGCTCTCGGCGGGTCGTGGGGCGTGGGGCTCCGCTCGGGCGAGTCAGGCGAGGAGCTTCTCGACGAGGCTCCCGTGGACGTCCGTGAGCCGGAAGTCGCGGCCCTGGGAGCGGAACGTGAGCCTCCTGTGGTCGAACCCGAGGAGGTGGAGGAGCGTCGCGTGCAGGTCGTGGACGTGGACCCGGTCCCGGACCACGTTGAAGCCCAGCTCGTCGGTCTCTCCGAGGGTGATCCCCGGGCGGATCCCGCCGCCCGAGAGCCACATCGTGAAGGCGTTGGGGTGGTGGTCGCGGCCGTCGTTCCCGCCCTGGACCATGGGCGTGCGGCCGAACTCGCCGCCCCAGAGGACGATCGTGTCGTCGAGGAGGCCGCGGCGCTTCAGGTCCCTCACGAGGGCCGCCGAGGCCCGGTCTGTGTCGCGGCAGTTCTGCTTCAGCTCCGCCACCAGGTTCCCGTGCTGGTCCCAGGCCTCGTGGAAGAGCTGGACGAAGCG
>JACQVW010000398.1 GCA_016209535.1 Planctomycetota bacterium | reverse complement strand
TGGGCGACGAGCAGCGCCACACGCGCATGTACGCCGCGCGAGCCGAAGACCTCGGCGTGCGCTTCGGCGAGCTCCGCGTGACGGGGTACTTCTGGAGCAAGGTCGGGACGATTGACACGCCCGTGCGGTTCGTGTGCGCCATGGGCCTCACCTTCGAGAACGCGAACCTCGACCACGCGGCCGAGTACGCCGAGGCGGCGCGGCGCGCCGGCGACCGGAAGACGGCGGCGGTCCTGGAGAAGGTGGGGGCGGACGAGGTCCGCCACGTGCGCTTCGGCGCCCGGTGGCTCCGGAGGTGGAAGGAGCCGGGGCAGAGCCTCTGGGACGCCTACTGCGCCAACGTGACCTGGCCCCTGCGCGCCGCCCTGGCGCGGGGCAGGACCTTCCGGCGCGAGGCGCGCGCGGCGGCCGGCCTGGACGCCGAGTTCATCGACCGCCTCGAGCGCTCGAGCCGCGACGAGGGGACCCCGGGAGGCGCCCGCGGGTGACCGCGGCCAGGAAGCCCTTCCGCCGCCTCGTCGCGAACCTCGACGCCGAGTGCGAGCTCGCGCGCGAGGCGGCGCGCCGGCGGCGCGAGCGCGGCGAGCCCGCGCCGTCGCCTCGCGACCCCCGCTTCGGGCTGCCGGCGAGGGTCCTGCGTTCCGTCTCGGCCTTCGCCACGCTGCTCCGCGCCTTCTGCGAGGAGGGCGACCGGCTCTGGACCCCCGCGCCCGTCGACCCGCGCCGCATGGCGCCCGCGCCGGGCCTGCCGCTCCCGGTCCTCGAGAGCGGGCCCCTGGAGCGCTTGCCCGAGGCCTCGAGCACGCTGCGCTGGTGCGGGGGAGCCCTGTGGCACGCCCCTCCGACGGCGGCGGAGGTCTTCCTCGCACCCGGCCCGTGGGCCCTGCCGGCCCCCCCGCACGACGCGGTCCTGCGGGCGAACCACCGGGGCCTGGCCCTCGAGGTGGGGACCTCGCTCGGCACGGCGCTGCCGGGGGCACGCAGTCTTCGCTCCGTGGCCGTGCTGGACGAACACCTCGCCTCGGGCGGCGCCTCGGCTGCGCCCGGCGAGCGGTGGGTCCTCAAGGCGCCGTACTCGGCCGCGGGGCGCTCGCGCCTGCGCGGCGCGGGCCGCAGGCTCGAGGGCCCTCCGCGGGCGCGGGCCGCGCGTCTCCTCGAGCTCTTCGGCGAGCTGCACTTCGAGCCCTGGATGGAGCGCCTCGCGGACTACGGGCTCTGCGGGATCGTCGCGGAGGCCAGCTCGAGATTCCTCCCGCCCCACGGCCTGGACGTGGACCCGGGCGGCGTCTTCCGGGGGATCCTGGTGGCCGTCCTGCGCGGCGCCCTCCTCGGGGCGGAGGAGCGAGCCCTCCTCGAGCGCGCGGCGGGCGAGGCGGCCGCGCGGCTCCGGGACCTCGGCTACCGCGGGCCCTTCGGCATCGACGCTTGGCGCTACCGGGACGCGTCGGGTGCGGTCCGTTTCCAGCCGCTGGGGGAAATCAACGCGCGCCTCACCTTCGGCTTCGTCGCGTGGGCCCTCGCGCTCGGGCCGCTCGGGGCGGGGGCCGCGGGCCCGATCCGCCTCGTCCTCGGCGATGGGGCCGGGCTCGATCTCGCCCGGCGGACGCACCCCGGGATCGTGCCGCTCCTCCTCCCGGGCGGCGGGGACTGCGACGCCGACTCAGGCGCTGCGTGGCTCGAGCCTGCGCCGTGAGCGGCGCCAGGCGATGAACGTCGCGACGGGCGGCCTCAGGACCTCGAGGAGGAGCTGGAGGCCGAGGAGTCCGTAGGCCCACCGCCCGTCGGGCGGGAGGAGGGGCGCGACGAGCCCGATGGGCGCGAAGGAGAGGAAGCGCGACTCGCCCAGGGCCGCCAGTGCGAGCCGCGGGCCGAGCTGGACCCAGGAGAGGAGCGCGCCGCCGCGCCGGCCCGAGAGGAGGACCGCCGCGCTCGCGGCGAGGGACAGGACGAGCGCGGCCCGCAGGGCCTCGGCGGCGAGGACCACGGGCGGCCAGGACCCCGCCTCGGCGAAGTAGCGCGTCGCCTGGGCGAGCCCGCGAGGCCCGTGCATCGCGAGCGTGGCGAGGTCGAAGAGCCCGAGGACCTGGAGCAGCCGCGAGGGAGGCATGGGCGCAGCGCCGCCCCTACTTCATCGACCTCAAGAACGCCACCACGTCCAGCAGCTCCTCCGCCGTGAGCTGGGCGTCGAGGCCCTCGGGCATGATCGAGACCGAGCCGGGCCGCATCTCGAGGACATCGCCCAGCTCGACCCGCACCTCCTCGGTAGCGTTCACCACGACGCGGACCGCGACGGCCGACTCCTGCTTGAGCACGCCGGCGAGGACCCGGCCGTCGCGGGTCACGACCTCGACGGGCTCGTAGCTCCTCACGAAGCTCGAGCTCGGGTAGAGGATCGATTCGAGGAGGTCGCGCTCGGAGCGCGTGGAGCCGATCCTCGTCATGTCGGGCCCGGAGCGGCCCCCCAGGTACCCGATCGTATGGCAGGTGTTGCAGGCGGCCTTGGGGCCGTTGAAGACCGCGCGGCCCCGGGCCGGGTCTCCCTCCGCGACCCGCGAGGCGAGCTCCTCGAGCTTGGCCCTCTGGGCCGCGAGGTCGGCGTTGAGGAGGGGGGCGAGCGCCTCGGCGGCCCGGGCGACGGGCTCCGGGAACTTCTCGACCTGCTGCTTGAGGCTGTCGGGCCGCAGGCTCGCGAGGCCCCTGGACTCCTTCAAGGACTCGACCAGCCTCAAGCCGACGGCCTCGCTCGACGACCGCTTGAAGGCCTCGAGGAGCTGCGGGAACTCGATGGGGCCCGCCTCCCTCAGGACCTCGGCGAGACCGAGGAGCTGCTCGTCGTCGAGGGCGGCCCTCGCCAGAACCGAGGCCGCCGCTGCGCGCTCGAGGGGCGCGCGGTCCGGATCGAGGCACTCCCGGAGGAACGCGAAGAGCGCCGGCTCCACGCGGGTAAGCCCTGCCGGCAGGGCCCGGAGCGCCTCGAGGCGGAGGTCCGCTGGCCTCCTCAAGTCCCCGGCCACGCGGAGGAGCGCCTCCGTGATCTCGGGCCCGTGGGCCTTCGCGGCGGGCACGGCGCGGAGCACCCCCACGGCGGCCCGCACGACGCCCTCGTCCCCGTCTCCGAGGCAACGGGCGACCTCCGACGACCAGGACGGCGGGGCCTCCTTGAGGCCCGCGCGGGCCAGGGCCTCGAGGACGAGGACGCGCCGGGCCGCCGGGGCCGCCGGCTCGTGGAGCGCCGCGGCCAGGAGCTCCTGGACCTCGGCGCCGCGGGCGAAGGCCGCGAGCTGCTCGACGAGGCGGGCCCGCTCGGTCGCGGGGGCTTCGGGCTCGTGGATCCGCTCGCGGAACGCGTGGATCCGCTCGCGGAAGTAGCCCGCGAGGTCCTTGCCCCACTCCGGGTGGTGCCCCGCGACCCAGGCCGCGGCGTCGCGCAGGACCGGCTCGCTCGAGGCGAGGAGGGGCGCGACGTCGCTCGCCGCGAGGCCGCCGGACTCGGTCTGGTCGAGGGCGATCAGGGCCGCGCGCCGCGCGTGAGCGCTCGCGCCCGCGAGCCCGGCCCGCGTCGCGTCGCGGTCCCCGATCTCGATCAGCGCGTAGATCAGCGAGTGCTCGAGCATGCGGTCGCAGGGCTCCGAGGCCGCCTCGAGGATCGGCCGGACGGCGCGCGAGTCGCCCAGGCGCCCGAGGGCCTGGGCCGCGGCGCGCCGGAGGTGCGGCGGGCCCGCCCGGAGGGCCTCGAGGAGCTGCGGGAGGGCCTCCGGGTCGCGGTGGAGGCCCGCGACCTGCGCCGCGGCCGTGCGCACGCCGCCGTCGGCATCGGAGAGGGCCGCGCGGGCGGCGGCGAGGGCGGCAGGGGACCCGATGCGGGAGAGGGCCCAGGCGGCGTTCCTGCGCCGATCGGAGGACGGGCTCGAGCGCACGGCCTCGGCGAGTGCCGCCACCGCCGCCTCGCCGCGCCTCGCGAGCTCGGCGAGGGCCCGCTTGCGCACGGCGGGGCGCGGATCGTCGAGCCGCCGGACGAGCTGGGCGAGCTCCGCGGGCCCGGCGCCGGCCCAGTCCAGCTCGAGCCCTCGGGCATCGGCGGCCCGGGGCGTCCCCTTCCGGCGGATCCGGTAAACCGCCCCGAGGACCTCGGGCTTCGCCATCTGGCTCGAGGGGCAGCAGAGCTTGTACCAGCCGCCCGTGTCGAGGACGAGGAGGGAGCCGTCGGCGTCCTCGATCGCGTCCGTCGGGTGGAAGTCGTGGTCCTCCGAGGCGATGAGGTCCTCGTCCCGGGTCGCGAAGGTCGCGCCAGCCGGCTCGAGCCGGTGGCGCTGGACCTTGTGGTAGTTGAACTGGGTCGAGACGAGGCTCCCCCGGAGCCCATCGCCCAGCCCGTCGGACTCCAGGAGGCACAGGCCGCTCGGCACGGCGGGGCCCAGGTGCGCGATGCACGGCAGGAGGTCGCCCGTGCGCGGGATCCCGTCGAGGACCCCGTGGGGCTTGGGGTAGACGCCTCCGTAGACCGCGTGGACGAGGGCGTCGCGCCGGCCCGCCTCGGGGTGGACGAAGAAGGTCGTCGTGAAGATGAGCTCGCCCTCGGGAGTGAAGACGACCTCGACGGGGTTGTCCATGCCGCCCGCCATGAACGACTCCCGGCCCGAGCCGTCGGGCCGGGCGCGGAAGAGGTGCGCCGCCGAGTCGCTCGCCGGCGGCTTCTTGTGGCGCGGGATCTCCTGCTTCGCGAAGGCCCCCTTGGCCCAGTAGATCCACCCGTCGAGGCCGAGGTACGGCCCGTGGAGGTCGTTCGCGCAGCCCGTGAGGGTCTTCCCCTGGTGCCACTCGCTGCGCCGGTCCGCGACGCCGTCGCCATCGGTGTCCTCGAGCTTCCAGATCGAGGGCGGCGCGCCGCAGTAGACGGCGCCGTCGTGCCAGAGGACGCCCTCGGGGAACATCATCTTATCGGCGAAGACGGTGCTCCTGTCGAACCGGCCGTCGGAGTCCGTGTCCTCGAGGCGCACGATCCGGTGCGGCCGCTTCTCGAGCTGCACCTCGACCTTGTCGTTCGACCCGGCCGAGTCGGCGACGTAGAGCCGGCCGAGCTCGTCGAAGTCGCAGACGATGGGCCGGTCCACCAGCGGCGGCCCGGCGGCGAGCTCGATCTCCAGGCCGTCGGGGAGGGTGAAGGTGTGGCTCCCGAGCTTCACCTCGGCGGCGGGGGCTTGCCGGAGCACCAGGAGGATCGTCGTCAGGGTCGTGAGGAACCGGCTCGTGCGCATGGAGGCCTCGCTTTCCGGGATCGTGGGCGAGCGGGTATCGTACCGGAGGGCGGCGCCGCAGGGGTACGTTGTTCCGGCGTTTCTCCACCCATGACATCGCGGGCGAAGCTCGTCGCGTTCTCCACGGGGGCCTTGAGCCTCGCCGTCCTCGCCGCCGCGCTCGTCGCGGGGCGGGAGAGGATCTCCGGGGCCTGGCACCTCTACCGCCTCGAGACGGGGGACCTCGAGGTCGCCGCCGCCGCGGCCCGCGAGCTCGGGAGGCGGAGGTGCGTCCGGGCCGCGGGCCCTATCGTGAGGGCGATGCGGAGGCTGCTCGACACCCGGACGATCCAGAATCCGGACTTCTTCTTCGTGGGGCCGGCGCAGATCGGGCCAGGCACCGAGCCCGAGGACCTGCCCGCCGGATACGAGAGGCTCGAGCTCCTGCGGTGCCTCCAGTGCATCGGCAAGGCCGCCATCCCGGGGCTCCTCGAGGTCATCTCGGACCGCGACGCCATGACGCGGCGCCTCGCGGCGAACGCGGTCCTCCTGGAGATCTCCGAGGCACCCTTCGGGACGTGGATCCACATGCGGTGCCTGACGCTCCAGGAGCTCG
>JACQVW010000397.1 GCA_016209535.1 Planctomycetota bacterium | reverse complement strand
GGTTACACCCGGCTATGAACCACGCGTTCATTCCCACGATACTGCCCCTACCAAACTGCCCCTGCTGAGCTCTTTCCTGTTACCCGAATGGAGCCTGATCTGAACCACGCCCCCTCACGACAGGAGCTTCGCCATCGCCGCCACCCTCTCGTGGCGCCTCCGGTCCTTCATGGAGCGGTAGATCCTGGAGAGGTTCCCGAGCATGCGGGTCAGGATCTCCCGGTCCGAGACCCCGCGCAGGTGCTCCCCGCGGAACGGGACCTCGGCCTCGGCGAGGATGCCGGCGCAGTCGCGCGCCGTCAGGAGCCTCCCGCCCCCGAAGGGGTCCACGAAGAGCTCGTGGGCCGGCCCACGGAACTTCACGAGGAAGCGCTGGGGCATGCCGACGCCCTGGACCGGGACCGAGAGCCTCCTCGCGACCAGGATGAAGATCGCCGCCAGGCTGATGGGGATCCCCTTCTTCAAGTCGAGGACGCGGTTCAGGTAGCTGTTGTCGGGGTTCGAGTACTCCTCGGCGTTCCCCTTGAGCCCGACCTCGTGGAAGAGGAGCGCCGCGATCTTCCGCACGGCCTCCTCGGTGGTCCGCGCCGTGGCGAGCCGGTGCCGCAGCACGCCGGCGTACCCGTCCAGCATGCGGCGGTACGGGGCCAGGTCGGCGGCCGGGTACTCGCTCTCGGCGATGAGGAAGGCTCCCTCCTCGAGGCCCACCTCGGGTCCCCGGCAGAGATCCACCCAGCGGCGGAAGACCTCGCGGCGGCTCCACTCGGTGAGGAACCGCTCCGACTGCACCCTCACGCGCCCGTCGGGGGACTCCCGCTTCGCCCTCTCGAGGAGCGGGAGCGCCGGCTCGCCGATCCTCTCGAGGTGGTCCCAGGCGACCCCCAGGATCTTGGGGTCCTCGTCCCCGAGGAGGCGGACGAGCGCGTCGATGCGCGAGGTCGGCACGTCACTGGTCATCGAGGTCACCGGCAGACCGGGGGGCCCTGGTGATCGCTATCCCAGGATCCCCGACTCGCCCACTCGAGCTTCGCAGAACTCCTTCGCGAGCGCAATCGTTTCCTGGATCACGCCCTCGAGGTAGCTCCGCGGGCACTCGGCGGAGGCCCACGCCACCACCAGCGCGCGCACCGTCCCCAGGGAGATCCTGGCCCGTTGCGAGTCGTGGCTCGGGGTGCCGATGAGGCCCTCCCCGTCGACGAGGACGAGCTTCCCCTCGAGCGCGATCCGCTGCTTCCCGTGGCCGCCGGAGGAGTCCTCCGGCCGCCCGATGCGCACGAGGACGGGCGGCGCGACCTTGTCCCAGTCGTAGACGCCCACGGGGCACTGGAGGGAGAGGCTCGCGAGGTTCACGGCGTCGACGAGCTTGTTGATCTTGGGGAGCGGCTGGTTCGCGAGGACCCGGCGGAGCAGCTTCTCCGAGCTGGGGCGGTCCTTGGTGGGGTCGATCCCCAGGAGGTGGTAGAGCCGGCGGGTCCGCCGGACGCCCTCGAGCTCCGAGACGGGCCTGTCCCCGACGGCCTGGCGCAGCTCCGCCGCCAGAGTCTCGAGGCGCTTCCGGAGCGCCGTCGAGACGGCCCCGTTCGAGACCTGCTTGAGGAACACCGCGCCGATCCTGGCGATGTCCTCGAGAGAATCCGAGATCTGGATCTGCCGCAGCTCCATGGCCTGGTCCTCCCCGGGAACCGCCCCGGACGACCCCTATTGTAAGGGCCCCGCGCAAGGTGCCGAGGGAGATTCGCGCGCTCCCCCGCCGCGGCACGGAGGTTAGTGCCGGTTTCGGTGGCCTCGGGCTCCGGTAAAGGCCGGCGGCGGGCAGGGAGGCGCTGGAAACCGCGCTCCGGTCCTGTCCAATAATGCTGCCCATGCGCGCGAACCCATCACGGCCCTCGGCGACGGTCCAGGTCGGAAGCTCGGCCCCCGAGTTCACCCTCGCCACCCCGCACGGCGTCGAGGTCCGCCTCACGAGCTGCCTCGTCGAGGGCAACCTGCTCCTCGAGTTCGTCCGCGGGACGTGGGACCCCGACGCGCGCCGGAGGCTTGCGGCCCTGGCCGAGGCGCGCGAACGCCTGCGGGACCTCGGTGCGAAGGTCCTCGTCGTCGCCTGCGAGCGCCCCCCCGCCGCGGCCCGCTACCTCGAGGAGCGTCCCTTGCCCCTCACCCTCCTCCTCGACGAGACGCGCGCCGTCGCCCGAGGCTACGGCGTCCTCCAGCGGTTCTCCCTCCCCCGCTGGAACGTGGCGCGGCCCGCGAGCTTCGTCATCGACCGCTGCGGGTTCGTGCGGTACGCGTGGGTGGCGCGGCTCCCGATCCACGCGGCGCCGCTCGAGGAGGTCTGCCGGACCCTCGCGGAGCTCGCGGGCCGGCGGCGAGGCGGGACGCCGTAGCCCGCTACGCCTTCTCCAGCACCCACGTGCCGAGCACGAGGTCGTGAAGGGTCCTCCGCTTCCGGTTCGTGAGGGCCCAGAGCTGGTCCAGGAGGTAGACGGCAAACATCACTGCGATGACGGCTGGAATGAGGCTGCGGCGCAACCCGAGGAGACCCAGGGCGGAGCCCAGGCTGAAGGCCGAGAGGGCCAGCAAGGGGAAGAACTGGAAGACGCCCCGCGCGAGGAGGCGCCAGCGCTCGACGGGGCGGCCGTCGAGCCGAGCGATCCGCAGCTTCCCGAAGAGCTTCCCCAGCGTCGCGCGGCGGTAGACCTGGTCGCCGATGGTGAGGCACGCCGCGACTCCGTGGGTGAGGGCCGAGATCTGCCCCGAGTCCCTGGTGTCGAGGAGGATGTTCAAGACCCCGAAGAAGAAGCCGGCCACGAGGGCGATCGCCGCGTAGTCGAGCAGCGTCGCCACGGCCCGCCGGCCCACGGCCGCGACCACCTGCGCCTCGGGCCGCACGTCCATTAGCGCCTCTTCGAGCTCCTCGTAGCTCTGGAAGCGGTCCTCGGGCCGCTTCGCCATCATGCGCTCGAGGATCGCCGGGAAGCCGGGAGCGACGTCGGCGGGCGGGTGCTCGGGGAACCGCACGGGCTCGCTCAGGTGCCTCGAGATCACGGCGAGGAAGTTCTCGCCGTCGAAGGGGGCCCTGCCGTAGGCCAGGTGGTACAGCGTCGCCCCGAGGGAGTAGATGTCCGTCCGGAAGTCGGTCGTCTCGCCCCGAGCCTGTTCGGGGGCGATGTAGTAGGGCGTCCCCGTGATGTGCCGCCCCCCCGTGATCTGGAGCCCGCCCTTCTCGGTCTTCGAGAGGCCGAAGTCGGTGACCTTCACGCGGCCCGAGCGGCTCAAGATGATGTTCCCGGGCTTGATGTCGCGGTGGATGACGCCGCGGTCGCTCGCCTCCTTGAGGGCCTGGACGACCTGGATCGCCATGCGGACGACCTCGCGGAACGGGATTGGGCCCTGTTTCAGGCGGGCCTCGAGGTTCATGCCCGGGACGATCTCCATGGCGAAGTAGGTCATGTCCTGGAACCGCCCGATGTAGTGGATCGTCGTGATCCCCGGGTGGTTCATGCGCGCCTGCGTGCGCGCCTCGTGCACGAAGGCCTCGACGAGGTCCCGCTGCTTGCGCGCCTCCTCGCTGTCGAGGACCTTCAAGGCCACGTAGCGCTCGAGGGAGCGGTCGAGGGCGCGGTAGACGGTGCCCATGCCCCCGCGCCCGAGCTCCTCGAGGACCTCGAAGTGGTCGATGACCTGCCCCACGAGGCTCTGGCGCGAGGCGTCGGCGCGAGGCTCGCGGGACTCGCGGGACTCGCGGGGATCGTGAGCCCCGGCCGGCTCAGCCGACGCGGCCGGCGTGGCCTCGCGCTTCCCCGCCGCGAGCACCACCGTCTCCGCGGCCGCCGCGTCGCTCGACACGCGCTGGCGCCGCCCGCAGGACGGGCACCGCGCCTCGCCGCCGCGCCCGACGGGCACGTCGGTCCCGCAGACGCAGCGGTAGAGGGCCTGGGCTTCGGGCATGGCGGGAATTCTGCGCCAGCCGGGCGCGCTTGTCGACCCTGGAGGGCGTCGGAAAGTGTCAGCGGCGCTTCGCCTACCCCTTCGCCTGTCCCTTCGCCTACTCCTTCGCCTACCCCTTCGCCTGTCCCTTGCGCCAGCGCCGGTACCGCTCCCCCACCCGGGCCTCGGCGGCGTCGCCGCGGTGGGCCTCGAGGCGGTAGCGGGCGCGCAGGAGGCCGCCGGGCGGGATCTCCCGCGCCTTGCCCTTCGAGATGCACGGCCCCATCCACCCGTCGTCGCGGACGTGCCAGAGGGTGTCCTCGGGCGAGCTCTCGGGGTGCGCGAAACACGCGATGCCGGCGACGAGCGCCGGGAGGCGGCCCGCGTCCCTCTCCTTCGGATCGATCGGTCCCGCCGCGGGCACGGGGCCGCTGTAGTCGCACCAGTCCGCGTGCTGCCAGAAGCAGCCCTTCTCGTCCTCGGCCTCCTGGGAGTTCACGATCTTGCCCCCGAGGCGCTCCGCGACGCGCATCGTGCGCGCTACACGGATCCCGAGGAGCCCGAAGGGCGTGTCGCCGAGGGTCACGACCCCATCCTTCGACGCCGCCCGCAGCTCGCAGTCGATCTCGAGGGCGAGCTCGCCGCCGCCCAAGTCAGCGAAGGCGAGCGTGCGCTTCTCGGAGAGGACGGGCCTCCTCCCCGGCGCGAGCCACTCGAGCTCTATCCGCACCTTCACCACCTCCCCTTCGGCCTGGAGGACCGCCGCCTCGAGCTGCTCGATCCTCCCCGCCGCGGGCGACTCCTCCCAGAAGCTGACCCCCGAGACGTCGTGATGCCCGATCCAGATGCTCCGGTGGTGCGAGTGTCCGACGGGGTCCTCGGGGTGCCCGAGGCGCGTGAGCTCCCGGTCGCCGGGGCCGAGGAACGGGTACACGAAGGGCCTGAGCACCGACGGGCCGTACCAGGAGGCCGCGACGATGACCTTCTCGCGCCGCACGACGACGGCCTTCTCGGGGACGACTTCAATCTTGAGCGCCATGGTGGATACCCATCTTGTTGAGGACGTGGAGGACGGCCAGCGCCAGGTACGCCGACGCCGAGACCAGGAGGCCGGCGAGCGCGAGCCACACGACCCCCGGCCCCCGCGCGCGCAGGATCCCCGGGAGCTCGGGCACGGGTCGAGGCTTGAGGGGCGGCTGCGGGCGCATGGAGGACGGCACACTCAATGCGGTATCCCGAACGCGTAGTACACCGCGCACAGCCCCGCGAGCGCTACGGACCCCGCGTTGACCTCCCTCCAGCGGCCCGCGGCGAGCTTGAGGAGGGGGTAGACGACGAGGCCCGCCGTGAGGCCGTTCCCGATGTTGAAGGTGAAGACCATCACGGTGATGGTGAGGAACGCCGGGACGAGCTCCGTCAGGTCCTCGAGCTCGATCTTCCGCACCGAGCCCGCCATGAGGACCCCCACCGCGACGAGGGCCGGACCGTAGGCGTATCGCAGCCGCTGGAGGGGCTCGACCAGTGGCAGGAAGAAGAGGCACAGCGCGAAGAGGGCCGCCGTCGTCACCGCCGCGAGGCCCGTCCGGGCCCCCTCGCGGATCCCGGCCGCCGACTCGATGTAGGCGCCGCTCGTCGAGGTGCCCGCGAGGGCGCTGAAGACGCAGGCGAGGGCGTCGACGAGCATGGGCTTCTCGATCTCGGGGAAGTCGCCCTTCTCATCGAGCATGCCCCCGGCGGCTCCCACGCCCACGAGCGTGCCCAGCGTGTCGAGGAAGCTCATGAGGAAGAGGGTGAGGAGCACCGGCAGGAAGCTCAGGCGCAGCACGCTCGCGACGTCGAGCTGGAAGGCGATCGCCGAGAGGTCGTGCTCGCCCGCGAAGGGCAGCGCGAAGACCCCCTCGGGCGCGTCGGCCTTGCCGAGGAGGAGCCCGGCCGCCGCCGTGGCCCCGATCCCGATCAGGATCGCGCCGCGCACGCGCCTCTGGAGCAGGATCGCCATGAGGATGAAGCCCCC
>JACQVW010000396.1 GCA_016209535.1 Planctomycetota bacterium | reverse complement strand
CGCGACCTCGCGCGCCAGGGCCAGGAGGTCGTCGGCGCCGTGCACGCCCTTGCCGTTCAAGCGGACGATGAGGTCGCCCGGCTCGAGGCCCGAGTCCGCCGCGGGGCTGCCCTCGAGGATCCTGCGCACGAGGACGCCTTCGCCCGGCGCGAGGCCCACAGCCGCGCCCTCCTCGTCGCCGAGGGTGACGAGGGCGAGCCCCAGCCTCCGGCCCTCGAGGACCGTGCGGGCCTCCGGGGCCTTTCGCGGCACGAGGCGGGGCACCGTGGCCGCCGTGAGGTCGAGGACCTGCTCGCCGCGCCGCACGCGGGCCCGGACCTCGGCCCCGGGAGGCAAGGCCGCCACCATGCCCTCGAGGTGCTCGGGGGTGCGGGGCGCCTCGCCGTTCACGAGGAGCACCCTGTCCCCCAGCGCGAAGCCCGCCTGGGCCGCCGGCGAGTTCTCCACGACCTGCGTGACGGCGAGGCCCGGAGCCATGTCGGGGTCGAGGGCGAGCTCGTCCTCCGCGAAGGCGGGCGCCGCCGTGTGGATCCCCAGGTACGCTTCGCCCTCTCGCTCGGGCGCGAGGGCGGGGAGGAGGGCGAGCAGAGTCCGGGCGGGGAGGCTCATTCGGTGAAGTCCCGCCGCGTGAAGAGCGCCAGGGCGGCCGCGAGGGCGCAGCCGGCGTACAGGCCCGGGACCAGGAGGACGAGGAGGTGCTGCGGCGCGTCGTCCGCCCAGAGGACGTCCCCGATGCCGTTCGCCATGGCCGTCACGCCGTGGAGGTACGAGGTGCGGTCGAAGAGCGACGGGAGGTAGGCGTTGAGCAGGCCGAGGACGAAGCCCGACGTGCTCGAGAAGAGCGACTTCGCTATGTCGAGGCAAAGGAGGGCCCCGAGCCCGGCCGCCGCGGCGACGGCCGGCGTCGCGGCGAGGACCGAGACGAGGAGGCCCACCGTGACGAGGGCCGCGGCCGGCGGCAGGAAGTACGCGACGCCGAGCGCGGCGTGGCGCCCGACCTCGCCCGCGTAGAAGAGCGGCTCTATCGCGTCGCCGCGGATGTCCTCGAAGCGGTAGTGGAGGAGGGAGGAGACCCCCGCCGCCGCGAGGACGAGAAGGACGGCGAGCGCGAGCTCGAGCTCGAGGGCGATCCAGCGCGAGAGGAGGACCTCGCTCCGGCGGACGGGTCCCGCGAGGACGTCGCGGAGCGTCCGCTCGCTCCGCTCCCAGGCGACCGCCACCGACGCGTGGAGGAATCCCAGGAAGGTCACGAGGAGGAGCGCGAGCTCGACCGCCGTCGAGAGCGCGAGGACCCCTTGCACCCCTTCGCGGCCCGAGAGCCACAGGCCCTGCGGGATGAGGAGCGCCGCCGCCGCCGGGAGCCCCACGACGGCCTGGGCGAGGCGTTGGCGCCGGAGCTTGAAGAGCTCGATTCTCGTGAGGCGCAGGATGCGTGCCGGTGCGTTCGACGTCATGAGCTCGATCGGGCGGCGCGCGCCGCCCCCCCTTCCGGCGAGCCGCCCTTCGGTTTCCCGTGTTGGTCCGCCTCAGCCTCCTCGGCCGCCTCGACGGCCCTCCGGAAGACGCTCTCGAGGGTCTCGGCCGAGCCCGAGATCTCGTGGACGTCGACCCCGGCCTCCACCAGCTCCCGCACCATCCGCGGCACCGCCTCGGCCCCGAGGCGTACCCTGAGGGCTCCGTCGACCCCGGCCCTCTCCACGCCCTCGCACCAGGGCGCGGCCCCGAGGACGGACAGCGCGCGCTCGACGGGCGCGACGCGCACGAGGCGGCTCCCGGCGCGCCGCGTGAGCTCCTCGACGGGGCCTTCGAGGACCGTGCGCCCGCGGTGCAGGATCCCCACGGCGCCGCAGAGCTGCTCCACCTCGCCGAGGATGTGGCTCGAGAGCAGGAACGTGACGCCCTCGCGCCGGTGGAGCTCCAGGATCAGGCCTCGCAGGTCGCCGATGCCCTGGGGGTCCAGGCCGTTCGTCGGCTCATCGAGGATCACGAGCCGCGGCGACCCGACGAGCGCCGAGGCGAGCCCGAGGCGCCGGCGCATGCCGAGGGAATAGCCTCGCACCCTCGCATCCGCCTTCGCCGGGAGCCCCACCGCTCCAAGCCACCGCTCGGCGGCGAGCGCGGCCTCGCGCCGCGTCATGCCGAGGAGCAGCCCCTGGAGGACGAGGTGCTCCCGTCCCGTCAAGTATGAGGGGGCGGCGAAGTCCTCGAAGAGGACCCCCACGCGGCGGAAGACCCGCGGCTCCCTGGGGACCGCGTCCGCACCGAGGACGCGCACCTCGCCCCCGTGGGGGCGCAGGAGGCCCAGGACGACGCGGATCGTCGTGGTCTTCCCGGCGCCGTTCAGCCCGATGAGGCCGTAAACTGTTGCTTCATTGACACATAGATCGACGGCGGTGAGGGCTTGAACCGGGCCGAAGCTGTAGGTCACGCCCCGAAGGAAGAGGGCCGGGCAGAGCATTCTGCCGATCATATCCCGAGGGCGCGAAGAATCGAAAAGTTTCAGGGTACCTCCTCCCGGTCTGGTAATATTGACCCGTCTCCAGGACCTTGCACTCCTCCTCCCCACCTACAACGCCACTTCCCCCGCGGACCTTGCAGGGAGCTTGCAGGGAGACCGCGGAGGATCCCACCGGCGCCTGACTTCATGAGCACGAGACACCTGCCTTCGCTGGTTCGCCCCCTTTTCACGGCGATCGTCGCGGCCTTCCTGGCATCTCCTTCGAGCTCCGGCTTCGCGGCGGCAGCCCCGGCGCCGCTCCTCGCCGCCCCCTGTGTCCTCGGCCAAGCGGGCGGCGCTCCCGCGAAGCGCAAGGTGACGCCGCAGCCCACGAAGAGCTCGAAGGGCGAGGCGCCGAGCGCGGACCCAAAAGCCGACAAGGCAGCCTCGGCGGCCGCGACCACGGCCAACCCCGCCCCGGCCGCGCGGGCCGGCTCGTTCGTGGACTCGCTCGTGGCCTTCATCAAGGACTACGCGGTCTGGATCCTCGCCTTCCTCGCGACCTGCCTCACGGCCATCCTCGCCTGGGCCTACCTAGGGTCCAGGAAGGGCACGAAGGGCACGAAGGGCGGCGAGAGCCCCTTCGCGGAGCTCGGGCTCGGCGAGAAGACGACGGCAAAGCCCGCACCCGCGCAGCGGTACTCGAGCACGAAGATCCAGGCGGCGGACGTGAACGACCGCCTCTCGAGGACCGTGAAGACCACGGAGGTCGAGACGGACCGCGAGTATGCCCTCGTCGTGGACGAGGAGGCCCTCAAGATGCCGCCCGTCCCCGAGGACCCTGCGGTCTCCCGCGCCCTCGACCCTGCGTCGGTCCGGCGGCTCCTCGACGAAAGGAACTTCGCGGCCGCCTACGACGAGTACCTCCGGCAGATCGAGGCCCACGCGGGGACGGCCTACCAGGGAGACCTCGAGCTCGCCCTCGGCGAGCAGCTCCTGCGGGAGCGCCACCTCGAGAAGGCCGCGCGCGTCCTGGAGCACCACGTGGCGACGCGGTCGAGGACCGAGGTGCGCCCCGAGACCTACTTCAACCTCGGCTACATCCACTTCATGCAGAGGACGCTGACGAAGTCGCGCCGCTTCCTCCACATCTTCTGCGAGGTGGAGAAGAACCCGGCGTACATCGAGCGCGCGAGGAAGATCCTCGCGAAGATGAAGACTCGGCCGAGCAAGAACTGAGCGCGGCGCGCGCCGGGGCTCGCGAGGCGGCCGCCAGGGTTTAGAATGCGGGCATGCCAAGCCATGCAGTCCTCCTCCGCGGCGTCCGCCCCCCCGAGGTCGCGGCGAGGGCTCGGAGGGTCCTGGACCTCGGCTTCGACGGCGTCGGCCTCGAGGACCCCCTCCACCACCGCTCGTGGGAGGCGCTCCGCGAAGCGCTGCCGCGCCGGGCCCTCCTGTCGGTGAGGCTCTTCCTCCCGTATCCCCGGGCACTCCGGGAGGACCAGCCGTGCCCCTTCGCCATGGGCTCGCTCGACGCCGGCGAGCGGAGGGACGCGATCCAGCAGGGAACCGAGACCATCCTCTTCGCCGACAGGCACCGGATCCCCCTCGTGCGCGTGGACCCGATCCTCCTGGAGGCCACGGCGCCCCCGGAGGCGGCCCTCGAGCGGCGGAGGCGTCTCGATGCGTATCGCCTGGTCCTCGCGAGGCTCCTCGACGCTGCCGACCGGTACCAGCGGACGCTCGCGGTCACGCCCGGCGGAGCCGCCGGAGAGGCGCCAAGCCCCGCCGAGCTCGCGGTGTTCTTCCGGGAGTTCGCCGGTGCGCCGCTCGAGGCGTGGCCCGACACGTTGCGCCTTCGGGCGCACGAGGCCGGAGGGCGGGCCGATCCCTGGGTCCTCCTCGAGGGCAAGGCGGCCGCGGTCACCCTTCGCGATTCCTCCGGGGACCTGGAGCCCGCGGCCCTCGGTGCCGGCCTCATGGACTGGGAGAGCCTCCGGCCCCGTCTCGAGTCCTGCCCCCTGTGGATGGCCGACCCCGAGACCCCCGGGGGCGGCTTCGACCCCGAGGCCGCGGCGAGGCTCGTCGAGGGGCTGGCGAAGGCCCCCGAGCCGAAGGGGCCGCAGCGGGGGCTCTTCCTGCCCTGACCCCTGAAGAAGGCCGTTCCCGTCCTCCACCGGCCCGGCGTATATTACGGGGCATGACCGAAGAAGAGAGACTCCGATTCAGCCCGCCGCCTGCGTTCCGGCAACGCGCCCACGTCAATAGCCTAGAACAATACCGCGCTCTCTACGAGCGCTCGCTCCGCGACCCCGACGGCTTCTGGGCCGAGCAGGCCGGGCGCCTCGACTGGATGAAGCCGTGGGAGAGAGTCCTCGAGTGGAACTTCACCGAGCCGAGGATCGAGTGGTTCCGGGGCGGGAAGCTCAACGCCTCGGCCAACTGCCTCGACCGGCACGTCGAGGCGGGCAAGGGCGGCCGGACGGCGATCATCTGGGAGGGGAACGAGCCCACCGAGTCGCGCGCCTGGACCTATGCCGAGCTCCTGAGAGAGGTCTGCCGCTTCGCGAACGGGCTGAAGTCTCTGGGCGTGAAGAAGGGTGACCGGGTGTGCATTTACCTGCCCATGGTGATCGAGCTCCCCATCGCGCTCCTCGCCTGCGCGCGCATCGGGGCGGTCCACAGCGTCGTCTTCGGCGGCTTCAGCGCCGAGTCGCTCAAGAACAGGATCCTCGACAGCTCCTGCTCCGTGGTCATCACGGCCAACGAGGGCGTCCGGGGGAAGAAGGCCATCCCGCTCAAGGCCACGACGGACGAGGCCATCCATGGCGTGGACTGCGTGAAGAAATGCGTCGTGGTGCGGCGGACCGAGACCCAGCCGCCGATGCGGCCTGGCCGCGATGTGTGGTGGACCGACGTCGCGGCGGGCATGCCCGACTCCTGCGAGCCAGCGGTGCAGGACGCGGAGGACCCGCTCTTCATCCTCTACACATCGGGGAGCACGGGCAGGCCGAAGGGCGTCCTCCACACGACGGGCGGCTACCTGCTCCACGCCGCCCTCACCCACGAGCTGATCTTCGACTACCGCCCCGGCGACGTGTACTGGTGCACCGCCGACATCGGCTGGGTCACGGGGCACAGCTACATCGTGTACGGGCCCCTCGCGAACGGCGCGATCTCCGTCATGTTCGAGGGCATCCCGAACTACCCCGACTTCGACCGCTTCTGGCAGGTCGTGGAGAAACACGAGGTCAACACCATCTACACGGCACCGACGGCCATCCGCGCTCTCATGCGCGAGGGCACCTCCCACACCGACAAGCACCCCATGGAGAGCCTCCGGCTCCTCGGCACCGTGGGAGAGCCCATCAACCCCGAGGCCTGGCTCTGGTACCACAGGAACGTCGGCAAGGGGCGGTGCCCCATCGTGG
>JACQVW010000427.1 GCA_016209535.1 Planctomycetota bacterium | reverse complement strand
TGTCGTCGTAGAAGACGATGCCCTTCTTCTCGTAGCGGAGGCCCACGTCCGGACAGAGGAGGGAAACTCCCTCCGGGGCCTTCACCTCGTACTTGCCCTTGAGGACATCGAAGCCGAACAGGCGCGCCGAGTAGAGGCCGCTCAGCTCCCCGGCATACCACTGGCGGCCCTTGAGACGCATCGAGGCCGAGAGCCGGGCGTCGAGGCTGTTCTCGAACTTCCCGAGGGGGCCGAGGTCGAGCGCCGGCAGGCGCACGGTCGACTCCTTCGGGAGAGCGCCTTCAAACCGGTACTCGCCGCCCGCGTAGGTCACCTTGCGCTCGACGAAGCCGTAATCGAAGAACTTGGGCCTGGGGCAAAGGGGCACGAGGTACCTGGCGACGCTCGACCGTCCCTGGTCGTCCTGCGCCGTGACCTCGAGCTCGGCGGAGGAGGCTTCCGGCAGCTCGCTCATGTTGAAGGTCGCCCGCCAGAAGCCCTGCGGGTCCGGGTCCAGGGGGTGCGCCCGCGCTCCAGGGACGGGGGCGCCAAGCTTGCCGGCGGCCCGCATCGCGAAGGTGACGCCGGCGATCGATGCCCCCCGTGCCGGCGTGACGAGCACGCTGTAGGTGTTGAGGACCTTGGGGTCTCCCGGCGCCTTGAGGTCCGGGACGAAGCTCTGCTTCCGAGGATCCGGCTCGAGGTGCGTGATCGCGGGCGGCGCGCCGGGGTCGGGGTGAGGCACGGGCGGCTTCACGTACACGGTATCCTGCCATGTCCCCTGCCCGCAGCGGTCATCGGTGACCGTCACCTGCACCTGGTGCGCTCCAAAGCGAGGGAAGGTGTGCGTGACGCCCGAGGACCGGGATTCGTGATCCTTCCCGTCGCCGAAATGCCAGCGGTACCGGACGACGTGCCCATCGGGATCGCGGGCCCTGGCGCGCAGGAGGTAGGTGAGCTCGTCGGATACCGTGCCGGCCGGGTGCTTGAGCTCGAGGGTCACGTCTTCGGCGATGGGAGGCTGGTTGTCCGCAGCCTGGACCGCGAGCCAAGGGTACGGCGGCTGGGGGAAGGGCTCTCCAAGATCGTGCTGGGAGGCATCGCTCGAAAAGCTGTAGCACACCCTGCTCCCCGAGCCTCCGGCGCACTCGAGCGCGACGGCGAAGTCGCCCGGCAAGTCCCGCGGGGCCACGGGGAGGTCCCAGGTCCAGCTCACCTTCTCTGCCTTCGATCCCAGCGGCACCTCCGGGAGCTCCGTCTCGCCCAGAGGTTTGGCCCACCCGGTGCCGCTCGAGCTCAGCGGCAGGAGCTTCGCCTTGAGCCGGACCGCCGGGTCCCGGAGGTGGGCCGCGTGGACCGTGAGCTGGACCCTGCTTGCGCCCTCCGGCACGTGGAGGCTCTGCACGATCTGTTCTCCCTGCACGATCTGATCTCCGCTGCCGTGCAGGGACAGCGCCTCGCGCCCGATCGTGCCCGTCGCGCCGGGCACGCTGAGTCCGCCCTGGCAGTCGATCTCCTTGACCAGGATGTCCTCGGGGACGGAGCGGACCTGGCCGGCTGCGCCGTCCGGAAGCGCCTCGCGCAGCCACCCGCTCACCCCGTAGGTCAAGCGAGGGAAGGACTCCGGGCCGACGCCGCGGTCGAGGTATTCCACGGCGTCCCCGGGAAGCTGGATGGTCGTCCCGGTCTCCCGGCACACGAGCTCGATCCCGTCGTAGGCCTTCCTCCCCGCGGGGAGCTGGCCCGCGCGAGGGAGCTTCCAGCGCAGGACGGCGCCGTTCTCGACCCAGAACCCCTCCGTGACCGTGACCCCAGGAAGGACCGGGTCCTGGTAGGTCACGGAGCCGCTCAAGGAGGCCTGCTGGCTCCCCGAGGTGACGGCAAGGTCGGCGGGCCCCCGAGCGCCCGGCGGCGCGATCCCCGTGGCCTTCCTCGAGTCCAGCACCCGCAGGCCCTGGATGGCCCTGCCCCCGAGGAATGCCTGGAGCCCAGGGCCGTCCTCGAACCCTCGTCCGAGGATGGCGATGGGTGTGCCGCCGCGGGTGGAGACCTCCTGCGGTTCCACCTTCTCGATCCGGAGGCAGCCTGCCTCGGGACACGGTTGCTCCCCGTCGAGCCGGGGAGAGTGGTCGGCGGAGTCATCGCTCACGACGCTGGGTGCAACCCGGTATGGCCCGAGCGCGAGCTCGGGCAGCCACTCGATCCAGGGCACGGCGCCGGGATCGAGGAGCCGGAAGCGGAGGCTCCCCAGGTCCGCGAGACCTCCGGAGGCGGCGGCGAGCCAGGGGACGATGTGTCCTGCCGTCACGAGGAGGCTCGTCCCTTGCCTCCGGTGCCGGTTGGAGAGCGGTGCGTTGACCTGCGCCGGCTGGAAGACGGGGCTCGCGGGCTCCATTTGCGGGGAATGCTCCAGGAGCACGCTGAAGGCGAGGAGCGGGAGGGGGCTCGAGTACTTCAGGTCGATCGTGACCTCGCGGCCCTCGATCCTCGGCGGCGACGCGACGATCGCGTAGCGCGGGTCCACCTGCCGCCCGTGCTCGGTGGGATCTGTGCCGCAGCCGGGAAAGGGCGGAGGCGGCTGCGGCCCGCCCAGGAAGAGGTAGGCCAGGAGGAAGAACGGGTCCCCCAGGGTGATGCTCTCATCGTCATTCGAGTCCGCGGCCTCGAGCGCGTCCTGGCCGTCGCAGCCCCGAGGGGCTCCCGGCTGCGGACAGTCCGCCTCGGGTAGACCGCAGAAGCCGAAGGCCGCAAGCAGCCTCACGGCGTCCGCTACGTCGACCAGAGCATCGCCGTTGACGTCCCCCCGCCGGAAGCCCTCCTGGGCCAGGCCGAGGGACGAGGAACACCAGACGCCGGCCCAGAGCAGGGTCCAACGTCCGTGGAACGAGCTTGCACCGTGGAGCATACGGTCCTCCATACGTCGAGTGAGGGTCTCAAGAGGGTCACGCACTGCTCCCACAGTAGGGCCGGCGGGGGTTTTATAACCTCGAGCCGCCGGCGTGGGCTCCGAGGGCTTCGGGGGGGAAGCGGGGCTAGCAGGGTCTGCCGCCCCGCTCGGTCTCCTCGGCCGGCCCGGTCTGCCCGGCCTGCTCCTCGGCCAGCTCGTCGTAGATCGAGCCCGGAAGCCTGCGGCGGAGCTTCACCAGCGCGCGCCGGTAGCGCACGGCGAGGCTTGAAGGCGCCTCACCCAGGAGCGCCGCGATCTCCTTGTAGGCCAGCCGCTCGACGCCGCGGAGGATGACGAGCTCACGGTCGCGGCGGCTCAAGCTCTCGAGGGCCGCTGCGACGGCCCCTTCCTCCTCCTCGCGGACGAGGCGCGCGACGATCGCCGTGGTCTCCGCGGGAAGCTGGGCGAGTGGGTCGGCGGCCTCTTCCCCGTGCGGCGCCCTGGCCCTTTCCCTGCGGGGCTTCCCGCGGATGTGCTTCTCGATCAAGTTGTTCACCCGAAAGAGCAGGGTCCTCGAGAGGAACCTCAGCAGGACCGGCGTATAGCGGCCCTCCTGCGAGCGCAGGGTCGAGAGCTTGGGCAGGGCCGCGACCCAGACGTCGTTCACCAGGTCCTCGGGGTCGTAAAGCTCCCCAAGGGTCTTTCCCAGGCGGTAGCGCGCCGAGGCCAGGAGGAGAGGGGTGAACCTCTTCACGATCCACTCGAGGCTCTCCCTGTCCCCGGCCCGGGCTCGAGCGACGTGATAGGTGGTGATCGCGTGGGGGTCGCTTGTGGGGTCCATCGCACTGGCGGTAAACTGGGCTCCTGCCTCCGGCTGAGACCGTACCGCCGCGGCCGGAGGAGGTCAACGCGCCCTGATCCCCGACGGATCTACGTCAAGGTCCGAAGCGGCCCCATGAGCGAGACTGTCGACACGGAGGGGCTGGGAGTCCAGAACGCGCTCCTCAGGCTCTACCTCGAGGACCAGCGCCAAGGGGGAGTGAAGCCGCTCGAGGCCTACCAGAGGGCCTTCCCCGGATACGAGGAGCTGGTCGCCCGGCTGTACGCCCGCCTCGAGCGGGCGGAGGGGGGCGGTCCCGGCGGCGAACGCGTTGGACCTTACCGCCTCGTCTCGGTCCTGGGCGAGGGGGGCATGGGGGTCGTCTACCTCGCCGAGCAGACGGAAGGCCTTCGCCGGCAGGTCGCCTTGAAGCTCGTCAAGCCGGGCATGGACACCCGGGAGGTGCTGGCGCGCTTCGAGGCCGAGCGCCAGGCCCTCGCCCTCATGAGCCACGAGAGCATCGCCAGGGTCTTCGACGCAGGGACCACCGCGGCAGGACGGCCTTACTTCGCCATGGAGCTCGTTCCCGGCGTGCCCATCACCGCCTACTGCGATCAAAGCCGCCTGAGCACGCGCGAGCGCCTGGGGCTCTTCCTGCGCGTCTGCGAAGGCGTCCAGCACGCCCACCAGAAGGGGATCATCCACCGCGACCTGAAGCCTTCCAACGTGCTCGTGGTCCTGGCGGACGGGAAGCCCGTCCCGAAGATCATCGATTTCGGGATCGCCAAGTCCGTGAGCCGGCGGCTCACGGAGGAGACGCTCTTCACCGAGCAGGGGCAGATCATCGGAACGCCGGAGTACATGAGCCCGGAGCAGGTCGATCCGGGCCCCCTCGACATCGACACGCGCGCCGACATCTACTCGCTCGGCGTGCTCCTCTACCAGCTCGTGGCGGGAGCGCTGCCCTTCGACCTCCGCGCATCGCGGCGAGCAGGCTGCTCCGAGGTCATCCGGCGGCTGCGCGAGGATGACCCACCGAGGCCGAGCACCCGGTTCGCCGCCCTCGGCGAAGCGGCGAACGCCGTGGCCAGGTGCCGGCGGACGGATCCCCGGAGCCTGCTCAGGGATCTGCGCGGAGACCTGGACTGGATCGCCATGAAGGCCATGGACAAGGACCGCGCACGGCGCTACGCCGCCGTATCGGAGCTCGCGGCCGACGTGCGGCGCCACCTGGACCACGAGCCGGTGGTGGCCCGCCCCCCCAGCCTGCGCTATCGCGCGGCGAAGCTCGCTCGCCGGCACCGGCTGGGCCTCACCGTGTGCCTGGGCATCGCCCTCCTGGCCGCGGGGAGCGTGGCGGCGACGCGCTACGCCGTGGGCCAGAGGCACCTCCGCGAGAGCGAGGCACACCTCACGAGCGGCAAGACCCATCGCCAAGGCTACCGCCAGCTCCGGGAGGAGCTCCGCGGGCGCGAGGCCGCATGGAAGGAGGCGCGGCGGAGGCATGCCTCGTGGCTGCCGGCCTGGGAGCTGCAGGAGGTCCTCGAGGCCGGCCGCGAGGTGCGAAGGACGAGCCGCGGCCTGGAGGCGGAGTACAGCCAGGCCGTGGTCGCCTTCCACGCGGCGTGGCAGAAAGCTCCGCCCGGCTCGGCTCCGAGCCTCGAGGCCCGGCGGGCCTTGGAGGGGCTTTACTGGGTTCGCTACCAGGAGGGCCTGGAGCAGGGGGAGGTGAGGCTCCACCCCGAGCTCTTCCGGAGCCTGATCGACACCGTCGGCCTGGGGACTCACACGCCGGAGCTCGAGAGGGGCGAGATCCGGGTCGAGACCGTACCCGAGGGAGCCGAGGTCTTCTGCTTCCAGTACGAGGAGCACGAGGGGCGCCTCGTGCCGATCCCATTCGATCCACGGCTCGGCGTCTCCGGCACCGTGCGGGGTCGCCTCGGAGAGCCTCGGCTGGTGGTGGAGAAGGTCTGGCGCCCGGAGCTCTCGAGCTTCCGTGAAGGGGACCGCTTCCTCGCGGTGAACGAGAGGGAGGTGAGGCTGCCGAGAGACGTCGCGCGCGCCCTCGAGGAGGTGCAGGAAGGCGAAGCCGTCCCGGTGCTGGTGCTGCGGAGCGGCGAGGAGATCGAGCTCTCCTGGACGCCCTTCACGGCGTGCGCCGGGCCGATCCTGGACGAGAACGGAGAGGCCTGCGAGCCCTACCGGACACCCAGGACAGGCGAGGTGCTCCGGATGGAGCATGGGTTCGGGTTCAGCTTCGCCGGCTACCCTCTCGATCTTCAGGAAGGCTGCCGGCTGGGGAGGACCCCGCTCGACCTGGAGCTCGCGCGCGGAAGCTACCTCCTCGTCTTCCAGCTCGCCGGGCATGCCGGCGCGCGCTGCCCGGTCGCCATCCCGCAGCCGGAGAAGGAGGTGAAGGTGGTCCTCCTCGCGCCGGGCGACGTCCCCGAGGGCTTCGTGTACGTCCCCGGCGGCCCTTTCAGCCACGGCGAGGGCGGCGGCGAGGCCTTCCAGGCCCTGGAGCCAGGGCGGTCGAGCGTCCCCGGGTTCATCATCGGCCGCCACGAGGTCACCGTGCGCGAGTACCTCGAGTTCCTCAACGACGCCGAGGTGCTCTCCCGGATCCAGGACGACGGCAGGGCAGAGGCGCGGGCCGACTGGAGCTTCCTCCGGGAGAACGGGATCGCGCCCGAGTCGCGCTCGGTCCAGCTCGTGCCCCGATACGAGGGGCGCGGGCTCCTCTTCCAGAAGAGCGCCGGCGCCGGGCGCTGGGAGCCGGCGGCGAGGCTCCGCCGCCTGGACTGGCCCGTCCTCTCGGTGAGCGTGCTCGCCGGGCTCGAGTACGCCCACTGGCTCACCGAGAAGGAGGGGAAAGGCAGGTGGCGCTTCCGCCTCCCCACGGACCTCGAGTGGGAGAAGGCCGCCCGGGGCGCGGACCGCCGGACGTACGTCTGGGGCGACGACCCGGTCTGGAGCTACTGCGCCTCGGGCCTGGGGAACTGCAAGGCGCCCCCCTCGCCGGGCCCCGTGGGCGCGAATCCCTTCGACGAGAGCGTCTACGGCGTCCGCGACCTCGCCGGCTCGGTCTACGAGCCGACCACGGGCGTCGTGGCGTCGCGGTTCACGGCCTGGCGCGGCGGCAACTGGTTCAGCCACACCGAGTACTTCTTCCACGCGGCCACGCGCAACGGCCTCCTCCCCGGCGGCGCGGGGATCGACGGCGGGCTGCGTATCGCCTGCGACGTGATGGGGCGCTGACCGGGCGGCCTCCGCGGCGGTCCGTTCACTCGCACGGGCTCGAGAACTCGCACTCCGCGGCCCCGGAATCGCCGGGTGCGGGGCCGCAGTCCGAGCTCGGGTACTCGTTGGCATGGCTGGGGCTGGGCGGCGGCGGAGGGGCCCCGCCCAGGAAGAGGTAGCTGAGGAGAGAGATCGGATCGGAGATGTCCCGCTGCCGGTCGCCGTTGGCGTCGGCCGCCTCAAGGCAAAGCGGCTCGGGGCCGCCCTTGAAGAGATAGTCGAGGACGGAAACCGCGTCGCTCAAGTCGATCTGGCCATCCCCGTTGGCGTCGCCGCGGACGAACCTCGGCCCCGCCTCGGTCGTGAAGCGCCACACCTCGCTCTCGGCGGTCTTGCCGCCGCCGAAGGCCTTGACCTTCCAGAGGTAGGCCGTGAGCGTGGCGAGCCTCGTGAACGGCCTGAAGCCAGGGGTCTTCAAACCGGAGGCCAGAGGCCGCGCGGGAGGCGAGGGCCCGTCGCTCGCCTTCCAGAGGAAGATGTCGTACCGCTCGTGATCCTCATGACGCCCCCACTGGAGCGTGGGCCTGAGGGCGACCCCCTCCATGCCGCTGGCTGGGCGCGGGTTCGCGGGCCGGGGCAGCGGGCGCTGGGCGCTCGTGACCCTCAAGGTCTTCGCCACCGAGAGCGGCGCGTTCTCGTCGAAAGTGATCTCCGCCGTGTTGGTGATGTCCTCACCGTCCGACACCTCGTCGCGGAGGGCGACCGAGTAGCTCACGTGGCCCTGGCCATCGCCCTGGGGGTTGTTCGGGGAGAGGAAGCCGGCGGCGGGGGGGATGGCCTCCGAGCCGTAGGCGTCGCGCGTCCGGAGATCCCAGACGACCTTGGTGACGGGGTCACCGGCCGCGTCCTTGCCCTCGGCGAGGCAGGCCTTCAGGTGCACGCGCAGGTCGAGCTTCGGCCCGCTGACAGCGCTCAGGAGCTGCACCTCCTCGTCGAGGGCGCGCGGGCACTGGTCGACCGTGGTGAGCACCCTGCCGGCCTCGACGCCGGAGGCGCTGGGGCCAAGGAAGGAGGGCTGCTCCTTCCTTCCGAAGCGGGCTTCCTCGAAGCAGAAGGTCGCTGAGTCCACCCGAGGCGAGAGCACGTCCTCGATGCGCACCACCTGCGCGGGCGCGTTGGCCACGGTCAGCTCGGGGCACTTCGCCGGGTCGCCGCAGTTCTCGAAGTAGACGGTGTAGCGGAGGCGCTGGCCCGGCGCGACGAGGTCGAGGTCTCCCTCTCCCTGGCCCGAGGTGCCGGTCTTGGTGTTGGGGTCGATGGCCTGAAGCACCGTGACGGAATTCCCGGTGGCGAGCTCAAAGGGCTCCTCGGGCGAGGTGAGCGCGGCGAGGGGGAGGCCGGATGCGTTCGCCGGGGGAGCCTCCGGGTAGGTGACGTCCTCCTTCGGGAGCGCCACCAGGTCCAGCGCCGAAACCTCCTCTCGCGAATCCACCTTGACCTCCACGACCCCCACGTCGTGCTCCTCGATGCCGACCTGGTAGGTCCCGGGCTCGAGGCCGTCGAGGGCGAAGTAGCCGTGCTTGTCGGTCAGCGCGCCGGCTGCGACCTTCCCTGCCGCGAGCGCGACGGCGCGGGCGCTCCTCAGGGGGCGGCCCTTCGCGTCGCGCACGGTGCCGAGGATCGCGGCGGTGGGCCTCTGGTAGGCCTCCTGGACGGCGAGTCGGAAGAGCGCCTTGACCGAGGCCGGGTGAGTCCCCCGCAAGGGCAGCCGGTTGGCGAGGCGGCCCAAGGCGCGCGCGTAGTCGACCCAGCGCGGCCCCAGGCCCTCGACGGGATCGGCGAGGGCGGCGCGCAGCCGGGGCCACTCGCTCGCCGGGATCCCCGGGGGCGCGGGGAGGCTCTCCCAGCCGACGAGGGCCAGCCGCCGGGGCGCGAGCACCTCCACCTTGAAGCTCGCCAGCCGGCTCACCGGGTCGCCGGGATCGGCGGTGGTGAAGTCGACCGGGATCGCCCCGGCCGCCCCTGGGGGCAGCGCGCCCGGCACGCCCCGCGGGTCGATCCCCAGGAGTTGCACCTCCCTTCCCTGGAGCTCGGTCTCGCCGGGGGGCAGGAGCTCGGCGCGGGGCGGCGCGACCAGCTTCAGGAGCGGCGCCGGCATCTCCTGATCGCCCCTGTTCGCGTACCGGACCTTCAGCGTGCGGACGTCGGAGTCGCGCTTGCGATACTGGGGCTCCATGTCGAGCACCACCTCGAGGATGCTCCCGAGGGAGGTGTCGGTGACGCGGAAGGCCTCTGGCAGCCGGGCGCTCTGGCCCCCCCCGGGGTCCTCGGCCACGAGGTCGTAGCTCCCGGCCGGGGCGCCGCCGGCCTGGAAGACCACGTCGGCGAGGTCGGAGCCAAGGACCCGGACGCTCTCGGTCGAGATCCTGTGCCCTCCACGGCTCTCCTCGAGGCGGAAGCGCGTGCCGCGCCGGAAGCCCGCCCCGAGGATGCGCGAGCTGACCGTGCCCTCCTCGGTGCGCCCCACCGACCTCGCGGACATGCCGTGGAGCGCCAGGTCGACGAGCTCGACGAGCAGGGTCAGGCGGCGCGGGCCCGCGGAGCAGTCGGCGGCCTCGACGAGGACGAAGCCGAGGTCGTCGCGCGTGTAGGGGACGACGAGCCGGGGGCTGGGCTCGTCCCTGGGCTCCGAGGCGATGTCGAAGAGGCCCGGGCCGGGGGGCTCGGCCCAGCGGAAGGCAAGCGCGTTGGCATGGCTCGAGTCGGGGTCCGAGAGGGTGATGAGGAGCGCCCTCGCCGGCTCCACGCGCAGGCAGTGGAGCGACGAGCACTGGCCTGAGGCCAGGTCGATGGTCTCCGGCGCGCCCGGCTCGAGGAGCCCTGTCCCCGGACCGACGAGGACGGTGAGCGGCGTCCTCGCCGGCCGCACCCGGCGCGCGCCCTCCACCAGCACGAGGTAGTTGGCGACGGCTTCACCTAGCCCCAAAGGGGGGGACTCCGGCCGGAGCCCGTCAAGGAGCTCGAGCCGGCAGGGCGTGCACCCGGAGGCCGGCACGGTGGCCTCCAGGGTCAGCTTGAGGAGCGCGTGGGGCCCGGCACCGGGATCCAGGAGCGCCGGGGCGCAGCCCTTGAAGCCGAGGAGCACACCGCTCACCGCTCCCTTGCCGTCCAGCTCGTCGGGGCTCGGTGTGGAGGCGAAGAACCCTAGAGTCCCCTTGAAGTCGTCTACGGCCGTCCCGGCCGTCGTGGCGGCGGTCACCCTGCAGGACGATCCGGGGTCCACGCCCAGGCCGAGGCTCCAGCCCTGGACCTGGCTCGCTTCGGGCGCCGAGAGCCGCACGGTCACCTCGAGCTCCACCTCGTCTCCGGGCGCGCCGGTGAGCATGGCTTCAGGCCCCGCAAGCTCGAGCCGGTAATCCGGGTCGATCGGCACGACCGCAGGGAAGGGACAGTTGGCCGGTGGATACGTGCAGGATGCCAGATCGTCATCGGTGGGGTCTATCCCGCAGCCAGGGTAGGGTGCAGGCGGCGCAGACAACACTGTGAGGAAGAGGAAGTTCAGTAGACGCAAAATGTCGAACTGGTCCAGTTGCCCATCGTCGTTGACGTCCATCCCGTCAGGGCATAGCACCACCCCGCCACAGTAGATGGAGCCGACGATCGCGTACAGATCCGCCAGGTCCACGTACCCGTCGCCGTTGGCATCGCCTCGCCGGAAGGGGTCGGCCGCGATGGCCGCCCCGACCCAGCCCGCCCCGATCAGGAGCCCCAGGGAGCACGCAACGCGTCGCGCCATGAGAGATACCTCCAGGATCACAGTACGGCGAGGCCGCGTTTCATGACAGCCTCTCGCCAGGGCGTCTGGACCCCCGCGCCTTGGCGCCAACCACGAAGGCCAGCTTAGCTATCCCCGGCCGGGCCATCAACGAGCTTGCCGCCTGGGGTTGCGCCCGCGCTCACCGCACCGTCCCGAGGTGCTCCCAGATCGCCAGGAACTGCTCCTCGGCGCGGCCGGCCAGGACCTCGGTGAGGGGCGTCGTGCCCGTCTCGTCGGCGAAGGCGGGCATGGCGGCGAGCGGCGCGAGGCGCTGGGGGTTGAGCATCCAGCGCAGGTAGTGCTCCTCGCGCAGGCGCTCGCGCGCGTGCTTCAGGTTGACCGTGCCGAGCTCGTGCTGCATGAGGGCGGCCGCGCGCCCACGGCGTGGCAGGTGATGCAGCTCAGGCCGCCGGCGGCGCCGAGGAGGCGGCGGCCCGCCGCCGCGAGCTCCGCCGAGGGACCGTTCGCGTGTCTCGCCGCGGGCTCTCCGTCGACGGACCCGCCCTCGAGGGGGCATCCGTGCTCGAGGACGAGCCCCTCGGCGAGGCGATCCACGCGATCCGCCTGCGCGCCGAAGGCCGGCATGCGCGCCCGGAGCCACGGCCGCGGCTTGTAGGCGAGCCTCCCGGCCAGCAGGTCGCGCAGCCACCCGTGGCGGAACTGCTCCCCTGCGAAGGTGAGGCTCGGCCGCGCCTGGAGCGCGACCCCCGGCGGCGCCGCCGGCGCGAAGGGCGCGACCTCGGCCTCGACGAGGGACCAGGTCGAAGGCACGCCGTCGCGCTCGTGGCAGGCCCCGCAGCGGAGCGAGCGCACCTGGCGCTCCGCGAGCTCGGCGGCGGTCTCGCGGCCCAGGCCCGCGAGCCCCTCGGCGCGCAGCGCGAGGAGCGCCTCGCGCTCGGGCTTGCCGAGGCCCAGGTCAGGGGCCCTCCCGCGGCGCGAGCCCTCGGCCACGCACCCGCTCGAGGCCCAGTCCGCCGCCGCGATCGCCTCCAGGGGCCTCGCGGCGAGCTCGTTCCGCGGGCCGCCCGGCAGCGCGTGGCAGGCGAGGCAGCCGAGGGTCGCCACGAGGCGCTCGCCGTGGCGCGGGTCGCCTCCCGTCCCCGCGCCGGGCCCGAGCTCCGGCAGCGACCGATCCGCCACGGACCGATCCGGCGCGGATCGCCCGAGCAGGAACGCCGCGAGCCTCCGCGCCTCGAGGGCGCTGAGCCCGAAGTCCGGCATGCGCGAGGCGGGGTGGTGTCGGCTCGGGCGCTCGAGGTACGCCTCGAGGGCACGGGGCCGCCACCTCGACGCGACGCCGCCGAGGGCGATGCGATCGTGCGGGTCGCCGGACTCGGTGACGTCGGCGGCATCGGCGACATCCGGCAGCGTGTGGCAGCCGATGCACCCGAGGGATGCGAAAAGCTCGGCGCCGGAGCGCGCGCCGGCGGCGCCTGCGGCCCGGGCGGTCACGGCCGCCCCCGCGGTCCCCGCGGCCCCGCCGGCCCCGGCCGGCTCACCGTCGCCGCCCCCCAGGTCCCCGGGCGGCTCGCGGCCCTCGGAGCCCCCGTCGGGCTCGCGCAGCGTCGCGAGGTAGGCGGCGATGTCCCGGGCGCTCCGTTCGTCAGGGCCGGCGAGGCACGGCACGCTCGCGTCGGGCCGCAAGCTCCGCGGGTCCGCGATCCACCGGGCCATCCACCCCTCCTCGAGCCGCGAGCCGATCCCCTCGAGGCTCGGCGCGTCGGGGCGAGGGCCCGAGGGGCCGAGGTGGCACGCCGCGCAGCGCCGCTCCTCGAAGAGGCGCAGGCCCTCGCGGAGGAGGAGGCCTTGCGCGAGCTCGGGCGAGGCCGGGCCGCGGCGGAACGCCGTGGCGGGCACCGTCTCGCGGGCGAAGCCCGGGCCCTCCCAGTAGAGCCGCACCCACGCGTCGCCCTGCCGGGGCGGGGGTGAGCGATACTCGAGCGCGAAGGCGCGCTCGCCGCGCGGCAGGCGCGCCCAGGAGCCCTCGGCCCGCGAGAGGTCCTCGCCCTCGGCCTCGAGGAGGACCGCGCCGTCGACCGCGAGCCGCACGCGGCCGCGGCCCGAGGCCGAAAACCGCAGCCGGCTCCGCGCCTCGAGGAGGAGCTTCCCCTCCCAGCGCGCCTCGAAGGGCCCGGGTTCGAGAAACGCGCTCGGCCGCTCGCCCTCGGGCACGCGCAGCGCCGCGAGGCGCGCGAGGCGCGCGACGCGCGCGTCTCTCTCGCCCGTCGCGAGGCCCGTGAAAGTCAAGCTCAGCCCCGCCTCGCCGGGGGGCGCCGCGGGCTCTTCCTCCTCGGACTCCTCGCCGTCACCGACCTCGACGGGCGGGCCGAGCCTGTGGATCGTCGGGTAGACGTCGAAGGAGAAGTCCGTCCCGTCGGCCGCCAGGAGCGATCCGCGGACGTGCATCTGGTGGACGGGCAGGATCCCCGGGACCTCGAGGAAAACCGAGCGGCCATCCTCGAGGAGCGCCGTCGAGCGCACCTCCACGGGGTCGTGCCCCACGACGCCCGGAGAAGCCACGGAGTACTCCTCGGACCCGTAGGATGCGGCGTAGCGATACGCCCACCGGCGGACCGCGAAGCTGCCGGGGTCCTCGGCCGAGGCGCGCTCGAGGGGCTCCGAGAAGCGGAGGAGGAGGCCGTTCGCGCGGGGGCTCAGGCCCACGGGGAGGTACGCCTTCGCGCTGGTCCAGCGCACGCGCTGGAAGCACCCGTCGGCGATGGCGTTCGTCGACCAGCCCGTGAGGCCCGTGACGTAGAGGTGCCCGTCGCGCGGGTGGAACCGACCGCGCATCGCGCCCGAGAGGAAGCGGAGCTTGAGGGGGACGACGCCGCCCTGCGCCTGGCCGCCGGCGACCTCGCGCAGCACGAGCTGGAGCGAGCTGCGGCCGAAGGAGAGGCTCAGGAGCTGCCCCGACAGCGGCCCGAATCCCTCCGGCGGGGCCCAGACCTGGCCTCCCGTCGAGTTGTCCACGTGGCGCGGGACGTAGCAGAGCGGCGGATCGTAGCCGAGCGGCCGCTCGGGGCCCGGGCGCGGCCCGCCGTAGCCGTAGTGCCCTCCGGGCCGCACCTCGCAGATCATGGACGCGGGCGTCCACTCGCCCTCCTGGGGCGCGACGGTGATGATGCCGCCGGGCCCGACCCCGAGCCCGCAGGGGTTGCGGAAGCCCGTCGCGAGCGTCTCGTGCCGCGAGCCGTCGGGCGCGACGCGGTGGAGGCCTCGAGGGCTCGCGTAGTAGAGGTTGCCCTCGGCGTCCGCCTCGAGGCAGGCGTGGTAGTCGTGGCCGCCCGAGGACGTGGCGGGCGCGTTCGTGAGGCACTCGTAGAGGTCCGCCTCGCCGTCCGAGTCCTGGTCGTGGAGGACCGTGATCTGGTCGCGACCGAGGACGTGGACCCTGCCGCCCGCGACCTTGAGCCCCAGCGGCTGGTAGAGCCCCGTCGCGAAGCGCTTCCAGGCGACGTCCTCGAGCCTCTCGTCGATGCGGCTCACGAGCCACACGTCGCCGTGGACCGAGCAGACGGCGGCGTCACCCGACTCGAGGAAGTCGTGGCCGCTCAGGAAGAGGAGCGCGTGCCAGGGGTTCTCGTGGGGGACCGAGATCGTGTCGATGACGTACGGGTCGCTCCGGTCGCTCCGGTGGCCTCGCGCCCGGAGGCGCTCGGGCCAGAGGGGCGGGCCGGGCTCGAGGAGCGGCCGGAGGTCCTCGGCGCCGCGCCGCGAGGCGCGCTCGAGGTGCTCGAGGAATGCCCGTTCGGCGGCGAGGGGGCCCTTCCACACGACGACCTCGAGCTTGAGGGGCGAGGCGTGCTCGGGGACCTCGAGGGCGAGCCGCGAGCCGCCGCGGAGGGCCCAACCCACGGCGTCCGAGCCGCGCAAGGCCGCCACGGTGACGGCGCCCGCCGCCTCGAGGCGCGCGATGGGCCCCGCGGGCGTGCTCGGGCGGACCTCGCAGGAAGCTCCTGGCACCTCGAGGAGGCTCAGCGCGTGCATCGTCGCGCTCGGACCGAGCTCCAGGGCCCGCGTGAACGCGATGCCCGCCGGAGTCGCCTCGACCCACGACGCATCGAGCACCTCCATGGCGTCCACGAGGTACGAGAGCACCGCGCGCCGGCCGTGGAGGTAGAGCCCTCGATACGTCCCTCGGCCGCCCTCCCAGCCGGGGCCCGGCGGCGAGCGGAACGCGATCGCGCCCGCGATCCGCGGCTTCTCGATGAGCCCGAAGCGCGCCGGGCTCAGCTCGAGGAAGCCGCCGGTCCACCCGGCGCGCAGGCTCAACGCGGCCGCGTCGAAGCACGCCGCCGCCTCGGCACGGTCGCCGAGCTTGAGCGAGATGGCCTTCTCGACGGTGCCCGCGGGCGTCTCGAGGCTCGAGCTCAGGAAAGGGCCCGTGTCCATCCTCGAGAAGCGGTCGTCGACCCAGTCCGCGTCGTCCTTCATGCCCCAGTGGCCGCCGAGGCCGCCGTCGAGCCCGGGGTTGGGCGGGAGGACGGCGCTCGAGCGCGGCGGCTCCAGCTCCTTCTCGCTCTCGAAGCTCCAGACGCCGAGCGCCTCGGCGCCGCGGGAGATCCGCACCTCATCGACGAGCCCGCGGCAGCCGATCGAGCGCTCGACGAGGGTCCCGATCCCGAGCCACGAGGCCTCCGGCGGCGCAAGCGGCGGGGGCAGTGTGGGCGCGGCCGGCGCGAGGCGCCGGACCGGCCGGTCGAGGACCTCCTTCCCGTCGACCGAGAGCCGCACGCGCGACTCCTCGAAGGCGCAGGCGACGCGGTGCCACGCGCCGTCGCAGACGTCCGCCGCCGACTTGACCTCGGCCGGCTCGAAGCCGGGGATGTAGAAGCTCAGCGCCCCCGTTCCGGCGTAGGTGTACAGCTCCCAGTGCGTCGGGGACGCCTTCTCCTCGCTCGCCACGAGGATGTTGAAGCCCTCACGCGACTCGAGTCGCGCCCAGCACTCGACCCCGAGGGGCGGCGAGCGCAGCTCGGGCTTCCCGGGGAGCACGACGCCGCCCGCCCGCGCGTCGAGGGCCTTCCCGGAGCGCCCCTCGGCGAGGCGCGGCTTGCCCGGCGGCGCCGGCAACGGCGCGGGCGCTGAGCCCGTCGCGGGTTTCCCCTTCGAGCGCTCGAGGGACCCCGCCGGCGTCCAGGGGCTCCCCTCGCGGAAGAGGGCCCCCTCGGTGAGCTCGACGGGCGGGTCGAAGCTGAGCGCCGAGCGCCCCGCGGCCCAGACCGTGCCGCGGCGGATCAACGCGCCGGCCTTCCGCACCGAGACGTCCGCGTGGCCCAGGAGCGTCTGGAACACGCGCCCCTTGCCGTGCTCGTACGCCCAGGCGAGCGGCTCGTCGCGCCCCGTGACCTTCGATCGGGCCTGGACCAGGGGCTCGATGGGGAGGTCGCCCTCCTGCTTGAAGTAGAGCTCGTCCTCGGTGTCGAAGGCCGAGAGACCCTCGGTGATGGGGTGCCGCGCCGGCCCGAGCTCGACGCGGAACGCGCCGAAGGGGTCGTGGCCGCTCCGGCCCTCGCCGTGGATCCACGCGCGCCGCACGATCCGCGTCCGGAACTCCTCCCAGTCGGTGTCGTTCCGGGCGGGGATGCTGAAGTTGAAGGCGCCGTTCGCGAAGTGGAGGACCGTGAGGCCCCCGCCCCCGGAGAGGTAGCGCACGAGGCCCCGCTTCGCCGCCTCGGAGAGCCCGGGCCGGTCCCAGTTCGAGTAGTTGAGGACGAGGGCCGCGCATCCCTCGAGCTTCGGCCGTCCGAGGTCCTCGACGTCTTCCGTGACGTCCACCTTGACTCGCGGGTCCTGCTCGAGGACGTGGACGAGGGCCGCCGTGGTGGCGCGCCAGTCGTGGGCTGGGTGGTAGTGGCCCGTGACGATCGTGACGCGGGACCGCTCGTCGAGGACGGTCTCGACGCCGCCCTCGGGGACCTCGGCCCCCGCGGCCCAGGCAATGCCGTTCAGGAGGAGCCGGCGGTAGTCGGCGATCCACCAGTTCTCGAAGAAGTGCCCGCCCGTGAAGCCGAAGGCGCGGCCGCCCCCGGCGCGCTCGATGGCCCAGCCCACGACGCCCTCGAGCCCGCTCCCGCGGTCGATGGCGGCCACGGGCGCGAGGCGCGGGTCGCCGCCCTGGAACTTCAGGTTGTAGTACATCTCCTCCTGCAGGCGGAACGGCCTCGCGCCGCGGGCGATGGGGTGCTCCGGCCTTGGGAGGCGCACGTCCCAGGTCCCGTGCTCGATCTTCGAGAACCATTCCCGCTCGCCGGGCCCCGTCTCGTAGTCGAAGTAGCCTCCGAGCGACTCCGTGACCCGGTCGTGGAATCGGCTCGGGTGGAAGGTCGTCCAGTGGAGGTTGACGAGCCCGCAGCCGCGGCGGATCTGCGCCTCGAGCTGCTCGAGCCGGTCGCCGACGTAAAGCGGGTGGTCGGTCTCCAACCTGTCGCCGCCGTCGGAGATGAGGACGACCGCGTCCGCGCCGTCGAGCGCCCGGGGGTCCGCGGGCCAGCCCTTGAAGTGCGCCTCGGCCCGCAGGCCCTTCGTGCCCGGCGACGTGTCGATCAGGTGCTTCAGCAGGATGACGCTCTTCTCGTACTCGTGCGCCTCCTTGGGATGCCCGGTGATGGGCCCGGCGATGAGGAGGACCTTCCGCGGGCGGGCGGTGTCGGCGTCCCCAGCCGCGGCGCGGGGCGGCGAGGCGAGGGCGAGCCGTGAGGCGGTGGCGGCGGCGCCGGCACCGATGAGGAGCGCGAGGGCGGCGACTCGGGGACTTCTCGGGGGCATGGGGCCCATTCTCGCCGGGGAGCGTGGGTTCGCCAGGGGTTCTCGGAGGGCCTTCAGAGGCTGGTCAAGACGAGTGTCCAGGTTCAGAATCCAGGCGGAGGCTTCGAGCCTTCGGAGGGTGCAGCCGCATTTGGACCCAGACCGCCCGGACCGCCAAGATCAGATCATCGTTAAGGGCCAAGGCCACCACGGTTGCCCGCCCCGTCGCGGTCCTTCCGATGATGCGAAGACCATCGCGGCTCCATCGGAAATGCTCGGCCCACTTCTGGGTCCTGGGATTGAAGAGGCGTACGAGGCGCCCGCTGAGCGGGTCACGCGCCTCACTTCGGCTGCCCTTGTGGGTGTTGCAGCTCCAGCAGCTCAACCAAAGGTTGGCCCGAACTGTCATGCCGCCCCGCGCTGTGGGTCGAATGTGCTCGATGAAGAGTGGCTCTGGAAGGAGGCTCTGCGGGCGAAGGCAGTAGCCGCAGCGACCGGCGGCGTCTCCCCAGACTTCACGGCGCAGGCGGCGTGAGATGTACCCCTTGGCCATCCGCTGTCATCGGCGCCGCGACAAGAGGTGGCTCGCGTGGGCCTTCCGAGCGCACTGGACCAGCGACTCGTGGCTCAGCCGCTCCAACTCTGCTTTCTCGCCTGCAGTCAGCGTCCCCTCCTGGTTCTTCACCAGCAATCTCTCCATGCGTTGCTGCACTCGACGAGAGAAGCGGAACTTGGCGACCCGCTCGAGCTCCCCGCGACTCAGCTCTTCCAGCGAGGGCCAGCCGATCTGACGCGCACGACCGCCGTGACCCCTCGACCGCGCAAGCGTCACGTCCAGCCTGACACCTGGACGTAAACGAAGGGCCCGCTTGACGTCCGGGCTGAGCCAAAGGTGTCCGTCCTCAAGCACATGACCCACGTAGGTTACTTCTGACGTCATAGATGAATCTCCTCCCATCTCTTACGGCAGTGACCCTTGCGCTGGCAAGCGCCATCTTCCCGATCCGCGGCCGCGAGGCTGGACGTTGAGGAGCGGCCTCCCTTGTTGCCTCACGCCGCTGCTTCGTGCAGAATATCGGCCTTGCGTCCGTACGGGTTCGGACGCCGCCCAGGACCCTCGTCCACGGAAAGGAGCTCGCGATGCCCCGCGTGATCTCGTCGTCTCTCGCCTCGCTCGTCCTCCTCGCCATCCTCGCCCTCTTGCCGCCGCCGCTCCGCGGCGACGATGCCTCGGCCGCGGCGCTCAAGGAGGGCGCCCCGGACCTCAAGTCCGCCGGGCCCCTCGCCTTCGGGCCTCCGGGCATCCTCTTCGTCGCCGACACCCTCGGGGCCGCGGTCTTCGCCTTCGACACGGGGGACAGGGGGCCAGCCTCGGGCACGAAGGAGCTCAAGGTCGAAGCGGTCGACGAGAAGGTCGCCGCGCTCCTGGGGACCTCGGCCCGGGAGATCGCGATCAACGACCTCGCCGTGAACCCCGCTTCGGGCAAGGCCTACCTCTCCGTCTCGCGCGGCCAGGGCCCGAACGCGGCGCCCGTGATCGTGGCGGTCTCGGACGCGGGGGAGCTGAAAGCGCTGGCGCTCGACAAGGTCAAGTTCGCCAAGGCCGCGCTCCCCGACGCGCCCGCCGCGGACGGGGCGAAGGCCGGCGGCCGCCGGGGGAACCAGCGCCTGGAGTCGATCACGGACCTGGCGTTCGTCGAGGGGCAGCTCCTCGTCGCGGGCCTCTCGAACGAGGAGTTCGCCTCCACGCTGCGCGCGATCCCCTATCCCTTCAAGGACGTCGCGAAGGGCACGAGCGTCGAGATCTACCACGGCGCGCACGGGAAGCTCGAGACGCACTCGCCCGTGCGCACCTTCGTGCCGTTCAACGTGGGCGGCGAGCCGCACCTCTTCGCGGCCTACACCTGCACGCCCCTCGTCACCTTCCCCATCTCGAGGCTCACGCCCGGGGCGCACCTCAAGGGGAAGACCGTGGCCGAGCTCGGGAACCGCAACCGTCCGCTCGACATGATCGTCTACAAGAAGGACGGGAAGGACTACCTCCTGATCGCCAACTCGAGCCGCGGCGTCATGAAGGTCTCGACGGACAATGTCGAGAAGACCGAGAGCATCACGGAGCACGTGAAGGACGGTGCGACGAAGGGCCTGCCGTACGACACGATCCAGGAGTGGAAGGGCATCGACCAGCTCGACCGCCTGGACGAGAAGCGCGCCCTCGTGGTGCGGCGGAGCGACGGCGGGTCCCTCCACCTCGAGACGCTCGCGCTGCCGTGAAGCGCGAGGTCGCTGGAAGCGTGCGCGCCGCGGGCATCCTGCTCGCCTCCGCCCTCCTGGGGGCCGGCTGCGCGGGCGGCGGCGCGCCCCGCATCGTGCTCGTGCGGGGCGGCGCGGGCGTCGTGGGCGGCGCGGATGGCGCGGCCGGCGCGAAGGACGCCTTCGAGGCGCGCGGCCTCGATCCCGGCTTCCTCGAGAGCCCCGCGGCCCGCGACGTGGACTGGAGCGGGGTCCTCCATGTTTTCGTGGACCCGCCCGCGGCTCCTGGCGGTCCGGGTCTCCCGCCCGTCCTCGGCTCGGCGAGGCTCGAGGGCCGCGCCGTGCGCTTCGAGCCGCGCTACCCTCTCGAGCCGGGCCTGCGCTACCGGGCAGTGCTCCGAGCGGGCCCCTGGCTCGGCAAGGGCGGCGCCGACGGGCCCGCCGTCGAGGTGGCCTTCGCGATCCCGCCGAGGAACCTCGAGCCGAAGACCGTCGTCGAGCGCGTCTACCCGAGCGCCGGGACGCTGCCCGAGAACCAGCTCAAGCTCTACATCCACTTCTCGGGTCCCATGCGGCGCGGCCAGGCGTACTCGATGGTCCGGCTCATCGATATCGAGGCCTCGGGCCGCGAGGTGGAGGCGCCCTTCCTCGAGCTGGGGGAAGAGCTCTGGGACCCGAGCGGGACGCGCTTCACCCTCTTCTTCGACCCGGGGCGCCTCAAGCGGGGGCTCAAGCCTCGCGAGGAGGTCGGGCCTCCCCTAGAGGCGGGGAAGCGCTACGCGCTCGTGATCGACGGGGCCTGGCTCGATGCCGATGGCGCTTCGCTCAAGGAGCCCTTCCGCAAGGAGCTCACGGTCGCGGCCCCCGACTACGACGTTCCCGACCCGCGCGGGTGGAGGATCGCCGCGCCGCCGGCGGGGACGCGCGAGCCGCTCGCGGTCGCGTTCCCCGAGCCGCTGGACCACGCGCTCCTCCACAGGCTGCTCCGCGTGCGCGGCCCCTCGGGGGCCGCGCTCGAGGGCGGCGTGGCGGTCGGCGCGGAGGAGCGCGAGTGGCGCTTCGTGCCCGACGAGCCCTGGGAGGCGGGCCGCCACGAGCTCCTCGTCGAGACGACCCTCGAGGACCTGGCCGGGAACAGCGTCGAGCGGCCCTTCGAGGTCGACGAAACCCGCGGGATCGAGAGCCGCATCGAGCCGAAGGTCGTCGCGGTGCCCTTCGAGGTTCCGCGGGAGGCCGCGGGTCGCTGACGTGGAGAGCGGGCCGCGTCTCGGTCCTCGGCCAGGATCCGTCCTGGGTCAAGAGCAGCGCCAGCGCCGCCCAGCCCGTGGTGCTCGTGGCCTGCGCGTGGCTCTCCCCGCCCCGGGGCCGCGTGGAGGCGGGCCAGGCGCCGCGCACGAACTGATTCGCGATCAGGAAGGCGCGGCCCTCGCGCACCGATTCGCGCCTCGCCCCGTCCGGCGGGAGCGCATCGAGGGCGAGGAGCACCAGCGCCGTGTCGAAGGGCTCGGGCGGCGAGCTCACGTACGGGCCCCAGCCGCCGCCGGGCGCAGGCCGGCCGATAACCGCTGTTTGTCCTGCCACCACTTGGCCGACGCCGCGCGGGGCATGGGGCCAGGGTAACCCACTGGGTCTCCGGGCCGGAAGTCGCCGCCATGGCCCAAAGGCCGGCGTCTCAGGAGTCCTGGACCCCGGAACCTGGACTGCGTCCTTGACACGTTCAACGGACTGTCCTACGCTTGGAGGAAACACGGGCCGAAAACTGTCCGTATGGCAAGCTGTCTCTCGACGCGTCGAGAGAATAGGTCCTTCCACCCCTCCGTGGGTGGTTTTTTTTGTGCCTACACCTCGACGATCGTCCCCTGCTGCTTGCCTAGGTCGAGGAGGGGTTGCGCGTACGCGTGGGTGCCGTCCATGACATCCCGGACAAGTCCTGCGACGGCGTCGGCCAATCGAAGGAGGGCATTGTTCTCATCTCGGGTGACACCTTGGACCTTGCGGGTGGGAATCCCAAGGTGGCGGAGGCGGTTACCGTATGCCGTGCGCTGGGTCTTGGGAAGGCCGTCGACGTACACCACGGCCTTGTACCCGCCGGCCGGTGAGTGCCATCGGAGCGCTTGGGCGATTCCCGTCACGGTCGCAAGATCATAGTCAGTGACTCGGCGAAAGACCGCGTAGCGGAGCGCGCCGGCAAAGCGAACCTCGGTGACGACTCGCTGGAGGTAATCGACACGGCGGGAGTGTCTCGCGGCACGCCACTTCACGTTGCCCTTGCCGCTGGCGCGCTCATGTTGCTCCCACAGTTGGAGGAGCTCGTCGCGGCGGTCGGCGGTGACGACCACGGAGACGATGAAGAGTCGTCCCAGGGTATCCTGACCTGTCTCGTCGACGTAGCAGATTAGTTTCTTGGTCGGCATGGGGCAAGAGCGTAAAGGTCGCAGTGGGGCGATCGCCGATTACCTGGGGACCATGCTACTCGCGGCAACAAGGGGAAGGACAGCGGGTCTCTCAGTTGCTTCTTGGGTGCAAGCCGTCCCTGGTGAGGGGTCCTGTCTCTCAGAACGCCACCCTCCCCTTCTCCTCTCGCACCAAGGCATTGCCCTCGCGGCCGGCGGTGCGGTACGCTGCGTGTCGTCATGCGCAGGACGAGTCCAGCACGCGTCGCGGGAGCGGTCCGGAGCCTCTCGCCGGCCCCAGCGATTCCCGGGCTCGTCGCGACCCTTGTCGCGGCGTGCCTTGCCGCGGCCGGCTGCGGCGTGCTGGTCAGCCCCGAGGGCGGGCGCCCCGAGCGGGTGCTCAAGGCCATCACCATCAACACCCAGGCCTACACGGTCGCCCCGGGGGCCGTCGATCGGCGCTCGGCGAGCCTCGTGGCCCCCGAGGACATGCGCATCGCGGCCATCGAGCACTTCACGGGCGTCCAGAAGGGCGGCTGGAGCGACAACGGGCACATCCTCTCGCTCCGCCCCGAGAACCCCTGGTCGGAGTGGCAGGCCGCGGGCACGGGGATGGAGCCGACGGGGGCCACCGGTTACTTCGGCTACTGCGGGCGCGACTACTACACCGAGGTCGGCGGGATCGGCGACGTGACGTCCTACGAGGCGCTCCCGGCCGGGACGCACGTCCTCGTGCCTCGGGGGGCGGCGCTCTACCAGCACACGTACGCGAGCAACTTCCTTTCGACCCCGCAGGCCTTCCACCACGCGGTGCGGCTCCTGTACTGGTGAGCGGCGCGCCGGGCGCTCGCCGCCCGCCTTCCCGCGCCTACGGCTCCTCGCCCGGCCGCAGGAACAGGATCTCCCAGCGCGACTCGCCCTTGTTGTTCTCGCCCCGCATGAAGAAGCGGGCGGTGCGGCCGGCGAGCTTGTCGGTCTCCCGGCGCGAGGCGTCGAGCCCGATCACCTGCGGGTACCAGCGGCCGCCGTCGTGGATCTTCACGGGCTTCGTCCACCCCGCCGGATCGGCCAGGTCGTCGTTGAAGGTGACGTAGACCCCCTCCTGCGGCCAGCCCGGCTTGTCCTTCGTGCGGTTGAGGAGCACGACGTGGAGCCCGAGGTGGTGGTTCCAGTGGATCGACGGCCCCCAGAAGGCGTCGGCGTCCTCCCGGACCCAGTCGACGGCGCCGGGGAAGATCGGCGTGAGGCGTCCGCCGACGCCCGGCTCCGTCCACCCGCCCTGGTGCCACTTCCAGACCTTGCCCACGGGGTCTTCGCGGTCGGCGTACCGCATGCGGGCCACCGCCAAGCCTTGCTCGCTCACGTCGCCCGAGTAGGCGCTGAAGAGGAAGTAGAAGTGCTCCTTCCTCGCGTCGAGCATGATCGAGAAGTCGCCGTTCCCGCCGCCGAAGTATCCGTTCTTGGCATCGCAGCGGAGCGTCCCGGGCCGCGCCTCGAGGACGATCCCCAGATCGCGGAACGTCGCGCCGTCGTCCGTCGAGACCACTGCCCCGATGCGCGGCGCCGTGAGCGTCGTGCCGGGGCAGAGGCCCCGCGGCTCGAAGTGGTACCAGCCATAGAGCTTCCCGTCGTCGTCCTTCCACGTGCACTCGATCCACCGGCCGCCGTTCGCCGTGTTGTCGTACGCGCTCGGCACGGCGGGCCCGAGGTGGAAGAGGTCCTGTCCGCTCGAGCGCTTCGGGTGCCCCGCCGAGTTGAAGAGGTAGAAGGTCCCGCCGCTCCAGTGGGCGGGACTGTTGCAGTCGGTGTCGCCGGGGAACTCCACGCGCGGCGCATCGCGCAGGACGGCGCGCGGCAGGCCGCCGTCGAGGGCGCCGCGCTTCGCGCCGGGGCCGGCGCAGCTCGCAGCGAGGAACGCAAGCGTCGTAAGAGACACAAGAGACACAAGAGACGCAAGGGACGCAAGGGA
>JACQVW010000426.1 GCA_016209535.1 Planctomycetota bacterium | reverse complement strand
GTTCGCCCCCGCTCCCGCGCATCACGAAGCCGCCCTGGCCCCCGGCGACGGCGGAGAGCTCGACCGCCTCGGTCGTCGTCTTCCCGACGACGACGTAGCTCGCGCCGGCACGGTCCCTGCCTCCGGGATCGGCTCGCGGGGCTCCGATGAGGAGGTCCGAGAGACCGTCGCCGTTGACATCCCCGGCCCCGGAGACGCTAGAGCCCGAGCGGTCCCGCTTGCTCTCCCCGCGGATCACGAAGCCGCCCCTCCCCGCGGCGACGTCCTCGAGATCCATCGGCGCGCCGTCCGCCCGGCCCAAGACGACGTAGCTCGGAACCGTGTAACACACGTAGCCGCAATACCGACCTCCCACGATCGCATCGGGAATCCCGTCCCCGTTGACATCCCCGGCGTTCGCGACGCTCGCGCCGACGTCCGAGGGGAGCCGCCCCTTCCCCTCGACCGCGAACCCGCCCTGGCCCGCGGCGACGTCCGCGAGCTCGATCGCCTCGATCGCCCCGGCGGGGCTCGCCGCCCCCAGGAGCGCCGCCGCCACCGCCGCTGCGAAGGCGGCCTCGCGCAGAAGCCGCAGGAGCCGGCCCGGGCCCGCGGCGCGGAGGTACGCGCTGAGCCGTTCCCTCAGCGCCCACCGCGGCCCGGCGTGGGCGCTGGCGCCGGCTCCCGGCGGCCCGAGGGCTCCAGGGGGCTCGCCAGCGACTGGTTCGTGCTCGTCGGGTTCGTGCTCATGTCGGCTCTCATGTCGTGCCTCCTTCAAGACCTGCTATTCCTTCTCTGCCGCCCCTGACTTCCATGCCGTCCCCGCCTCGCGCCCGCTCGAACCGTGCGCGTTCCTGTCCGCTCTCGACCCTGTGCGCGCGCATCTCCTCGCATCTCACCGGCAGAAGTGCGTGCATCGCGAGAGCACCTCGCGAAATGCGCCCAAAAACGTAGCTCCATTGTAACGGAACGACCCGCGGCAAGGGAATTTGCTTCCTGCCGCACCTGCGAGGGCCCCTCGCCGGCGGCCGGCCGGGCTGGACGGAGAGGCCCTCCCGGCGGCGCGCCCGGTCCGGTCCCGGTCCAGCCCGAGGGTGTTGGATAGGTGATCGATGGGGACGGGAAGGTGGAGTCCTCCACGCGGCCCCCTGGCTCGACGCGCACCCCGTCGCCCGGCTCGAGCAGATCGCCGGAGCGGATCTCGAACGCGTGGCTCCAGCTGCCCTTCGGCGTGAGCCCCTTCGCCGCCTCGACGAGGTCCGGGCGCACGGGCAGATAGCGCATCGCGACGGGCCGCACCGCGAGCCTTTTCTCCGGCCGCGTGAGGAAGAATCCCCCCTCGAAGCGGGGCTCGTCGCCGAGGCCCTGGAGCGCACCCGAGCAGGCCTCGAGAGGCAGATCGCGCTGCCTCCGGAGCTGCTCGTCCGCCGCCCGCGGCCGAGAGGGCGCAAGGACGTCCAGGAGCGGGGACGCTGAGGCCGTGCTGGCCGCAGGCACCGTGCCCGCGCCCCCGGCGGGCGGGGCCTCGTGCACGCGCAGCGCCGGCACGCCCGGTACACCCGGCAAACCCGGCACGCCCGGTACGCCCGGTACACCGGTGCGACCCGAGGCGGTCAAGACCGCGGGGATCGCTGCGCCAAGGGGTCGCTTGTGCAGGAAGCCTCCGTGGATCGATCGGCGCGCCCGCCAGCGCGAGGCACGCCGCCGGGAGCAGCGTCGGCCTCTGCCACGGCGCCCGTTCCGCCCGCGCGCGCGACCCAAGCCGACTCGCAGCCCGGATAGGGCCTTGGCTACCAGGGAGGGCGCGGCGGGTGCCGTGCTCTTAGTCACGGATCGTTACGAAGGCTCCGCCGCCCTCCTCGAGCGCGAGGGCCAGGCCGTGGAGCGTGACGCAAGCCGGGCCGGCGTCCCGGCGTCCCGGCGTCGTCCGTCCCGGCCGCCCGCGACCAGCTCCGAGGGGCTTCCGCTGAGCTCGATCCCCGTGCCGGCCCCGCGCCGGCCGTACCCTTGCCTTTCCCGCCTCAGACACGCCCCTCGGCCTGCCGAGGCCTCCCGAGGTCTCCGCATGCCCGCCTTGTCGGCCACGGCAATCATCTCCTCGGCGACCACTGACTCCAGGCCGCCGGCGGATCGCTCCCGATCTCCACCACGAGCGCGTGATCGGCTCGCCGGGCTGCGGCGGGCTCAGCGCCGGCCTCCGCGGCTTCATCGGCTCCGATCGTCTTCACGAAGGCCCCGATGGGTGAAGGCGTCAGGGCCACTCGAGGCCGGTGGTGAGGCGAGTGCTCAGTGCCGGCGCGGTGACGATCGATATCGCTTGTCCCGCAGCAGATTGCGAATCTGCCTCCACGGGCGCCGCAGGGCAAGCGCGTCAGTCATCGCATCCAACCCTGCGTCGGTCAGGTCCTGCGCGCTCGCTGCATCCGCAGCCGTGAACTCGGGAAACGCCCCGGACAACAATCGCAGCAGCGTCTCAATTCGGCCTTCTCGCTGCCCGACCTTCTTGCCCAATTCCTCGCCTCGCTTCTCGCCTCGCTTCTCGCCTCGCTTCTCGCCTCGCTTCTCCAAGTGCTCCAACAAGGTCATGGCGGTCTCCTTCACGGGTTGAAACTCTGCAGTTGTCGACAAGAGCGCTTTTCGGATCTCAGGTTCCTTCTCGGGGCCGGTGACGCTTGTCAGATAGTATATCGCACGCCGCAGCTCTCGGCGCAAAACGTCCGGCCCCAGATGCGAACAAAGATCACGCAGCACGCTGCGAAACTCGAACCAGCGCATCGGTTGCCCTTCTCCGACCGTCTTCAGGAGCGCCAACCCCAGACGTCCCGCCGCGGTGCCCCGCAGCTCCGTTTCGTCGAGCTCGCTCAGCTCGACCAGCAGCATGCGAAAATCGAGCACATACGGGGCGAGGATCCTCCCGGCCGGCTCCGGCAGCTTGTACTCCGACGACAATGTCGGCGGCAGCCTCCAGCGGCCGCTCTGGAGCAGCAGCACCGTCAGGATGCAAGGCAGCGGGCGATTCGGCGGCGTTTCCTCAAGCTGGCGGCTGAGGTAGCGGTGCAACTGCCGAGGGGTGCTTGCCAGCGGGCGGCTCTTGTGCTCGAACAGGAGACGGATGCGGCGGTCGAGAGGATCGCCGATCAGCCGGATGGAGAAAAGCAGGTCAGCAAACTCGCGGGCAAGGTCGTCCGCGACAAAGCTCTCCGACTCAAGCCGAAGGCTCGACCAGTCGAAGAGGCGGACCACCTCGCCGGGCAAGTAGCCGCGGAAGAACCCGCTTGCCTCGGGCAGTTCGCGAAAAACGCCCTTTGCGTAGGAATCGTGCGGGCTCGGCAAGCTCGATGAACGCCGGCGTTTCATTGATCAGCCGGCGTGGTTCAAGACTGGGTAACACCCGGTCCTGAACCACACCGGGTCTGCCTTGCTGCAAGTCTTCAGTTGCCAATGCATTCGGTCATCCCCTCGGGGGGACGGAGGGGCGAGAACACGCGTGGCTCGTAACCGGGCACCGCCCGCTTACGAACCACGCCGGGCAGCATTGTAGGCGAAACGGCGGCGTTTGAAACGGCGGCGTCGATACTGTTCCGAAGGTGCTCGATGTGGAAATGCGAGGTGGGGAGGTCCGCGCGCGCAGGACGAGCTGGGCCCGCAGCGTGTCGAGCCCCCGAGCTCCTTCGAACCGCTAGCGGAAGAAGACCTCCGAGGCGCGGAGCACGGCGTCGAAGCGCTTCTGGACCTTCGCCGGGACCGGCGCGTCCTTCCCCAGGATCAGGACCGTCTGGATCCCGTAGCCGGGGTACCGCTCGGCAAGGACCCGGCAGCTCGCTTCCAGGCCGGTCAGCAGCCGGTCCGCGTCCAGCCGCTCCGCGTGCTTCGCCTCGCAGACGGTCAACATGCGATCGCCCCGCTCGAAGAGGAGGTCGATCTGCGCCCCTCGGTCCTCGGCGAGGCTCGTACGGACGGCCGCGCCTCGCCGGCGGCTCCGCGCCGTATCTCGCTGGCGGCTCCGCGCCACGAACCAGGATCCCGCCTTATACTGGATCCCCGAGAAGCGCAGCGCATCGGCGATCAGTGCCGCGTGCCGGCGGCAGAGCCGCTCGAAGGCGTAGCCTTGCCAGCGCTCGTAGTCGTTGCCGCGGAAGGCATCCCTCGCCGTGAAACGCCCCGAGAGGATCTCCTGCTGATGCTTGCCGATGAAGCTGGCGTGGAAGTGGAGGTACTCGTCGAGGATGCGGTATCGGACATCCCTGCTCGTCCTGGCTCGATCGATCGGGGAGAACCGTTCGATGAGCCCCGCGAGCTCCAGGTCCTGGAGGACGATTGTGAAAGTGCCCCCGGTCCTCACGCCGCAATGCTTCGCCAGCGCTTCGGCCGCCTTGGAGCCCGAGGCCAGGAGCTCGAGCACGCGCTCGTAGGCCGGGTTCCTTCCGAAGTGGCTGATGAAGATCCTCTTCTGCTCGCCGAAGAAGAAGCCGTGCGGGTTGAAAGCGTACTCGTTGAGGTTCTGCACGAGGCTGAGCTTCGGGTTCAGCTCCTTCAAGTACTGGGGGATGCAGCCCAGGCACATCGCGATCTCCAGGACCTCCCGGCGGTCTCTCGTCCCCCGGAAGAAGTCAAAGGCTTCCGAGAGGGAGAGCGGCTTCAGGTCGATTTCCCTCGAGACGCGGCCATAGAGCGCCCGCGACCGAAGGACCCTCTTCACCATGAAGGACGAGACCGAGCCGCAGAGGATCACGCGCAGATTCCGGAGCTTCGAGAGGGAGCTGTCCCAGCAGGACTTGAAGAGGGACACCAGGGGGGTCCGCATGCCGGCCATCCACTGGAGCTCGTCGAAGAGCATGACGGTCTCCTCGTTGCGGCGGGAGTCCAAGGCCTCGACCAGGCGCCTCAAGGCTTGAGACCAGTCCGGTGGGGCGGGCCTCGCGTCGCCGGACCGCCCTGTCCAGAGGTCGAGCTGGGTCTGGAAGCGGATAAGGTCCCGGGCTGCGACTATTCCGCTGAAAAGTCCCTGATGCTCAGCGGATCGCTGATCGTCTCGGGGTGGCCCTTCCAGGCGGGGCGCAGGCGGGCCCGCGCCCGCTCACCTCACGGGCCGGCCTCTCGTTGGCTTCACGGCTTCAGTCACTGCCCCCCGCCCGCCTGCTCGAGCACCCTCTTGGCGCGCCGGACCAGGTCCTCGCGGCTCGTGGCGGCGAGCGCATGCTTGACGGGCTCCCGGACGGCCGCCTGCTGGTAGCGGACGATCCTCTCGGCGATGGTCAAGACGGCGGCGCTCGCGTCGTCCTTGAGGGAAGCGCTCGAGAGGTATGGGATCAGGAGCGGGAAGGTCTCCATCGCGGGGACCGCGGCGAGGGTCCCAAGGAGCAGCTTGCGCTCCTCGTCGTCCCGGGCCGCGTCCAGGGCATCCTTGCACAAGGCGAGGCGCTGCTCCTTGGGGAACCGGAGGCCGCTCACGACGCGTGAGAAGCCGCGCAGGGCGCGCGTCCTCTCGGCGCCGTGCTTGGACCCCTTGACGAGCCCGAGGAGCTCCGGCGCGGCGTCCTCGCTCGACCAGGCCCCCAGCACGTCCGTCGCTGCGCCTCGGAGCCCCTCGTCGGCGTCCCTGGCAACGGCGGCGACCGCCTTCAGCGCCTTCGAGCCTCCCACGGCGCCCAGGAGGGACAGCACCCGAACCTTCGTCTCGCGCGGCGCCGCGCCCAGGACCTCGAGGAGCTTCGCGGCGAGGCCGTCCTTGTCCGCGAGCCGCTTCGCCGCGGCCCTCAGGGCCTCCTCGGCCGCCGCGGCCACCTGAGGAGCCCGGGGAGAGACGAAGCGCGCGATGAGGAACGAGGCGTCCTCGAGGCCCACGGTCATCCCCAGGGACCTCACGGCCGCCAGGCGGACCGCGTCGTCCGCCTCGTCGGCCGCCTTGCGCAGGGCGGGGACCGCCGACCGGACGCCGCGGCGCCCGGCGAGCTCGATCGCGACGATGCGGAGCCTGCCCTCGGCCTTCTCCAGCGCGGCCGCGACGGCGTCGTCCACGGCCTTGCCCCGCATGCCCTCCAGCGCGGACTGGGCCCCCTGGGCGGCGTCGGCGTCGCCGCCGGCGGCCGCCTCGAGGAGGACGGGCACCGCTGCGGCATCGCCGAGCCCGGGCAAGGCGTGGATCGCGGCGAGGCGGACCTCGGCGAGCGCGTCCTTCGCCGCCTCGAGCACGGCGGCGGCAGCGGCGGGGTCTCCGCGGCCGCCGAGCGCCCCGATGACGAGGGCACGCCGCGCCGGCGGAAGACCGCCGAGCTTCGAGACCAGCGCTCGAGTCACCTCGGTCCCCGGCAGCTCGCGCGCGAGGCCGAGGGCCACGGCGAACGATGCGGCGTCCCCTTCCTCGAGCGTCTCGAGGAGGAGGGGCACGCCGGCGCGTCCGCGTGCGACGATCGATCCGCGCGTCGCGGCCGCCGGGAGGTGCGGGGGAAGCTCCGCGCCGCGCACGGCATCGTAGAGGGCGACCGCCTCCTCGCGCTGACCTCGGGCCGCCAAACCCTCGGCGCAGACGAGGCAGGACTGCGCCACCACGGTCCGGGCGGCCCCCGCCGTGTCCGCCAGCGCTCGCCGCAGCACCGCGGCTGCCTCGGGGGTCCCGATCTTGCCCAGGGAGGAGGCGGCGGCCCCGACGACGTCGGAGTCGCGGTCCGCGGCGAGCTTCGCCAGGGCGTCCACGGCCTTGGAGTCCCGCCGGACGCCGATCGAGTTGATGGCGCCCGCGAGGAGCTTCCCCTTGAGCTTGCCCAGCGCGTCGCGCAGCGCGTCGTCCACGGACGGGTCCGGCAGCGGCTCGAGGCCGTAGCGGGCGTAATGCGCCAGCTTATCGTCCGAGAGGAGCCCCGCCAGCACGGGGACCGCCTCCTTGGTGCCCACGACGGCGAGGCGCTGGCATGCCTTCGCCTTCTGGAAGAGCGACGCGTCGGGCGACTTCAGGGTCTCGATCAGCTTCGCGGGGTCGTCCCCCGCCGGGGCGGCTTGAGGGAAGAGCTGCGCGGACGCGAGGAGCGCGGCGGCGGACGCGAGGAGCAGTCGTTGCGTGAGTTGCATGGGTGTTCTCGGCTTCGTGGGTTTCATGTTGCTTTCAACCGGCCCAAGGCTGGCCCAAGGCGCCCGGCTCAGACCCGCCACGGCTCTCGCAGGGCCCGCGAGCGCATGCGGTTCGCCTCCTCGTCGCTCACGAACTCGTCCTTCGAAGGATCGAAGGTCAGCTTCCGGCCGAGCTGCCACGAGATGTAGGCCGCGTGGCAGGCGATGTGCGACTGGCAGGCGACCGACGCGTTGGCCTTGGGCTGGGCCCGCGACTTCACGCAGCTGAGGAAGTCGCGCGCGTGGCGCCGGGGCGACGTCCCTTCCTCGGACTGGATCGGCTTCTCCGACCGCAGAGACTCGGGGAAGACCTCCACCTTGCCCGAGTCGCCCACCTCGACCCAGCCCTCGTCGCCCTCGTAGCGCGCGCTGCAGGTCCCGAGGCCCAGCCACCCGTCCTCTCGCATGACGAGCTTCACACCGTTCGCGTACTTCGCGATCACGCCCTTCTTCTGCGGGTCGTACTCGACGGGCGCGGTGGCGTCGGACTGGCTGGCCCACTGGCAGAGGTCCACGGTGTGCGAGCCCCACTCGAGGATCCCGCCGCCGTGGAAGTCGAAGAACCCCCTCCAGCCGCCGCGGACGTAGGCCGAGTTGTAGGGCCGCCAAGGGCACGGCCCGAGCCACATGTCCCAGTCGACCACGTCCTTGGGCGGCTCGGGCTCGGCCGGGAGCCAGTCGTGGGTGACGGGCGGGTCGAGGGTGTTGGCGTGCACGGTGTGGATCCTGCCCAGCTTCCCGCTGTGGGCGAGCTCGGCGGCGAAGATGAAGTTGGGGACGTTCCGGCGCTGCGTGCCCGCCTGGTACACGCGGCCATAGCGGCGGAACGTGTCGGCCAGGGCCCGGCTCTCGGCGATCGTCATGGAGCAGGGCTTCTCGCAGTAGACGTCCTTGCCCGCCCTCGCGGCCAGGGTGGAGAGCAGCGTGTGCCAGCGGTCGCCCGTGGCGATGAGGACGGCGTCGATGTCGCGGCGTTCGAGGAGCTCGGGGAAGTTGCGGTAGGTGGCGCAGTCCACGTTGCCGTACTTCGAGTCGGCCATGCCCTTGATGGCCTGGCGCCGCTCCTCGCGCACGTCGCAGATCGCCACGAACTGGACGTCGGCGTTCGCGACCATGTCCCCGAGGACGTGCTGTCCCCTCGGGCCGATCCCGATCCCGCCCAGCACGATCCGCTCGCTGGGCGCGACGGCCCCGCCCATGCCGAGGATCGAGCCGGGGACCACGAACGGCACCGCCAAGGCCGCGCAGGCCCTGGACGCCGAGCTCAACACCTGCCGCCGGGTCAATCTCACAGGCCGATGGGCCATCATGCGCCTCCCTTCCTGATGCTCATGGTGCTTCCTGGTGCTTGTCGACTCGTGGGAAACGCGGACGATCGTATCGGCGGGGGCGGCGGAGATCAAATGGTTCGCCGCCGGCGGTGCGTGTGGGGAGGCGGGCTGGCAGGCGCGCGAGGCGTGACCCCGCGCACGGCAGCCCGCCGGAGATCGCGGTACCCGTCGAGCATGCTCGGAAGGTCTGCCAAGCTCTGGAGCGCTGCGGCGGCCGCCGCCGCGCTGGCGCCTTGGCTCCTCCCCCTCGCCCGCGGCGAGGAGGGCCCGCGCGCCCTCGAGCCCTGGCCGCTCCGCGCCTGGCAGGCCGAGGAGGGCTGCCGGTGGAAGGCCCTCGCGCCCGAGGGGCTCCGCGTGGGCGAGCACTTCATCGCCGGCCCCGCGCCGGGTCAGGACCGTGGCGCCTGGCTCGCGGCGCTCCGCGAGTACCGCCGCCGCGTGCGCGGCGGGACCCTCGAGGAGGTCCTCGAGGTCGACTACCGCGGCGTCCGAGCGTGGGCGCGGCTCGCGCCCGCGGTGGCGATGGCGCTCGACCTCGAGCCCGGCGACGAGCTGCGCGTCGCCCTCGAGGCGCGCCCGCTCGAGGGGAGCCGCGGCCTCTGCGTCGCCTTCGACGTCCAGGGCCGGCAGGACGGCGCGAAGCTGGGCTGGACGGGCGTCCAGGCCGTCCTCGACGTCCCGAGCGGCGGCGGCTTGCAGCGCGTCGAGGCGGCCGTGAGGGTCCCCCCCTTCGAAGCGACCTCCGCCTGGCTGCGCCCCTTCATCGGCATGGACGCGACGTGGGACGCGCGGCCCGGGCGGATCGAGGTCCGGCGCCTCGAGCTCGCGGTGGCTGCGGGCGCTCGGCAGGACGCGGCGGCGGCGGCCGCCCGCTCCTTCGCGCGTCGCCCCCTCGACCGGAGAATCTACGACCGGCCCGAGCTCGCCTGGGCGGCGCGCGCCTTCACGTGCCACTTCACATTCCTCTACGACAGCTTGGTCTTCGATCCGGGCTCGGGCCGCTGGACCCTCGAGGCCTTCCTCGAGGACGGCCGGCGCGAGCTCGGCGGCTATGACCTCCTGCTCCTGTGGCAAGGCTACCCGCGCCTCGGCGTCGACCCGCGGAACCAGTTCGACACTTACCGCGACCTGCCCGGCGGCCTCGAGGGGCTCCGCGCCCTCGCGCGCCGCGCCCGCGAGCTGGGGACGCGGGTCTCCGTCGACTACAACCCGTGGGACCGGGGCACGCGGCGCGAGGAGGCGGGCGGCGAGGCGGGCACCGAGGCGACGGGCGACGAGGAGACCGTGGCGCGGGTCGTCGCGGCGGTCGAGGCCGATGGCGTCTTCCTCGACACGATGAGCGCCGGCTCAGGCCGCCTGCGCGAGGCCGTCGACGCCGCGCGGCCCGGCGTCGCCTTCGCGCCCGAGGGGCACCCCGAGGTCGAGCAGCTCTCGGTCTCGAGCGCCTCCTGGGCTCAGGGGCTCGAGGACCCCGAGCCGCCGGGGATCCTCAAGCTCAAGTGGATCGAGCCGCGCCACATGCAGTACCAGGTCCGCCGCTGGGACCGCTCGCACCGCGGCGAGATCGAGACGGCGTTCTTCAACGGGAGCGGAGTCCTCGTCTGGGAGAACGTCTTCGGGACCTTCAACCCCTGGCCCCCCGGGGACAGGGTCCCGGCAAAGTGGTCTAAGTCCTTGAGCTTGGCGGGCCGGAGAGAATTCTCTGGCGTCGCGGGCGCGTCTGCGGCAAGCTTGCGGCATGGCGCGTACCCCCAAGGGGGGTAGGAAGGAGGTGAGGGGGCGAGTCC
>JACQVW010000393.1 GCA_016209535.1 Planctomycetota bacterium | reverse complement strand
GCGCGCGCCGCGCGTCCAGCAGAGCCCGTGGAGGACGGCGAACGCGACGGGCAGGGCGACGGCCGCGGCCCTGAATGGCTCCGGCAGCGAGACCCCCGCGGCCGCGCCAGCGGCGAGGAGCGCGAAGGGCGCGACGAAGAAGCACAGGACCACGAAGGTCCAGATGGAGCGGTAGCGAACGAGGTCCCTCGCGGCCCCTTCTCCGAAGGCGGCGAGGCGCACCCTCAGAGGCGGGTGGGAGACGAAGGGGACCGCGAGCCAGCCCTGGGTGACCCGTTGGACGAGCGCGGGCTGGTCCGCGTGGAGCTTCACGAGGAGCCTCCCGACGTCGCCCGGCGAGGTCCAGCGGGCCGCGCGCCGGTCGCAGGCGATCTCGAGGAGCTGGCGGACGGCCGTCTGGAGGACGATCAGGCCCGGCAGGTAGAGGAGGAGGGGCGCGAGGCGGTCGCCCTCGGCCCAGAGGGGCGCCGCGAAGCTCGCGGCGGCCAGCGCGACGGGCGCCACGGCGAAGTACGGGAGCATGCCTCCGTACCGCACGTGTCCCGCCTCATGGGCGACCATGGCCGCGAGCTCCGCGGGAGGGAGCGACTCGGCGGCGCGCCGATCCACCATGACGATGCACCTCCGGAGCCCCTGGACGGCGGCGTTGAAGGACCCGAGCGACTCGACGCGGAAGGAAGCGGCGCGCAGCCCCGCCCGCTCGAGCACGGCCTCGGCGTGGCGCCGGGGCTCCCCCGTGAGCTCCGGGAGCTCTCGGTCCGAGCCGAAGTACCGGCCCTGGGCGCGGAAGGCCCGGCGCGCGCCGGAGCCGATCAAGGGGCCCAGGATCAGCGTCAAGAAGAAGAAGGGGTGCGACGCGGGCCGTTCCCAGAGGAGGAAGGGCAGCAGGGGCAGGACCAGCAGGCCCGCCAGCGCCCCGGCGACCCAGACGTGGTCCGCCAGGCTCGCCTTGAAGCGCGCGCAGTAGGGGACCGCGATGACGACCGCCGCCGCGGCCCAGGCGGCGGCGCAGCCGAGGACCACGGCCTCCTGCGCAACCTCGGGCATGAGGGCGGCCAGGAACGTCGCGAGGCTGGAGGCGACGAAGATCGCCAGGCTCAGTTTCTCAAGCAACCGTTGCATGGTTCGCTACCCGGACCCTGGGCTGCGGGGGCCATTCTCCCACGGCGGGGAAGGCGGATCCAGGGGCTGGGGGCGGCACCTGGCACGGGCACCCCACCGCATCGGGTACGAGGCTTTCCAGTCGATCCCGGGGAGGTCAAGCCGCTTCAACCGGTCCGCCTGCCCCGAGTCGACGGCTGCGTCGAGGACATGTCCTAGCGCGTGAGCGTCCACGTCGATGGCGAGGCGCCCGGCGGGTCTTGAAGGCGGCCCGGTGGAATTGCGCTGAGCGCTCAGCCTTGCTGGGTCCCTTTCGCGAGCCACAGCGTCACCTCGCGAAGGAAGACCTCAAGATGTTCGAGGCCGCTCACGAGGTGGCGGTGCACCTGCGTCGGGTCGACGCGCAGGTATTGGTGGACGAGTATGTTTCGAAAACCGCCCAGCCCCCGAAGCTTCGCCGCGGTGGCCTTCGAGATCACGCCGCGGGCGCCAAGCTCCTGGATGGCGCTCTCCTGATCGGGCGGATGCGCCTGGTACGCGCCGCTCGAGATATGCATCGCGATATCCACGACGCACTCAGCGGCCAGTATGAAGCCGCGTTCGATGGCCCACTGGAGCATCCCATCCTTGAGATACGTCTCGAGACTGGTGCAGCGGTGGGCCCCCAGACGCGCGATTACTTCCTCAAGGTGCTTGAGCCGCTCGCGGACCGATTCCGGCTTGTAGACCATTCCTTCGCCCTCGCCTCAAGATACGTGTCGCCGATCGCACGCAAGTGGCGCGTGTCCTGGTACACGTGCCAGGTCTTCAGCTCGAAGTCGTTCAGCGCCTCGTCGGAGCGGGAGAAGACGAGCTTCCCCTCCTGGATGACCTCGAAGGACAGCACGGGGCCGGCGCCGTCCAAGACCACGAGGTCGAACGGGCGCGGCCCCAGCACGCCATGGACGTCGGCCCAGAGATCCTCGTACGAGCCCACCCCGGCGCCGTCGAGGAGCACGGCGAGGTCCACGTCCGAGGCCACGTGAGCGTCGCCTCGTGCGATGGAGCCGAAGACATAAGCCAGCACGACCTCGGAGTGCCTCTCGAAGACCGGCGCCAACGCCGTACGCAGCGACTCATGTTCCATGCCGCCATGGTATCCCTGAGGCCTCGACGTTCCAAGGTTGGCCAGAGGGGCCGCGCCGGGAACCGGTGTGCGGCCCGCGATTCTCGCTCCGGAAGCTCTTTCGCGGAAGAGCCCTTCATGCCGCGGGCGCCTCCTGCCGAATCGAGAAGGCAGGTAGGGCCCTTCCGCACGGGCGAGGCCTATAATGTCGCGCCGAGGATCACTGCCCCGTGCCGGGGCCCCACCGGTCTGAGGATTCGAGCCTGCCCATGAGCCCACGAAGGACCCTGCCGTCTCACGCCCGCGCTCTCGCTCTCGCGCTTGCGCTCGCGATCTGCGCGCTCCTCGGAGCCGGAGCTCCGCTCCTCGCCCAAGAGCTCCCCGTCGACAAGGCGGCCCTCGAGGCCCTCACGGAGAAGGCGGGCGGCAAGTCGGGCCTCACGAACCTCCTCTCGCTCCGGCAGGTGTCGGCGGCGGTCCAGAACGGGTCGGGCGGCCTCGCGGTCGACTTCTCCCACGTGACCCAGCTCCTCGACGGCACCGCGGTCGCGCCCGACAAGGTCTACGGCACCGCCTACGCCGGCCCCTACCCCTTCGAGTCGAAGGAGGCGCGGTTCGCCTACAAGCGGTTCCGGGTCGAGGCGTCGATCCGGGCGGGGAAGGGCACGGTCGGCGTCGGCAGCTTCCTCAGCGCGCCCACGAACAGCGAGGGCTGGAGGGACAGGGGCCAGGTGGCCCTCCGCTTCATCCTCTACCTGGAGAACGCCGAGCGGGACCGGAGCCTCGGGACCTACGACCTCAACGTGTCCTTCCAGAAGACGGGAGGCGGCTACGAGAGGAAACCGTCGCTCCTCGAAGGGCCCTTCGTGAACCTCGTCAGGAGCGATGCGCCCTCGGAGGCCGTCATCTCCTTCGTCACGGACGAGGCCGTGCGCGGCAAGGTGGTCCTCGTGCCCGAGGGCGGAGAGGCTCAGACCTTCTGGGACGAGGTCTCGGCGCGGGAGCACGAGATCCCGGTGACGGACCTGAAGCCCGGCGCCCGGTACACCTACCGCGTCGAGGCCGGGGCCGTCGTGACGCGCGACCACGAGCTGCGCCCGGCGCCGCCCAAGGGCTCGGCGCCGGTCCGCTTCGCCTACTTCGGCGACACGCGCGCCGGGCCGGGCGGCGGCCTCGTGAGCCTCATGGGCGTCAACTACGACACCGTCCACCGGCTCTCGAGCCTCGCCCTGCGCCAGGGCGCCGAGCTCTTCATCGTCGGCGGCGACCTCGTGAGCGGCTACACGAGCGTCCCCGAGGACTTCACCACGCAGCTCCACGCCTGGAAGCAGGCCATGACGGGCTTCTGGAACGAGCGGCCCGTCTACGCCTGCATGGGGAACCACGAGGCGCTGCTGCGCGCCTTCGAGGGCGCGTCGGTGGACCGCTGGCCCTACGACACGCAGAGCGCCGAGGCCGTCTTCGCAAGCACCTTCGTCCACCCGCGGAACGGCCCCCAGCCTTCCGACCACCAGCGCCCCACCTACAAGGAGAACGTCTACTCCTTCCACCACGGCCCCGTGAAGGTCATCGCCTTCAACAACAACTACTGGTACTCCTCGGCCTCGGAGAAGTACGGGGGGGCGCCGGAGGGCTACATACTCCAGGACCAGCTCGACTGGATCGTGAAGGAGCTCGACCAGGCCGAGGCGGACCCGACGGTGCTCTACGTGGTCCTCTTCGCCCAGGAGCCCATCTTCCCGAACGGAGGCCACCTCGGCGACAGCATGTGGCACGGCGGCGACAACCGGGTGCGCGCCCACGTCTTCAAGGGCGGGAGCGTGCTGCCCGAGGAGGACGGCATGGTGGCCGTGCGCAACAAGCTCGTGCGCGCCGTCGCGGCCCGCCGCAAGGTGGCGGCCATCCTCGGCGCCGACGAGCACGCCTTCCACCGCGTCCTCATCGGGAAGGACGTGCCCATCGGGGACATCGAGAAGGACGACAGGAACCGGAACGGCAAGCTCGACCTCAAGGCGGGCGAGAAGCCGAGCCCCCTCGCGGACCTCAAGCACGCGGTCTGGTACCTCGTCTGCGGCGGCGGCGGGGCGCCGTACTACTCCGAGGAGGAGACGCCCTGGAACAAGCACTGGAGGGGGAAGAAGACGCCTTCGGGCCTCACGGGCTTCACCTACAGCTCCCAGGAGAACATCCTCCTCTTCGACGCCACCGAGAAGGCGATCTCCGTCAAGGTCCTCAACCTGCACGGCGAGACCATCGACGAGATCCCGGACCTGATGGCGGACAAGGGGTGATTTGCCACGCTCGGCCCCCCGCCCGGTCAGTGCAACGGACGCAGGGCCGCTCGCCACCGCCCCGAAGCCGCGAGCGCCGGTGACATTGCAGGGGAGCAGGCGCTGGGTGAGGAGTACAATGGCCGCGGGAGATCTATCTAACGGAGGATGCTAGTGCCCTCGCCCTTCCCAGGGATGGACCCCTACATCGAGGACCAGGAGTGGGAGGACTTCCACACGCGGCTCAACACCGTGGCGGGTGAGATGTTGGCGCCCATCGTGGAGCCGCGCTACGTCGTCCGCGTGGAGCGGAGAGTCTACGTGGCGCCCGTCGAATGCGTGCTCCCCATGCCCCAAGAGCGGCGCGAAACGTACCTCGTGGTCCGTGATCGCGAGACCCTGGACGTCGTCACCGTCGTGGAGACGCTCTCGCCCGCGAACAAGGCGCCGGGCAATCGCGGGAGGGAGCTCTACTTGAGCAAGCGAGACGAGGTCCTGCAGAGCAGATCTCACCTTGTGGAGCTGGACCTGTTGCGCGGCGGCTTGCGCCTCCCGGCCTTGGGCGGGCTTCCGCCCGGAGACTACTACGCCGTCGTCAGCCGGCGGCCGCGCCGGCCGCGCGCGGATGCGTACGCGTGGACCGTCCGGAAGGCCCTCCCGCCCATCCCGATCCCCCTCAAGGACGGCGATCCGGATGCGTCTCTCGACCTCCAGGCGGCCTTCGCGACCGTCTATGACCGGGCGTGCTATCACCTGTCGATCGACTACGAGCTCCCGCTCTCTCTGCCGCTCTCCGAGGCCGCCGCCGCCTGGGCGCGGGACGTCGTGGCGGGCGTGCGGAGATAGGTGAGAGAGCCGTCCCAGATCGTCCTCGGCCGGAGAGCTCGCCTCAGAGTCTGAGCAAGAATCCCCCCTGGCTTCGGCCGGCTGCACGGCCGCGATGCTGCGTCGCAGCTCCTCAGCGTACGCTCCGCTGTACGCGATCGTCGCTGCTCCTTGCCTCGCGGCCGTTCGCTCGGCCTCGGGCCGACGCGGGG
>JACQVW010000030.1 GCA_016209535.1 Planctomycetota bacterium | reverse complement strand
CGCGGAGGAAGCTCCATGACCGCCGCGCTCGGCCCCGCTCGCGCTCGCCCGCGCTTCCATGGGGCGCTCCAGATCCTGCGGTACAACTGGCCCCTCTACGCCCTGGGGGCCCTGGCCTGCGCCGCGGGGCTGGCGCTCGCCCTCTCGGCGTCCCTTCCCGCGACGGTCCGGGCGCTCCTGGCCCTGGCCGCCGCCTGCGCGGCCGGCTGGGCGATCGCGTCCCTCGCGGCGGCCCACCACGTCTACGACCGCTCGGGCCTCCGGCAGTGGGACTGGCTCCGCGCGAAGCTCTCGCGATCTCCGCGCTCCTGGGCGAACCTCCACGCCGGCCTCGACGAGACGACGGGCCACCTCGAGCGGCTCTTCCCCGGCAGCCATGGGAAGGCCATCGACTTCTACGACCCCGTCGAGATGAGGTCAGGCTCGATCGCCCGGGCGCGACGCTCGGCCGGCCCTGCGGCGCCCGCGGAGCGAGCGAGCGCCGGCTCGCTGCCCCTCCGCGACGCGGAGCTCGACGCGGCCTTCTTGATCTTCGCGGCGCACGAGCTGCGGAGCCCCGAGGCGCGGCTCCGCTTCTTCCGGGAGGTCCACCGCACCCTCGCCCCGGGCGGCGAGCTCGTGCTCGTCGAGCACTTGAGGGACGCCGCGAGCTTCGCCGCCTTCGGCCCCGGCTTCCTCCACTTCCTGCCGCGGCGCGAGTGGGTGCGCCTGGCGCGAGAGGCGGGCTTCCGGATCCGCCAGGAGTCCGCGTTCACGGCCTTCGTGCGGGTCTTCGTCCTATCGCCCTCGTCGTGGCCATGATGGGTTCCATCTCGCTCCTCGGCACGGAGGCCCTGCTCGAGAGGACCGCGCTCGCGCGCCTGGTCCTCGCCGGGCTCACCTTCTTCTGGGGAGCTCGCCTCGCGGTCCAGCTCTTCGTCTACGACGCGAGGCTTTGGCGAGGCCACCGGCTCAACACGGCGGTGCACTTCGCGTTCACCGGCATGTGGGGCTACCTGGCCGCCGTCTATGGGTGGGCGCTCTGGCGGCAGGTCGCGGGGTGAGCGGAGGGGTATCCCCCGGGGGTTCCCCCGGCGCCCCGATCTGCTATCATGCCGGCCTCGTCACCGGACAAGACAACGATGGACCGCGAGTGGGGGAATCTCCATTGAGCCTCGGAAGAACAGCTCGCGCCCTCGGGGCTGCGGGCGCCATGGTACTGGGCGTTACTGGCTGCGGCCTCATGGGAGGGAAAGGGGGATCGGGAGGCATGGGAACCGTGAAGAAGGAAGCTTGGGGCAAGACGGCGGCCGGCGAGGCCGTGGACCTGTACACCCTCACCACGAAGAGCGGCCTCGTGGCGAAGATCACGACCTACGGGGCGCTCGTCACGGAGCTGCACGTCCCGGACCGGTCCGGCAAGGCCGGCGACGTCGTGCTTGGGTTCGACGGCCTCGAAGGGTACCTGAAGGGGCACCCGTACTTCGGATGCACGACGGGCCGCGTCGCGAACCGGATCGCCGGCGGGAAGTTCACCCTCGACGGGAAAGAGCACCAGCTCGCGAAGAACAACGGCCCGAACCACCTCCACGGCGGAGACATGGGCCTCGACAAGCGCGTCTGGAGGGCCAAGGAGGTCCGGAGCCCCGATGGCGTGGCCGTCCAGCTCAGCTACCTGAGCCCCGACGGCGAGGAAGGGTACCCGGGGAACCTCGCGATCGAGGTCACCTACACCCTCACGGACTCGAACGAGCTCCGGATCGACTACAAGGCCACGACGGACAAGGCCACGCCGGTCAATCTCACGAACCACTCGTATTTCAACCTCAAGGGCCCCGGGAGCGGAGACATCCTGGGCCACGAGCTCACGATCGCCGCCGGCAACTACACGCCCGTCGATGCGACGGGCATCCCGACGGGCGAGATCGCGCCCGTGGCGGGCACCGTCATGGACTTCCGTTCGCCCATGACCATCGGCGCGAGGATCGACCAGCTCGCGGCCGATCCCGGAGCGGGGAACCCCGGCGGCTACGACCACAACTACGTCCTGGACAACCCGACGGGGAACATCGCCCTCGCAGCGCGCGTGCGGGAGCCCGAGACGGGGCGCGTGATGGAGATTCTGACGACGGAGCCCGGGATCCAGCTCTACACGGGCAACTACCTCGACGGCACCGTGAAGGGGAAGGGCGGCAAGGTCTACCAGAAGCGGTACGGCCTCTGCCTCGAGACGCAGCACTACCCCGACTCGGTGAACCAGCCGAGCTTCCCCTCGACGATCCTCAGGCCGGGGAAGACGTACCGATCGACCACGATCCACCGGTTCTCGGTGAGCAAGTAGTCGCGCCGGCTTGCGGGAGCGAGCGGCGAGCTTTGCTGCGGCTTGAGCCAGACTGTGCGGCGGGCCGTCCGGCCCGCTGGAACCGCGAGCTACGCAGGATTGGAGTGTCGCCATGCGCTACTTCAACACGGCGGGTCCGTGCCGGCCCGACCTGCACTACATGGTCCCCGCCATGGAGCGGCTTCCGGAGGCAAGGACGCTCGCCGAGCAGGGCATGTACTTCGTCGTCCACGCGCCGCGGCAGACCGGGAAGACGACGACGCTCATGGCGCTCGCGGAGGCCCTCACCGCGAGCGGAAAGTACGCGGCGCTGCACTTCTCGTGCGAGTCGGGAGAGCCCGCCGGAGACGACTACGCCGCGGCGCAAGAAGCCGTCCTCGCCACCCTTCGAATCGAGGCGGAGAGCCAGCTCCCCGGACCTCTCAGGCCTCCGCGGGCCTGGCCGAAGGCGCCGAAGCTCGCCATGCTCCAGACGGCTCTCGTGGCGTGGGCCAGGAAGTGCCCTCGCCCTCTCGTCCTCATCTTCGATGAGATCGACGCCTTGAGGGGCGAGAGCTTCAGGTCCGTGCTGCGGCAGCTTCGCACGGGATACGCGCGCCGGCCGAAGGACTTCCCCCACTCCGTGATCCTCTGCGGCCTCCGGGATGTCCGCGACTACAAGGCAGCGAGCGGCGGCGACCCGAGCCGGCTCGGGACCTCGAGCCCGTTCAACATCAAAGTCGACTCCCTGCGCCTGGGGGACTTCAGCCTTGAGACCCTGGCCGAGCTGTATCGCCGGCACGAGCTGGAGGCGGGCCAGCCGTTCACCAAGGAGGCCGTGGAACGAGCGTTCGAGCTGACCCAGGGCCAGCCATGGCTCGTGAACGCCTTGGCGCGCGAGATCCTGGAGAAGATGCGCATCGAGGCGCCTGCGGCCATCACCGCGGAGCACGTGGAGGAGGCCTACATTCAGGGCATCGTGAACGGCGCCGGCTACGTCGACCGCGAGTACGGGGTCGGCCGCGGGCGGATCGACTTGCTTGTGCGCTGGCCCTACAAGCTCCCCTCGGGCGAGCGGAAGTGGCAGCGGGAGGCGGTGGAGCTCAAGGTCTGGAGGCAGGGGAAGCCCGACCCGCGGAAGGACGGCCTGGCGCAGCTCGAGATGTACCTCGAGAGGATGGGCCTCGACCGCGGCCACCTCGTGATCTTCGACCGGAGACGGCACCGAGCCACGGCGGCGCGCAGGCCGCTCCGTCCCAGGCCGGCATGCCTGAAGCCCGCGCGCACGCCGAAAGGGCTCGGGGCGAAGGTGCTCCTCCTCGCGTGAAGCGGTGCCTCCTCGAGGAGCGCGCCGCGCCGCGTCTCTCGAGCTCTACACCCCCTCCACGATCGAGTCGAAGACCCGCACGCGCTCCCAGCTCGCCTTCTCCTCGGCGATGAACTGGTGGTGCCGTGGATCCTTCTGGTAGAGGTCGTGGGAGGCGCGGTCCTTGAAGACGACGTGCAAGGCCACGTCGAAGTCGCGGTCGTTCACGGGCCGCGCCAGCTCGGGCTCGAGCGTGCCCACGGCGAAGAAGAGGGTGCCCGGATGCCCCGAGAGGTATCTCTTGCAGGTCGCGACGAGCCTCGCGGCGGCCTCGGGGGAGCGGTCCTTGAGGGTGAAGTAGACGTCGTGGCTGAGCATGGGGGTGGGGTCTCTATCGGGTGGTCGGTGGGATCTCGCCGCTTCGTGCCCAGGTACGGGAGCTTGTTCCCGGGCCGCCTATTGCATGCAGACGGACGATGGCGTGCAAGGGGAAATCCGTGGGGGGCGCAACGGCCTCGAATCGGACGGGCTCGCCGGCAGGTTGCAGCGGAGCTCGCGCTATGGGCAAGGTCCGAGCTCCTCGCTCCACAGGATGCCCGCCTCGGGAGGGCCGGGGAGCGTGACGCCCGCGACGGGGACGCCCACCTGGAGGGGGCGCTCCGCCTGGTTGGGACGGAGGACCGAGACCACGAAGGAGACGGACTCGCCGGGCGCGAGGACGTGCTCCAGGTGACGGCCAGGAGCGTGCCGGTGGTCCTCGAAGAGACGGCGCCAGCCGCCGTCGTCCTTCTGCCGGAGCACGCAGTCAGGCATCGTCCCCGCGACGCTCGTGTACTTGAGGTCGCAAGGGGTCGGGTTCGTGAGGCGGAACCGGCGGAAGTGACGCGTCGGCAGGTGCGGCGGCTCCTCGGAGATGACGGGCCGGACGGCCGCGAGGACCTTCGCCAGGGCCACGGCCGCCGCGTTCCTGAGCGCGGGCTCGGCGGCGGCGATCTCGCGGAGCCGGGGGGCTGCGAGCTCGCAGCGGGAACGGCCCAGGCGCCGGATGCAGCCGCGGCGCGCTTCGAGGCTGCCCGTCCCCAGCCGCCCGAGGTACCACGGGTCGCCGAGGGGGATCTTCGAGAGGGCCTCGAGGGCCAAGGTCTCCTCGGACGGGGGCTCGCTCGTCAGGCTGGTCTCCAGGACCCCGTAGGCTGCGGTTCCCCTACCCCCGATCTCGAGGAGCCATGGCGCGGCGAGCGTCGAGCCGCGCTCGCCGAGCCACTCGATCGCCTTGCGCCGGACCTGCTCGTCCCGGGAGGAAAGCTCGGAGGCGACACACCACGCGTCGCGCAGAACGTCCCGCGAGGCGAGGGCCGCGCCGCCCAGGACCAAAGAGCCGATGGCGGCGGCCGTCAGCGCCACCTTTCTGCCTTTCTGGGGCCTCATGGTCCGTCCATAATAGGCCGCCCCTCATGCCCGACCCCACGAAAAACCCCCGCCGCCAGCTTCGCGAGCTCCTCGCGCGGCCCGGGCTCGTGCGGGCGATGGCGCCGCACGACGCGCTCACCGCCCTCGTCTGCGAGCGCTCGGGCCTCGAGATCCTCTTCCTCGGCGGCTTCGGGGTCAGCGCGAGCGCCTTCGGGCTCCCGGACCTGGGGTACCTCGGGCTCGGCGAGATGGCGGAGGCGACGCGGCGCGTGGCCGCGCGGCTCACGGTGCCCCTCATCGCCGACGGCGACACGGGCCACGGCGACCTGCACAACGTCGCGCGCACCGTCGAGGAGCTGGAGCGGGCAGGCGCATCGGGCGTGATCCTCGAGGACCAGGAGTCCCCCAAGCGCTGCGGTCACTTCGAGGGGAAGCGCGTGATCCCGGCCCGCGAGATGGAGCTCAAGGTGAAGGCCGCAGCCCGCGCGAGGAGCGACCCGGACCTCGTCATCGTGGCGCGAACCGACGCGCGCGAGCCTTTGGGGCTCGGCGAGGCCATCGACCGCGCGAACCGCTGCCGCGGGGCGGGAGCGGACATGGCCTTCGTCGAGGCCCCGCTCTCGCGCTCGGAGCTCGAGGAGGTCGCGAGGCGCGTCCCGGGCCCCAAGCTCGCCAACGTGCTCACCGGGGGAAAGACGCCCGTCCTGCCCGCGGCCGAGCTCGAGGCGATGGGCTACAAGGTCGCGGTCCTGCCCATCGAGACCCTGCTCGTCACCGTCCACGCCGTGCGCGAGCTGGCCGAGGCGTTCCTGCGCGAAGGCCGCGCCGGCGCGCTCGCGGGCCGCATGGCGGGGTTCGCCGATCTGAAGCGGCTGCTTGGGGTGGAGGCGAGGCTGGGGCTGAGGGTGGAGCTGGAATCGCGCCTCACGAAGCCCCCGCCTTCGGCTTGGCCGCCTGCGTCGCCGCCGAGGCGGCCGGCACGGAGGGCGCGGGCGGGGCCGGCCCCGCCGCCGTGCCGCTCGCCGCTCCGTCCGTCTCGCCCACGAGCTTCCCGAAGAAGTCCGGCATCTGGACGCCGCCCACGTCCCGCATGATGTTGAGCATGGGGGGGATCGACCGGGCGAGGCTCTGCAGGAAGCCCGCCGCGCCGGCGGGGGCGCCGTTCGCGTTCGCGCCGCCGTCCCAGACCACGACCTTGTCGAACTTGATGTTCGAGATCGCCGTGGCCGCCGTCTGGGCGAGCTGCTCGAGGTGCTCGAGCATGAGCATCTGGAAGGCCTGCTGGGAGCCCCCGCAGCCCTCGACGATGCGCCTCAAGCCCTCGGCCTTCTTCGCCAGGATCTCGTAATTGCCGCGAGCCTCGGCCTCGAGCCTCGCGAAGATCGCGGCCGCCTGCCCCTCGGCCTCGATGCGCGTCTTCTCGGCCTGGGCCTCGGCCTGGACGATCTGCTTCGCCTTCTCGGCCTTCGCCACGGCCTCGAGCTCGGCGCGCTTCTCGGCCTCGATCTTCGCAGCCATGGCCAGCGCGGCGCGCGTCTCCGCGAGGTACTGCGCCTCGCGCACGGCCGCCTCGGCCTCCCGGTGGCGCGCCTCGCCGCGCTGGTAGGCCTCGGCCTCCTTCACCCGCAAGTGCGCGTTGGTATCGGCGATCTCGGCCTTCGAGATGTTCTCGCCCGCCACGGCCTTCGCGTTGGCCTCGGCGACGGCGATCCTCATCTGCCGCTCCGCCTCCTTGATCTGCGCCTCCTGCTGGAAGGCCGCTGTCTTCTGGCCGACCGCCTTCTCCTTCTCGAGCTGGGCGACCCGGACCATCTTGTCCTTCTCCGCCTCCTTGGTCCCGATCTCCTGGACCTTGACGGCGTTCGAGACCTGGATCGCCTTCTCCTTGTTGGCCTCGGCGACGCCGATGGCACCGCGCTTCACCTGGTCCGCGACGTCGATCTCGGCCTGCTGGATCGCCTGCGACGCCGCCTTGCGTCCGATGGCCTCGATGTAGCCCGACTCGTCCGTGAGGTCCGTGATGTTGACGTTGATGAGGTCGAGGCCGATCTTCTCGAGCTCGGGCTCCAGCGAGCTCTGGATGCTCTCGAGGAACTTCTCGCGGTCCCGGTTGATGTCCTCGATCTTCATCGAGGCGATCACCTGGCGGAGCTGGCCGAAGATGATGTCCTGGGCCTGCTTCGTGATGTCGTCCGCGGAGAGGCCGAGGAGGCGCACGGCCGCATTCTGCATGGTCTCCGGGTCCGTGCCGATGGCCACCGTGAACACGCTGGGCACGTCCACGCGGATGTTCTCCATCGAGAGGGCCCCCTTCAAGTCGATCTCGATCTGGATCGGGTCCAGGTGGAGGAAGTCGTAGTCTTGGATGAGGGGCCACACGAACGTGCCGCCGCCGTGGATGGTCTTCGCGACGCGCCCTTCCCGGGTCCTCCCGTAGACGACGAGGACGCGGTTCGACGGGCAGCGCTTGTAGCGCTTCGCGAGCAGCATCAAGAAGCCAAAGAGAATGAGCACGATGGCGACGACGATCGCCGGTAAATAGAGGTCGTCCATGTCAGGCTCCCTTCCTTTCTGCGACGAGGACCTCGAGCGTGTCCGGCGTGCTCGTCCCGACGACCTGCACCTCGGCGCCCGTCGGGATCTCCGGGCCGGCAGTGACCGCCTTGCACTCCACCCTGCGCCCCTGGACCGCCACGATCACCTTGCCCTGACCCGAGCGTTCGCCGGGCACGCGCAGGTAGACCTTGGCGGTCTCGCCGACCGCGTTCTTCAGGTCCAGGTTGCCCTTCGACTGGAGGCGGGACAGGGCCGCCATGAGGTAGGCCACGAGGTAGAGGGCGAGGGAGCCCGCGCAAAGCGCGATGACGAGCGTGGGCGCCGCGCCGAGCCCGCTCTTCTGGCTCGCGAGGCCGCTCAGGCCGAAGAACGTGACGAAGGCCACGAGGGTCTTGAAGGAGAGGACCTTGAGGAAGCCCTCGCCGGCGTGGTCGTGGCCGTGGCCCGCGTCGTGGGGGACGTCGTGGATGTCCCCGGGGTCGACGTCGGCATCGGCGTCCGCGTCGGCCCCGACGCCCATCATGAGGAGGACCGTCTGGATCACGAGGACCGTCCCGCCCGCGGTCGCGCAGATCATGTAGACGACCTTCAAGGAGTCTTCCATGGGGTTCCTCCCGCGCCGGAAAGCGCCAGCTTGCGTGACTCACCCTGCATACTCTTGAGGCCGCCGATGCTACTCGGGCGGCCGGCTCGTGGAAAGCCCTTACGTCCGTAGTCTCGCCCCGGCGGAGGGTCTTTCAGGCAAGTGGCAGGCAAACCGCCGCTCAATCCTCCGGCACGCCCGCCCGCTGCAGCGCCTCCAGGACCCGCGCCCAGTCGAAGGCGGGGCCCGGGTCGACCTTCTCGCGCGTCACGTGCCAGTGGGCGACGAGCCCCTGGAAGCGCTGGAGATCCTCCTCGGAGCCGAAAGCCTGGCGCAGCAAGCCGCCGTGACGGTCCCGCGGCACTCGGGCCTTGATCTCCGGGAACACGCGGCAGAGCGCCACGAGCAGCTTCTCGAGGGCCCGGTATTGCTCCTCGGTGAAGTCGTACTGGACGAGGTCCTTCCCCTGGACGCGCCCCCGGATCGGGTCGGGCCGGCGCGGGCGCGCGACGAAGCCCGGCGGCAGGCCGCCGTCGCCCATCTCGCGGGGCAGCGTGACGCGCACTCCCTCCTCGTCGGCCCCGTACCAGGCCGCGAGCGGCGCGGGGTCGGAGTGGGCGCCTATGTTGGCGATCTCGATCCCCACCGAGCCCTCGTTGGCCTGTGCGGCGTGCCAGGCGCGCTCCTTCAGGTCCAGCGTCTGATAGATCGTCCCGTCGAGGTCCAGGAGGAAGTGGCAGGAGAGGCCCCGCACGTCGTGGAGCACCTCGAAGCACCTGCGCGAGGTCCCGCAGGCGTCGAAGTGGACCACGACTTGGCGCACGACCCGCTGGAGATCCTCGAGGGTCCAGCCGCGGTGCCTCACGCGCTCGGCGAGGTCCTCGGGCAGCCGCTTGCGGACGGAATCGTAACGCGCGATGCGGTCCGGCGCCTCGGCGGGGCCCGCCAAGCCGGGCTGGAACCAGCGGTGCGGCCTGTAGGCGTCGTAGCCCCCGGGGTCGAGCCAGAGGACGACCCGAGTGCCCGTGTGGAAGAGCCGGCCTGCGGCGCAGATCTCGTCCCCGGACCGCTCGAGGGGCTCCCCCGGCTGAGCCCCGCCGGCACAGCCCGCGAGGGTGATCCCGACCAAGGAGGGAGGGATCACGGAGCAGAGGAAGTGAAACCGGCCGGCCGTCCTCGAGACAAGCGGGGTATCGACGCGCCGCCGCGGAGGTTTCGATCGAGGCTTCGATGGAGGTTTCATGGACGGAGAAACTACCATGACGGAGATGCTCTCTTCACCAACGTTCCCTCTGCTGCCGACGCTCCCTTGGTGGGCCTTGCTCTTGATCGGCACCGGGATCGGGGCGGTGCTGGGCGCCTGGCTCAAGCCCGGGAAGACGCGGGGCTGAGGCCGCGCGGGGGCGGTCCCGGAGGAAGGAATGTGGTGAGCTACGCCGAGGTCGGCGAGACCCCCGCCGCGATCTGCGGGCAGCCGATGTTGTCGGACGGCCCGGAGGCTCCAGAGGCCCCATCGCCGCCGACCGAGGCCTGGGGCGGCTTCCTGAGGAGCCCCAAGAAAAATCTCCTGAGATTGGTCCGTGTATCGTTCATAGGAGATTTTTCTCTGGATCCTGCGAGAAAAACCTCCTAAGCTTCTTGCCGAGCCAGCTCATAGGAGATTTTTCTTGCGCAACCCAGGGAGCCCGGGGGACGGTTTCATCGGCCGCGACGAGGAGCTCGCCCGTCTTCGTGACCTCCACAAGCGGCCCGGTTCGCATGTGGCCGTGGTGTACGGCCGGAGGCGGGTGGGGAAGACGGCGCTCATCCGAGAGGCTTACGCCACGGAGCCCCTGCTCGCGTTCGAGGGGCTCGAGAACCAGTCCAAGGGAAAGCAGATCGCCAACTTCCTCCTGCAGCTCGAGCGCCAGGTGGGGCTGAAGCCCCGGAGGAAGTCCGGCGTCCGGACGTGGCCGGAGGCTTTGGGAGAGCTGGTCCCGGCTGTCAGGGGGAAGGAGATCGTGGTCCTCCTTGACGAGTTTCAGTGGACCGCCAACTACCGTACCGAGCTCGTGGCGGCGCTCAAGATGGTCTGGGAGCAGCAGCTGAGCCGAGTCGGGGAGGTCACGCTCGTTCTCTGCGGATCGATAGCGTCGTTCATGGAGAAGCGGGTGATCCGCTCGAGGGCGCTCTATGGGCGGACGAGCCTCTGCATCCACCTCAAGCCGTTCCATCTGAGCGACGCGGCCAAGCTCCTCGCCGGCCGTGGGTGGGAAGAGGTGCTCCTGGCGCAGCTCCTGGTCGGCGGGATCCCACAGTACCTGAAGCTCCTCGCGGACCAGGACTCGATCCTCGCCGGCATGGATCGGCTGGCGTTCACCGAGACCGGCTACTTCGCGGAGGAGTACCACCGGATCTTCGTGAGCCATTTCGGATCGGCCGGCAAGTACGACGAGGTCTTGAGCGCCCTGGCCGGGAAGCCCTTCGGACAGAGCCGGCAGGAGATCATCGACAGCACGAGCAGCGCGGGAGGAGGCGAGCTCACTCGCGTCCTGTACAACCTCGAGTCCGCCGGATTCATCACCTCGTACGTCCCTTTCGACAAGCCGGCCAACTCCCGGCTCCTCCGCTACGTCATCACCGACCCGTTTCTGCGGTTCTACTTCGCGTTCTTGCGTCCCCACCGTGCTCGCCGTCTGCTCACCAACCGAGGCTTCGTGGAGCACATCGCCCCTTCGCCGGGCTTTCGGTCGTGGCTCGGGCGAGCGTTCGAGCTGCTTTGCCTTGGCCACGCGAGGGAGATCGCGGCCCTCCTCGGCTTCTCCGGCGTCCAGTACCAGGCTGGGCCCTACTTCCGCCATGGCCGCGGGGGCAAGCTGGCGGGCGTGCAGGTCGATCTGGTCTTTGACCGCGCCGACAAGGTCGTGACGCTTTGCGAGATGAAGTACCGGGATGCGCCCGTCGGGCTCGAGACGGCGCGAGAGGTCCAGGAGAAGGTCCGCAGGGTCCCCTGGCTCGAGGGCCGGACCGTCCAGAAGGTCCTCATCACCAGGTCCGAGCCGACCCGGGAGCTCGTCCGTTCCGGGTTCTTCTCGAGGATCCTCCCGGCGAGGGAGTTGCTCCGGGCAGCGCCTTGAGGCTCGGTGGAGCCTCCCTGGAAACACGCCCGCCAGTCCACGGAATCGCAAGAACGATCAAGCGCGCCGGGGCCGTTTCTGGTAACACCACCGTCATGAGAGAGGTCACGCTTCGGGACTACAAGCAGCGCATGCTGCGCGTGCTCGTGCACATCCAGGAGCACCTGGATGAGCGCCTGCGCCTCGAGGAGCTGGCCAGCATGGCCTGGTTTTCGCCCTACCACTTCCACCGCATCTTCAAGGGGATGGTGGGCGAGTCGGTCAAGGCGCACATCCGTCGGCTCCGCCTGGAGCGGGCCGCCACGCAGCTCAAGCACAGCCCGGAGCCGGTCACACGGATCGCGTTCACCGCGGGTTACGAGACCCTGGAGGCCTTCAGCCGGTCGTTCAAGGCAGCCTCCTCACCGACATCTACGCGCCGCTCGAGCCGAGAGGCCGGCGCCGCTGAACAGGACCCAAGCCATGAAAGCTCAAGAGAAGATCGACCTCTACAAGCTTCACAAGGACGAGTACGCGGCGTCGAGGGAGCCGCGGCTCGTGGAGACCGGGAAGGCGACGTACCTGGCGATCTCGGGACAAGGCGCCCCGGGCGGCGAGGCCTTCACGGCGAGCATCGGGGCGCTTTACGGCATGGCCTTCACCGTCAAGATGACCCGGAAGTTCGCCGGCCTCCAGGACTACGCCGTCTGCAAGCTGGAGGGGCTCTGGTTGGGCGCTGGGCAGGGGGCCGACCTCGCGGCGATTCCCAAGGACCAGTGGCGGTGGAAGCTCCTCATCCGGACACCTGACTTCGTCACCGCGGAGGAAACACGAAAGGCCGCCGCGCTCCTCCTGAAGCGCGGCAAGGGAGAGGAGGTGAAGCGAGTGAGGCTCGAATCGCTGGCCGAGGGGCGCTGCGTCCAGATGCTCCACGTGGGGCCCTACGAGAAGGAGGGCGAGAGCATCGACGCGATGCGTGCCTTTGCGGAGAAGGCGGGCCTGAGGCTCCTTGGCCCGCATCACGAGTTCTACCTCTCGGACCCGCGCCGGGTTTCTCCCGAGCGGCTGAAGACGATCCTGCGCCAGCCGGTAGCGCGCCGTTGAGGAGGCCACGGGCGGGGTTTGTGGTCCCGCTATCTGGTGCCCGCGGCGCCGGGCGGTTACCCTTGGCGGGGCATGTTGAGCTCGCCGCCGCCCGTTCGTCCTCGCCCGGTCCTCGCGATCGCTCCCGTCCTCGCGATCGCCCCCGTCCTCGCAGCGATGAGCATGGCGGCCGCCGCCGCCGATGTCCCCATGCCCCCCGAGCTCGCTCCGGTGCGGGAGATGATCGAGCGGGGGATCGCGGAGGGACAGTCGCCATCCCTCGCCGTGGCCGTCGTGAGGGGCGGGCGCGTCGTCTGGGCCGAGGGGTTCGGCCTCGCCGACCTCGAGCGGAAGACCAAGGCCACCTCGGACTCAATCTATCTGCTCGCCTCCGTCTCAAAGCCCATCACGGCCACGGGCCTCATGGTGCTCGCCGACCGCGGTCTCGTGGACCTCGATCGTCCCGCCAACGACTACCTCTCGGGCGCGAAGCTCCGCGCGAAGGCGGGGAGCGCGGAGGCCATGACCTTGCGGCGCCTGGCGGACCACACGGCGGGGCTCCCCGTGCACTACAATTTCTACTACGCGGGCGTCGAGCCGCTCTCCTGGGACGAGACCACCCGCCGCTACGGTTTCGCGGCCTGGGCGCCGGGCTCGCGGTGGGAGTACTCGAACCTCGCCTACGGGCTCCTCGGGCACATCACCGAGACGGTCTCGAAGAGGCCCTGGCGCGAGCTCCTCGAGGCGGAGGTCTTCGACCCCATCGGCATGACCCGGACCTCGGACCGCGTGCGGCCCGGCCTCGAGGCGGACGCGACCGCCCAGTACGGGGCCGACGCGGCGGGGAGGTTCCTGCGGATCGCGCCGTACGAGTTCGACCACCCCGGCGCGTCGACCATCTGGAGCAGCGCCAATGACCTCGCCCGCTTCGCGCTCCTGCACTTGCACGGCGGCGCCCTCGACGGCGTGCGGGTCCTCAAGGAGGAGTCGGCGCGCGCCATGCAGAGGCTCTCGAGCACGCGCGGGCCGGGGTCGGGGACCGGCATCGGGTGGTCGGTCGAGACCCTCCTCGGCCGGCCGAGCTTCTATCACACGGGCGGCATGCCGGGCGTCACCACGGAGCTGCGGGGTTTCCCCGGCGAGGGCTGCGGGACGGTGGTCCTCGCGAACGCGCACGGGGTCGGGCTCGTGCACGGCGTCACGCGGAGGCTCGCGGAGGTCCTCCTCGGGGCGAAGGAGGAGCGGGGGCTGGACCCGCCGCAACGCACGCCGGACCCGACCCCCGCCGACGGGCACGCGGGCGTCTGGGAGGGGAAGCTCGAGCACTTCGACGGCGACGTGCCCCTCCGGCTCGAGGTGAGGAGCGGGGGCGGAGCCTCCGCAGCCCTCGGAGACCGCGCGGCGGGAGATCTGAAGGACGTGAAGGTCGAGCGCGGGAGGTTCACGGGCTGGATCAAGGCACCGCTCCGCACGCAGGCTGGGTTCCACGGCGTGCCGGCGCTCGAGCTGCACCTCGACCGCGACGGCGAGCGCATGACGGGGGTCTGCGTCGCGAAGGCCGAGGGCTACTTCGCCCTCTCGCACTGGGTGGAGCTCACGCGGCGAGCGCCCGCGGCCCCCGGCGGTGCCGTGCCGCGCCCGCGGTTCGACGTCGTGATCCGAGGCGGCCGGATAGCCGACGGGACCGGCGCGCCTTCGTATCGCGCAGATCTGGGCATCGCGGGCGGCCGCATCGCGGCGATCGGGCGGCTCGCGGGTGCCGAGGCCGGACGCGTGATCGACGCCTCGGGCCTCGCCGTGGCCCCAGGGTTCATCGACATGATGGGCCAGACGGCGGCGCCCTTCCTCAAGGACCCCGCCGCGGGCCTGAACCTCCTCGCGCAGGGCATCACGACGATCAACGCCGGCGAGGGGGACTCCGATGCGCCCCTCGGCGAGGAGGCGGGCCGCAAGGCAGGCTGGAGGACGATGCGCGAGCTCCTCGGGCGCCTGGACCAGGCCGGGCTCCCCACGAACGTCGTCCAGACCGTGGGGCACACGCAAGTGAGGTCCATCGCCGTTGGCCTCGAGGACCGCCGGGCCACCTCGCAGGAGATGCAGCGGATGAAGGACCTCGTGCGCGAGGCCATGGAGGCCGGCGCGATCGGCCTCTCGACCGCCCTCATCTACCCGCCGGCCGTCTACGCGCCGGAGGAGGAGCTGGTGGAGCTGGCTCGCGCCGCCGCGGAGCACGGCGGCCGCTACTTCACCCACATGCGGAACGAGGGGGACCGGCTGCTCGAGGCCATCGACGAGGCGCTCCGGATCGGGAAGGCTGCCGGCGTCCCCGTCCACATATTCCACTTGAAGGCGGCGGGAGAGCGGAACTGGCCCAAGATGGACCTCGCCCTCGCCCGCATCCGGGCCGCGCGGTCCGCGGGTCAGGACGTCGCTGCCGACGTGTATCCGTACGTCCACAACGGGCTCGGGATCCGGGCCTTCCTCCACCCGCGGCACGCGGCGCGGGGCCCCGAGGAGCTGCTGCGCCGCCTGCGGGACCCAGCGGCCCGGGCCGAGATGCGCCGCGAGATGGAGGAAGGCGAGGGCTGGGAGAACTGGTTCGCCCACGCCGGCCGCGACTGGGGCCGCGTCGTCCTGGGCAGGATCGAGCACCCGGCCTACGCGGCCTCGAACGGGAAGACCCTCAAGGCCATCGCCGCCGCGTGCGGCCAGGACCCCTGGGAAGTCTTCTTCGCCGTCGCCGAGAAGGGGGCCTTCGCCATGCCCGAGACGATGTCCGAGGCGAACGTGCTGAAGGCGATGGAGGAGCCCTTCGTGTGCTTCGACACGGACGTGGGTCCCGCGGCGGGCTCGTCCATCGCCAGTCACCCGAGGGCGTACGGCTCCTTCCCCCGCGTGCTCCGGCGCTACGTCCGCGAGCTGGGGATCCTCACGCTCGAGGAGGCGGTGCACCGGATGACGGCCGTCGCGGCCAACGATGTCTTCGCCTTCGACCGCGGCAGGATCGCCGAGGGTCTGGCGGCGGACGTCGTGGTCTTCGACCCCGCCAGGGTCCGCGACGCGGCCACCTTCGCCGAGCCCGACCTCTCCCCCGAGGGGATCACGCACGTGCTCGTGAACGGCTCCGTCGTCTTCGAGGGCGGCAGGTATACCGGCGAGAGGCCCGGCCGCGTGCTGCGCGGGCCGGGATACAAGCCGTGAGCCGCGCGGGAGCGCCCGTCCCGTGAAGCGCGAGGGCGGCCTGCGGACCTTCGGCGGCGCGGGGATCGGGATCGGCGTCGGCCTGGGGCTGCTCCTCGCCGGCTGCGCCGGCCCGCCTCGCATGGAGCGCGTCGAGGTCTCTCCCGGCGGCCGCGGGTTCGTGCTCGCACCCTCGGGGCGGCCTTTCGTGCCGTGGGGATTCAACTACGACCACGACCGCGATGGCCGGCTTATCGAGGAGTACTGGGAGGCCGAGTGGGACGCCGTGGAGCAGGACTTCCGGGAGATGAAGGACCTCGGCGCGAACGTCGTCCGCATCCACCTCCAGCTCGGGAAGGTCCTCCCGTCGCCCGATCGGCCCAACCCACGCGCCCTCGAGCGGCTGCGGCGCCTGCTGGGTCTTGCGGAGCGCGTCGGGCTGTACCTCGACCTCACGGGCCTCGGCTGCTACCTCAAGGAGTACGTCCCCGAGTGGTACGACCGCCTCGACGAGGAGGGCCGCTGGCGTGCCCAGGCGCAGTTCTGGAGCGTCGTCGCGTCGGCCTGCGCAGCGAGCCCGGCGGTATTCTGCTATGACCTCATGAACGAGCCCGTGGTCCCGGGCGGCCCGCGGAGACCGGGCGAGTGGCTGGGCCCGCCCTTCGCCGAGCGGTACCACTTCGTCCAGTTCATCGCCCTCGACCCTGCGGGCCGGCCGCGGCCCGAGGTGGCCCGCCGCTGGATCCGGCGCCTCATCGCCGCCGTCCGGCGGGACGACCCGCGGCGCCTCGTCACGGTGGGGCTCGTCGACTGGAGCCTCGATCGGCCCGGCCTCACGTCGGGGTTCGTGCCGGGCGAGGTCGCGGGGGATCTCGACTTCCTGAGCGTCCACATCTACCCCAAGGCCTCGAAGGTGGGCGAGGCCCTCGAGACCCTGCGGGGCTTCGCCGTCGGGAAGCCCGTCGTCATCGAGGAGACGTTTCCGCTGGAGTGCTCCCCCGCCGAGCTCCGCGAGTTCCTCGAGCGCTCGCGGGAGCACGCCGCGGGCTGGATCGGCTTCTACTGGGGAAAGACGCCCGAGGAGTGCCGGAGCTCGGGCACGATCGTGGACGCCATCGTTCTCTCGTGGCTCGAGCTCTTCCGCGCGGAGGCGCCGCGCATCACCTCCACCCCGCCGGCACCCCGGTGACGACCACGTCGGGGTTGCCGCGCACGTTCGAGGCGTAGACCACGCGGTCCGACGACGGCGCCCAGCCGACGTGCGGGTGCGCGCCGTTCGAGCCGAAGACGCGGTGGCCGCGCGAGAGGGGCCGCTCTTCGGCCGTCGCGGCGTCGAAGAGCACGACGTCGCCGTGGAAGGTGTCGGCGGCGGCCCAGCGGCCGTCGGGCGACCCCGACGCGTGCCACCAGGCGCGCTTCGTGATCTCCTCCGCGCTGGCCTCGGGCCTCCAGCTCCCCGCGCCGAGGATGGAGATCCGCCCGCTCTTCAGGTCGTAGACCTTGAGGTGCGACTCGTGCGGCCTGTGGCCGCCGCAGAAGGTGAAGCGGTCCTCGGTCCACCAGCACTCGTGCGTGACGAGCTCTCCGGGCTTCTGCCAGAAGACGGGCCAGGCGGGCTTCCCCGAGAGGTCGGCGAGCCAGAGCCTCGCGTGCGGCTCGGAGCCCGGCTCGGCGCGCTCGGGCACTCGGTCCCCCTCGGGGTAGGTGCGCGCGAACAGCACGAGGTCGGGACGAGTCCAGGAGAACTGGACGTGCGATACCGGGAACTGGACCTCGGTCACCGTCGAGACCTTGCCCGTCTCGACCTCGATCGCGGCGATCCGGTTCGTCCCAGGCCTGTCGGGGTCGGTCAGGCCGAGGGCCAGAAGCCGGCCGTCCGAGCTCTCGTTCAGCGCCGAGCGCAGCCCGCCGTTCTTCGGGACGGCGCAGACCTGCCTCGCCCGCACGCTTGCGCGCGTCGGGGAGCTGGTCTGGACGGCGAGGTCCACGGTCAAGGCGAGGACGTCACGGCCGCGGATGGCGTACACGATGCTGCCGCGCCGGGAGCAGGTCACGGCGTCGAGCGGCGCGCCGCCGGGGTCGTCGGGCGGTCCGATGCGGACGATCTCGCCCGTCGCCTCGACGTAGCCGAACAAGTCGCGCCGGCCCGCACGGTCCGAGTAGAAGACGAGCAGCGATCCGTCGGCGATCCACGAGCGGTCGTGGAAGTACAGGTTCGAGTCGTCCGCGGCGCTCGTGGTGACGAATACGGTCCGCGCGCCGCTCTCGGGCTCGGTCACGACTTCGCGCTCGGGCGGCGAGACCTGGCAGGACCAGGACTCCTCGGTGGCACGGGCAGCGAAGGGCGTGCCGAGGGCCAGGGCCAGGAGGAGCGCTCGCGGCGGCGTGGCACCTCTCACGGCCGATCCCCCGGCTCCAGCGCGGCGATGTAAGGCAGGTTCTCGTCGTGGAGGATTCTCACGGCTCGCCGTCTTGCGTACACTGTGCCCGAACCCGGGCACATGGACAAGCCACCATCCACCGCGCTCCTCCGGCCGGCGGCCCTCCTCGCCGTCGCGCTCAGCCTCTCGATCGGCTGGGGCATCCGGGGCAACTTCGGCCACGAGTACGGCGCGATGGTGCCCGGCGCGCTCGCGGCGCTCGCGGCGTGCCTCTTCTCGGGGCGCGAGGACTGGCGCCGCCGCGCGCCCTTCTTCGCCCTCCTCGGCGCGCTGGGCTGGGCCTTCGGCGGGTCCATGTCCTACGGCCAGGTCATCGCCTACACCCACTCGGGGCACCTGCCCTCGCAGGTCTACGGCTTCGCCTGCCTCTTCGCGATCGGTTTCCTCTGGGCGGCCCTCGGCGGGGCGGGCACGGCGTTCGCGGCCGCGGCGGATGAGGAGCGGCTGCGCGGGCTCTTCCGGCCGCTCCTCTGGGTCCTCGGAGCGTGGGTCGCCGTGGACCTGGCGCTGCCCGCGGTCGAGCGCGGCCTCGAGGGGGCCGCGGTGGGCGCGCAGCGCCACGAGAGCCTCCTCTACTGGTTCGACGCGGACTGGATCCCGGCCCTCTCGGCGGTCGCCGCCCTCCTCCTCTTCGACCTCGCCGACCGGCGCTTCGAGAGGCTCGACCGCCTCGCGCTCCTCGCGGCCGCCGGGGCCGCCGCGGGCTTCGCGCTCCAGTGGCTCCTGGAGCTCGCGGGCCTCGATGCGGCCGTCGCGGGCTGGCTCGTGCGCCTCGAGGGCGACCCGTCGATGTGGGCGCGGGGCGAGCTGCTGACGAACTGGCCCGGCTTCCTGCCCCTCGCGTCGCGGCACCTCGGCTGGGCCCTGGGCCTCGCGGCCGGCGCGGGTGCGTACTTCTTTCGCTGGGGACGCTTCCGGGCGGGCTCCTCCCTCCTCCTCCACATGGCGCTCGGCTGGTGGGCGGGCTTCCTCCTCCTCCCCGTCCTCCTCGGCGCCCGCATGACGCCGCCCCGCGGCGACGACTGGGCGGGGATCCTCGGCGTCTGCGGCGGAGCGACCCTCTGGCTCGCGCGGAGCGGCTTCGCGCCCGTGGTCCTCGCCTCCCTCGTGAGCGGCGCCGCCGGGGGGCTGGGCTTCTCGGGCGCGGCGTGGCTCAAGCTCGTCCTCGTGGCTCCGGGCAATCCCGCCCGCGGCGCAGACCCCGCGGAGGTCGCCGCCTGGGCTCACTGGCAGTCGGCGAACTGGCACAGCTTCCTCGAGCAGAGCTACGGCCTCGTGAACGGCCTCGGGATCGCCGTGGCCCTCGCGATCCTCGCGACCCGCCTCCCGCGCCTCACCGGCGCCGTGCCCGAGCGGCCACGGTGGTACGAGGGCTTCTCCGTGGCCTTCGTCCTCCTCGGCGTGACGTACCTGAACCTCGTGAAGAACGTGGAGACGTGGGTCGAGGCCCGCGCCGTTCCCGCGCGCATGCGGGCGCCGCTCTTCGCGAGCGTGGACCTCTCGGCTTCGGCCTGGTTCCACCTCGTCTACGGGCTCATCGCCGCCGCGGCGGTGCTCCTCCTCGTCCTCCACTCGCGGCGGCGGCTCGCGGTGGCGCCGGAGACGGCCCTGGGGCGGGGCCAGCTCCTCTACGTGCTCTTTCTCTGGTGGATGGTCTCCGGGAACTTCGAGCGGGCCCTCGCCGGCTTCGGCGAGGGGCGGCTCCTCACGGAGGGGGTCATCGCCGTGAACGCGGCGCTCGTCACCGTGCTCGTCCTCGCCCTGCCGCGTCCCGGCGATGGGGCTCCCGCGGTGCTGCCGGATCCCCGCGGCGCAGCGCGCCTCATCACCCGCGCGGCCTGCGCCGGCTGCGCTGCGGCGGTCCTCGCCGTCCTGCTCCAGACCTGGACCGTACGCGCTCTCTACGGCGACAAGCACGCGGGGCACTCCGGCCGCAAGCTCCGCTTCGGCCCCGAGGCCGCCTGGCGCGTCGAGCCCTTGCGGAAGGGGAAGGAGCACCCGTGAGGGGGGCCGCGCCAGTGCACGCCTCCGGCAACCGTCCTGACGCTGCGGCCGCTCGGGAGCTTGGCGGCAGCCCCTGGCGCCGTCGAGCGGAGCGTCACGAAGGTGCTCACTCCCCTGGCGACTCCGTCCGGCGGACGCCGGGCGGATCAGTACGAGCGTAGGATCCATGGCCTTCATCACACGGTATCCTGTGACCCGCCGATCGCAAGGGGGGGGCCGGTGGCCGTGTTTCGCCGAGGTCACAGCAAAGGACGGCGGTAGGCCTCGCTGCGGCGACGCCGGGGGGGGACTCGGCCATGAGCTTCGCGCCGGCCGCCCCTCGAAAACCCAGTTGTCTTCCCGCAAACCCAGCGGCTACCATTGGGTGCGTCCATCGACGCAGGGTCTGTCCGCGAACCACAAAAAGAGCACTACCTACGCATGAAGTCCAGCACGCACCACACCGGCGCCGCGTCCCTCTGCCTCCTCCTGGGGCTCTCGGCCGGCTCCCGAGCCCAGGACCTCGTGATCACCGAGCTGATGGCGGCGAACGAGACAGTGCTCACCGACGAGGACGGGGACGACTCGGACTGGATCGAGGTCTACAACGCCGGGACGACGAGCGCGAACCTGAGCGGGTGGTGCCTCACCGACGACGCGGCGAACCCCACGAAGTGGCGCTTCCCGTCGGTCAGCCTGCCGGCCGACAACTTCATCGTGGTCTTCGCCTCGGGCAAGGACCGCAGAGACCCGGCGGGGACGCTCCACACGGGCTTCAAGCTCGACGCGGCGGGCGGGTACCTCGCTCTCGTCAAGCCCGATGGGGTCACCGTGGTCTACGAGTACGCGCCGTACCCGCCTCAGATCGAAGACATGTCCTACGGCCTCAAGCAGGAGGCCACCCTCACGAACCTCGTCGTCTCGGGCGCCGCGGCGAAGGCCCTGGTGCCGCAGGACGGGTCCCTCGGGACGACCTGGACGCAGGTCTCGTTCTCCGACTCGGGCTGGCTCTCGGGCTCGACGGGCCTCGGCTACGACCGGAACCCCGACTACACGAGCCTCATCGAGCTCGATGTCCGGTCGCAGATGGACGGTGTGGCGACCACGGCGTACCTCCGGGTCCCCTTCAGCGTCACGGACCCCTCCCAGTACACGGGGCTCTTCCTGCACACCAAGTACGACGACGGGTACATCGCCTACCTGAACGGCACGAAGGTCGCCGAGCGGAACGCGCCCGCAGCCCCGGCCTGGAGCTCCGCGGCCACGGCGCAGCACGACGACGCGCTCGCCGTGATCTTCGAGGAGGTCAACATCTCGAGCGAGGTGGGGCGCCTCCGGAGCGGGCAGAACGTGCTCGCGGTCCACGGGCTCAACGCGAACGCCACGAGCTCCGACTTCCTCGTCCTCCCCGAGCTCGACGCCTCGGCCTCGGGCACCCTGGACCGGAGCACGAGGCACTTCTTCACGAAGCCCACGCCGCGCCTGGGCAACCTGGCGGGCTACCCGGGCGTCTCGACCCGCCCCCAGTTCTCGAAATCGAGCGGCATGATCACGGCGAGCTTCAGCTTGACCCTCACCTCGCCGACGCCGGGCGCCGCGATCCGCTACACCACGAACGGCTCGGAGCCCACCGAGGCTTCCACGCTCTACTCCGCGCCGATCTCGATCGCGGGCACGACCATGGTCCGCGCGAAGGCCTTCGAGGCGGGCTTCGCGCCGAGCCCCACCGTGGTCCAGTCGTACCTCATGCTCGCGACCAACGTCCGCACCTTCACGTCGAACCTGCCGGTCCTCGTCGTCGAGACCTTCGGTCAGGGCATCAACGACGCCGTCTGGACGAGCTCCTTCTCGGCCATGCTCGAGCCCGGGGCGACCGGGAGGACCTCCATGACCGGGACCCCGACCTTCACGGGGACCACGGCGATCAAGAAGCGGGGCTCGAGCTCCCTGGGCTTTCCCAAGAACAACTACGCCTTCGAGGTCCGCGATGCGCTGGGGAGCGACATGGACGTCTCCTTCCTCGGCATGCCCGAGGACTCCGACTGGATCCTCCACGGGCCGTACTCCGACAAGACCCTCATGCGGAACCACCTCTCCTACACCTGGTCGAACCGGATCGGCCGCTGGGCCACCCACACGAAGTTCGTCGAGATGTACCTGAACTCGGGAGGCGGCAACATCGACTCGGGGGACTACATCGGCGTCTACGTCTTCATGGAGAAGATCAAGCGAGGGGACGACCGGGTCGACATCAAGAACCTGGATGCCTCGGACTCGGCGGAGCCCGACATCACGGGCGGCTACATCTTGAAGAAGGACCGCCTCGACCCCGGCGACGGCGGCATGACCACGAGCCAGGGGCACAGGCTCGGCTATGTGGACCCCAAGGAGGAATTCATCACGCCGGCCCAGAGGGCCTGGATCAAGGCGTACCTGGATGAGTTCGAGTCGGTGCTCTACGGGACCAACTTCAAGGACCCCGTGAACGGCTACGCGAAGTACATCGACGTCGACTCCTTCATCGATCACCACATCCTGGTGGAGGTCACGAAGAACATCGACGGCTTCCGCCTGAGCACGTTCATGTACAAGGACCGCGGCGGCAAGCTCAACATGGGCCCGATCTGGGACTACAACCTCTCGCTGGGCAACGCGGACTACCTCCAGGGCTGGATCGCCACGGGCTTCTACTACCCGCAGCTCTCGGCGGGCGACTATCCCTGGTACGGCCGCCTTTTCCAGGACCCCGAGTTCGTCCAGAAGTACCGCGACCGGTGGACCGTGCTTCGCCGCGGGCCCTTCCAGACGAGCATCCTCCTCAACGACATCGATGAGGCCGCGGTCCTCCTCGACGAATCGCAGCAGAGGAACTTCCAGCGCTGGCGGACCCTCGGGACCCGCGTGTGGCCGAACTGGTACATCGGCCAGACTTACCAGGACGAGCTCAACTTCATGACGGACTGGGTGCAGGACCGCCTCGTGTGGTGGGATGGGCTTTACCCCGTCGCCCCGTCGTTCACCCGGAACGGCGGGCCCATCGCGCCGGGGTTCAACCTCGCGATCAGCGCTCCCGCGGGCACGATCTTCTACACCCTCGACGGCAGGGACCCGCGCGCTCCCGGGGGGGCGATGGGACCGACGGCGGCCCAGTACTCGGGCGCCATCGTCCTCGACGAGAACACGCGCGTCATCGCCAGGGCCCGGATCAGCACGAGCAACTGGAGCGGGCCCACGGACGCGACGTTCGTCGTCGCGACGCCGCCCCTCGTCGTGAGCGAGATCATGTACCACCCCGTGAACCCGCTGCCCGACAGCACCTACGGCTCCCAGGACTTCGAGTTCATCGAGCTCCAGAACGTGGGCTCCCAGCCCCTGGACCTCGAGGGCTTCCGCCTGAGCGGGTCGGTCTCGTTCGTCTTCGGGCCCGGGACGGCGCTCGCCCCCGGCGGGTACGTGGTCCTCGTGAAGGACCCGGCCGCCTTCGAGCTCCTCTACGGGACAGCGGGGATCCTCGTCGCCGGCGCCTACGACGGGAACCTCTCGAACGCCGGCGAGGAGATCGTCCTCGAGGGCCCCTTCAAGGAGCCGATCCTCGCCTTCGCCTACGACGACCTCTGGTACCCGGAGACGGACGGCCTCGGCATGTCCTTGACCATCGTCGACCCCGGCGCGGAGCTTTCGAGCTGGGGTCTGAAGGAAAGCTGGCGCACGAGCAACTTCGAGGGCGGCTCGCCGGGCTCCGACGACGGCGCTCCCAACTCGGGCGGCCTCCAGCTCCCCGGCGACTCGAACCAGGACGGCGTGCTGGACGTGTCGGACGGCCTCTCGCTCCTCTTGCGCCTCTTCCTCGGGGCATCGAAGCCTCTTCCTTGCGAGGGCACGTCGGTGACGGACGGCGGCAACAAGACGATCCTGGACCTGAACGGCGACGAGAGCGTGAACGTCTCGGACGCGGTCTACCTCCTCAACTTCCTCTTCCGCGGCGGCCCCGTGCCCTCGCGGGGCACGAGCTGCGTGAGGGTCCAGGGCTGTCCGACGGCCTGTCGATAGCCCATGCGCCGGCCCCCAGCGTCCCTCGCGTCCCACGCGCTCCTCGGCCTCGGCCTCGCCTTGGCCCTCGGTCTCGCCCCGGCCCTCCTCGAGGCCCATGCGGTGCTGCTCTTCCCTGTCCCGCGCTCGAGCCTCACCTCGAAGACGGGGCCCTGCGGGGGGCTGCCTCGCGGGGACGAGCCTTTGGTCCTCGAGGCGGGCCAGGACCTCGAGGTGGTCTGGGACGAGTACGTCGACCACCCCGGCTACTACCGCCTCCTCTTCTCGATGGGCGGCGACCGGGGCTTCTTTCCCCTCCTCGACGGCATCCCCGACGAGAAGCCACCGCCCGGCGAGGGCACGGTGCGCTACACGGCGACGGTCAAGCTGCCGGACGCTCCTTGCGACGCGTGCACGCTGCAGCTCATCCAGGTCATGACCGAGATCCCGTCGTCGCCGAGGCTCTACTTCTCGTGCGCCGACGTGCGACTCGTGCCGAGCAGCCAGCCGCCGGCGAAGCTCCGGCGCGGCGACGCGAACCAGGACGGCGAGATCGAGATCTCGGACGCCGTGAGCGTCTTCATCTTCCTCTTCGCCGCGGGCCGCGGGCCGACTTGCCCCGACGCCGCCGACGCGAACGATGACGGCGCGATCGACATGTCGGACGGCATCGCGCTCCTCGCCTGGCTCTTCACGGGAGGCCCCGAGCCGCCCGCGCCCGGCCCGAGCGAATGCGGCGCGGACCCGACGCCGGACGGGCTCGCGGCGTGCGAGGGCGCGGCGGGGTGCGCGGGGTAGTGGCGATCACTTCAGCGCCGCGAGCACGTCCGCCACGCTCACCGTGGGGACGTCGCGCCGGCGGCCCCGCCCGCTCGCGCACCAGATTGCGGATACGACCTGCTTTCCGTCGAGGACCGGACAGCGCGCGATCCTCGACTTGAGCTTCGAGACAACGGTTGGCCACTCCCTCGCCCTGACCTGAAGCTTGGCTTCCCCGGCGAGGTAGCGGGACCCGTCCTCGGAGAGCGCGACGATGTCCAACTCGAGAGGCTGGCGGTCGAGCCCGGGGCCCCACCAGCGTGCAGCCGGCCGCCACCGCGTCCTTCCGATCGTGAGTCGGGACACGCTCGCCCGCGAAAGCTCTTCCCAGACCTCGCCCAGATGCGACGGGAAGAAGCGCCGGAGATCCTCATCGAGCGCTCCCTCCTGGCGCGCTTCGATCAACGCACGCTTGGGATCCACGAACCGGAACCAGAAGGAGAGGAAGGGATCGGCGATCCTGTAGAGGGAGCGCCTGCTCTCCTTCTCGGAGGTCCCGAAGGGGACTTCCCTCTTGACGAGGCCTAGGTCCGCGAGCCTGGCCAGGGGCCGCGACAGCGAGGTCGCCGGCCTCCCGAGCCTCCCTGCGATCTCGGAGAGCTTGTGGCAGCCCTCACCGATCAAGCTGAGGATCGAGGACGCTTGGGCGATCTCTTTCTTGTCGTCCAGGAGCAGCCTCGAAGGCTCATCTCGGAGGACGCCCAGAGGATCGAGAAGCATCCGGTGAAGGGCCTCGCCGGTGGACTTGAACTGCGCGGCGAGCTCCCAGTAACGGGGGACACCTCCCCAGGCGGCGTAGGCATGGAGGAGCTGCTGTGTGCTCCACGATGGGAAAGCATCACGGATCCAGCCAGGGGCCAAGGGCCCGATTTTGATGATCTCCCGCGCCCTTCCGTATAGAGGCGCCGAAGCGTCGAGGACAAGGCCGTGCATCATGCGCTGCGACGAGCCGCAGAGGACCACGCGGAAGGGCTTCTCCCGTGGCGCATCCACCTGTTTCTGGAGGAGGCTCGCGAGCTCGGGCGAGCAAGCAGCCATGTACTGGAACTCGTCCAAGGCCAGGATCGCGTCCGCCGGGGCCTCCCTTGCCCAGCGGTCGAGGAGCGCCTCCCAGTCCGAGTACATCACCCGGTCGAAGCCCGGGATGAGGCTCGATATGGCGCGGCTGAGGCTTCGCCTCTGCGTGCTGCCCTCTCGCTCATCCCCGACATAGTAGGCGGTAGGGTGCCCCTTGAGCGCCTCGAGCAAGAGCCTCGACTTCCCGCAGCGCCTCCGGCCGTACAGGACCACAAGGCCTCCACCCGGTGCCGAGATCCCGCGCCGGAGAGCCTCCAGCTCGAGGCGGCGGTCAAGGAAAGGTAGTCTCAAGTCGCGCTCCTCTTCCCTGGATTATGCAACGCCGACATTATGTGTCAACGGCATAATCCAGTCCGGCCTACGGCCGGACCTTGACCGCGAGGTGCGCCCTCCACGCGCGCCAGGCTTCCAGCAGCTCCCGCTGCGCGGCGGGGTCGGGCGCGCCGCCGCTGGCCGTGCCCTCTCCGCCCAGGCCGAGGCCGCCCGCGACCTCACGGCCACGCTTCGAGCCGAAGAGGGACCAGCCCGCCTCGCGCCAGGAGTGCGCACCGAGGACGCCGGGCCGGAGGCGCGGGTCGTTGCGGCCGGTGATCGCGAAGAGGAGCGAGAGGGCCCAGGCCCGTCGCGCCGGATCGATCTGCTCCTTCGCGACCTCATCGAGGAGGGCCGGCACCGCCTTCCAGCCGAGGGCGAGGAGCTTCCCCTGAGGCGAGTCGGGGGCGATGAAACCGTGGGCCCAGGGCCCGTAATGGCCGGCGATGACCTTCAGGGGCTCCCGAGGATCCAGCCCCGCCACCTGCGCCGCGGCCTCGTCGAGCTCGGCGCGAGTCGCCTCGACAGCGCGGGGCTTGACGACGAGCCGCAGGGGCTTCGAGGACGACAAGATGAGGTCGTCGACAAGCGTCTGGTCCGCGATCTCGAGGTGGTCGTGATACTGGATGCGAACGGTGTGCTCGCCGGGGGAGGCGATGTCGACGTACTTGGACATCTCCAGCGTCGTCTCCCAGGACTCGCCAGGCTCGAGGCGCCCGAAACCCATCAAGCCACCGTGGACCGAGTCGGGACTCGGCAGAGGCGGCAGCGGGTTTTCCGCGACGTCGACGACGTCGAAGCGCCACCGCTCGAGGCGCCCGCTCCGGTAGTCGCCACCCCTGGTGAACTCGAAGGCTCGCTTATCATCGTCGACGTTCGTGAGCGCGACCTCGAAGGCGGGCAGCTCGCCCAGCTCGCACTCGCGGTCCAGAGGGCCCTTCACGACGACCTCGAGGGGATCGCGCTTCCCCTGGGCCCGCCGGAGGGCCGTCAGGACTTCGAGCCGTTCGCCCGCGGCGCGCGCCAGGCAGTCCTCGATGGCCTTGCCGCCGCGGCGAGCCATCTCGACGAGGCACAGCTCCATGTGGGCCGTCTCGAGCCGCTTCCCCTCCTCGCGGATGCCCTCCCAGTGGGAGATCGCGAAGTCGTGTGCGCGGCAGAGATCATCGTCGGAGAGGCCGCTCGCGTGCAGGCGAATGGATTCCTGGAAAAGCTCGCGAGCCTCGCGGAGTCGCCCGCGCACGCCCTTGAGCATCGCGAGCCGCGCCATGGTGAACCCCCGGCCGGGGTGCGCGGGGCCCGCGGCCTCGCGCAGGACCTCGAGGGCTAGCGTCGCGGCTTCCTCCATCTCGCGGAGGAGCTCCTCGCCGAGCTCGGGCTCGCCGAGCGCGTGGAACCCTTCGAAGGAGATCCCGTCGGCCCCCTTCGCCTCGCTCTGGATCGCGAGGGCGCGCTCGACGAGCTCGCGGGCCTTCTCGGCCCCGCGGCGCCCGCTGCACGCGAGCTCGTGGCGAGCGACGAGGAGGAGGGCCGGCACAAGCTCGGTGGGGTGATCGGCCGAGGTCTTCTCGCGGATCTCGAGAGCTCGGCGGGCGATGCCCATGGGGCAGAGCTTTCCCTGGTCCTCGCGGATCGAGGCGAGGAGCTCGATCGAGGCCGCGACGTCGGGGTGCTCCGCCCCCAGCGACTTCTCGCGGAGCGCCAGGGCCTCCTGGCAGCGCTTCTCGGCCTGCTCGTGGCGGCCGAGACGCCTGTCGACGGCCGCGAGGACGTGGAGCGCCTCCGCCGCCTCCGGGCTCGAGCCTCGCCCCGCCTCGCGCAGGGCCTTCAAGGCTGACTCGGCGAGGGCCTCCCCGCGGGCGTAGGAGCCGCCGCGGTAGGCGAGGCCGGCGTCGGCGAGGAGGAGCTTCAACTCGAGGGCGCGGTCGTCGCCGAGCGCCGGGCTCCATGGCGCTTGCGCCGCGGCGAGGCCCAAGACGCAGGCGACGCGGATCGAGACCATGGGTTGACTCCCGCCTCAGGCCCGACGGCCCCGACGCAGGAACCGCTCCTTCTCGAAGACCCGGAGGATCGCCTCGAGGACGTCTCCGGTCGGTGGCTGCTCGGGATCCCCGAGCCCCCACTGGTCGGCCGCCTTTCGCAAGAGGGCGTGCGCGCGATCGACGCAGCGGTCGAAGCGCGGGCCCGGATCGCTGTCCAGTGGATGGGAGGTCACTTGCGCCATGAGAGAGCCCTCGACGAGCCTGGTGCCTTGCTCCCCCATGCTACGGACGCGCCGAGGACGCCGCAACGTCCAGCGGCCGGGCTTGCCGCGCCGCCGTGCGCCGAGGGCCGTGTGCTCTCGCTTGCGGCGTGGTTCAAGACCGGGTAACACCCGTTGTTTACCCACGCCATGCTGGTCTTCGCCGTAACTCTCCAGCAATGAGCATGTTCCGTCTTCCCCTTGGGGGTGCTCCCGACCAAGGCGGGAGGGAGCACATTCCTTGAGGGGGAAGAGTACAGGCGTGGTTCTGAACCACGTAATCGCGGTTCTTGAACCACGCCTCGCTTGCTCTGCTCGCTGGCTCGTCAGCACCCTCCGTACGCCTCGCACCCCAGGTGCACGCTGCCCGGGTCGGGGCCGCAGTCTTCCCCGGGCGGGCCGGGGGGCGGGGGCGGGGCGGCGCCGAGGAAGAGGAACCCGAGGATGCGCACGGCGTCGGTGATGTCGAGGCGGCCGGAGTCGTCGGCGTCGGCGGCGTCGAGGCACGGCGAGGCGCACCTGCCGAGGAACAAGTACTCCAGGACGAAGACCGCGTCGGTGAGCTCGAGGAGACCGTTCGCGTCGGCGTCGCCGCGGTGGAAGGGCTGCGCTGGCAGCGGCCCGAGCTCGGTCCAGGCCAGATCGCAGAACGTCGCCGCCGCGTCCCCAAGACACCTGGCGCGGGCGGGCGCGACGGCCACGCCGGCGAGCAGGGAATCCGGCGGCGCGCACAGCGCGACGCGGCCTGCCTGGACGAAGGCGACGCCGTCCGCCGACACGGACGCCACGATGTCCCGGCCCTTGCGCTCGAGGCGCAGGAAGGCATCCGGCGAGACCATGTCCAGCGCCACCGGCGCGTCGACGACCAGCCCCGCTCCGTCGCTGGTCCGGCCCACGAGCTTGATCTGGGTCGCCTCGCGCCACCTCACGAAGCCCACGGCGGCGAGGGCGCTCCCTGGGTCCAAGCTCGAGCGCACCATCACGGCCGCGGCGCCGGAGAGCCTTCCGGATCCAGCGCCAGCGTCGAGACCCTTGCGGTGACGCCGAAGCTCCCGGCGCGCTCCTGGTAGACGAAACGGCAGCCGTCGGGCCATGCGGCGTCGGGGCCCCTCGACCCCGCGAGGAGCGCCAGGCACCGGTCGCCGTCGAGGCGCGAGCCGCCTGGCATGTCGGGCATCCCGATGTCGGCCGCGGCCCAGGGCGCCACGTCTCCCTCGGGGAAGCGCAGTCCGAGGTCGATCGTCGCCCCCGAGGCTCCACCCCGGTCGTTATTGACCGTGAGGGTCGCCACGTGCCTGCCTGGGGCCGTGTAGGTGTGCGTCGCCTTGGAGCCCGTGGCTGACCCCCCGTCGCCGAAGGACCACTCGTAGCCCACGATGGTCGTCCCCGGCGCCGTCGTCGAGCCGGTTCCGTCGAAGTCCACGGTCAGGGGCGCGTCGCCTTGCGACGGCGTCGCCAGGGGCCTCGCGGTGGGCTGCCCGCCCGTGGCGTGGTGCGCCTGGATCCGCTCTATCGACAGGACGTGGTCGTAGACCGCCAGCTCGTCGATGAGGCCCGGGAAGCCCTGCACGAAGCTGATGCCGTCGCTCTGGATCCTGCCGCCGATCGTGGCCTGGGGGAACTGCCAGTAGATCGGGTCCGAGTCCTCGACGTCCGTGATCTCCTCCCCGTCGAGGAAGAGGCGGATGTCGCCTCCCACGATGGTCGCGACGAAGTGACGCCACTCTTCGGCGCCGTTCGGCCGCAGCGTGTCGGTGGGGGCCGCCTTGATCACGCCGCCGATGCCGTCGCCGTCCCCCGCCGCGGCCCAGACCGAACGCCGGTCCGGATAACCGGCGCTGTCGTCGCCCACGACGCCGAATGCGTACTGGCCGAGCGCGGCGTTGTTGTAGTGGAAGATGCGCGGGAAGGCGGTCGGCCGGGGGAGAGTGTCGCAGGAGTCCGGGAGCAGCTTGAACCACGCCTCGAGGGTGATCGTCGCGTCGGTCTCCGCCAGGCCGAGGTCGAGGGCTCCGTCCCGGGGCACCTGGATCTGCCCGCAGTCGTGGCACGCGAAGCCCGGGATCGTCTGGAACCGGACCGCCGTGTCATCGTCGCCGGCGATGGCGCCGGGGAACCCGGGCTGGAGCCCTGTTCTCTCGTTGGGCTTGAACTCCCCGTTGAGGGCGTCTCCCATCTCGTTCCGGACATCGTCCAAGAGATCGTCCTCCCCGAGCCGCCAGTACGCGACCGGGCGGTCCTTGAGGACCTCCTGCCTGTAGACATCCGCCGCGACGCCTTCCAAGCCCGCCAAGAGCCCCAGCAGGAACGCCGCCGACCTTCCCATTCCCATGCGAACTTCCTCCCCAAACCTCAGCCTGTACACACCCAGGTCACCCTACGAGCCGTGCAGTCTAACCGACGGTGGCCCCACCGGTGCAATCCCGATCCTCTCCCGAACCTGGCCCCGCCTGCGCGCCATCCCCGGCCCGGCCCGCCGTCACTCCCCCGGCAGCCGGTGCGCGAAGGGGTCTGGCGTCGGGATGTTGCGGGGCGGGCTCATGAGCTCGATCTCATTCCAGCTCACCTGGAGCATGTCGGGCCTCTGGCTCCGCTGGATGTAGTACCCTCGCACTCGGGCCCTCGTGTCCGAGGGAGGTGACTTCACCGCGCGGGCCACGTCCTCGTCCGCCGTGAGCCGCCGGATGAAGCCCTCCTTCTCGAGGAGCCGCTGGTAGCCCGACTCTCCTCCCAGCTCGTGGTAGCGCAGGTCGATCTTGCGCGCCTCGAAGTGGAGGTCCCGCTGCGCGCGGTACTCCGAGGCGTCGAGGCCGGCCGCGGCGAAGGCCCTCCGGACGCGGAGCCGCCGCAAGGGCCCGAGCCTCCGCAGGAGGGCATCGAAGGCCGGCGCCCGGGCGACCTCGCGGAGGCCCGCCAGCGTGAAGACCCTCCCCCAGGCGAAGAAGACGCGCCAGTTGGTCGTCGCCAGCACCCGCCGGTCCAGCAGGGACTTCTTCGCGGCCCAGTCGAGGCGGTCCGCGAGCGCCTGGGGGCGCTCCGCGAGGTCCTCCAGGCACTCCTCCCAGAGCCGCAGGATCTCCCCGTGGCGCACCCTGCCCTCGGGGCGGCTCCGGAAGAAGGTCTGGGCCCTCCGGAGGAGCTCGCGCTGGACCTCCAGGGCCGTCAGGGTCTCCCCCGAGCGCAGGCGGAGCTGCTTCCACGGCCCCTCGCGCGAGACGGCGCGCATCGACCGCACGGGCCGCGCGAGGCGGAGGTCATCGAAGGACTCGCCGGCCTCGATCATCTCGATCAAGAGCAGCGTGGTCCCGACCTTGAGGAGGTTCGGGACGTCGGAGAGGTTGGAATCGCCCGAGACGATCGACAGCCGCCTCGTCGGGAGGAAGAGGGCCAGGGGGGCCTTGCAGGAGAGGAGGCCCGAGCGGTCATAGAGGAGGCACTTGAGATCGAAGATGGTCTTCCGCCTGCCGAACAGGACGATCCTCGCCAGGCTCGACGTGAGGCCCGCACGCTGGGACAGCTCGTAGACTCCCCTCTCGAAGTCCAGGCGTCCGGCGCCCGTCAGGACCTGCCGCGTCACGAGGTGCGCCGTGAGGCTCCGGATGTAGACCCGGAACAGGGCGGCCTTGATCAGGAGGGAGTAGATCTGGAAGAACGGGTAGTGGACCGCCGTCGTGGCGACGAAGTAGGCGCCGCGGCAGGCTCGCGGGACCCAGGGGGCTCGCGCGGCCAGCCAGCGGGCGGTGCGCGCGGCCAGCCCCTCCAGGGCGGGCAGCCTCGTGAGGGCCAGCCAGGCGAAGCTCAGGACGAGGACGGCGACGAAGACCAGGAAGACCGGGAGGTAGCAGGCGAAAAGCAGGGGCATGGCGAGCGCCACGAGCGCCTGCTCCGTCCGGGTCGCCTTCCGGTGGACGAGGTAGTTCTCGTGGCAGCCGAACCCGACCCCCCGCGCGTCCCGGTTGCTCTTGCCGAAGGCGATCCGGCCCTCGTGCCCGCCGAAGCGGAGGCGCTCCTCCGAGCGCCGGCTCGTCTCCTCGAGGATGGCATCGCCGGCGCGCGCGTAGAGGAGGAGGTCGTGAGGGCCCCGGCATTCGGGCGTGCACATCTCGAGGATGGGCGTGTCGTGCTGGCCCTGGAGGCAGATCTCCAGGTGCGCCAGGCCTCCGTTCTCGAGGAAGTAGCCGCCCTTGAGGCCGCTCGAGACGGCGGCCTTCCGGCCCGAGAGGAGGGAATCGAAGAGCACGCTCTCGGCGAGCTGGAACTCCGGACCTGTGAGCCCTGGCCGCGGGTCGCCGGGGCCCGCCGGAGGGCCACGAGACGGGTCCGGCGCGAAGAAGAGCAAGTGCTCCGTCTCGAGGCCGAGGATGGCGGGGCGCTCCTGCGTCACGGCGTCACGGCCTCTCGGCGCCAGAGGGTCTTCGAGGGCGGCTACTCGGCTCCGCGGCCGGCCATGTAACGGCCGACGTACCCGTCTGCGTCGCGGCGCGCATCCTCGAGGATCCTGGCGAGGAGCGCGGCCCGGGCGGCGGCGCGTTCATCCCGCGCCTCGCGAGGCGCGGCCTGCTCGGTCTCGAGGTCCACGGTGGTGCCGGCGTCCTGGACTGCCTTCTTCGCAAGAGCGGAGTTCATGAGCGGTTCCTTCGTTCCTGGGCCCGCCCGTCCCTCGGGCGGCGCCCCATTCTCTTCGCGGTCTCGCGGCCGCTGCGTCCTTCCCTTCGGAGGTCCTCATTATCCCGCCTGCGGCCGACGAGCGGCAAGCGGTTTCTTGGCCGGGGCCGCGCCGGCGGTCGGAGGTTGTTCGGGGCCGCGGCGTGCCGCGCTACCTTGAGGAACGGAAAAAGGGTGCTATGCTCGGAGCCACTGCCATGCTCCGCCGCAGGCCGTTCCGGTGCTCCCAGCCTCTCCCCTTTGGCGTGGAGGCGGGCCTCGTCTCCCTCGAGGTCCAGCACGCCATCCGCGCGGGGGGAAGAAAGGTGAAAGCCGGCATGCTACCTGACAAGGCGAGGCAGTTCTTCGCGGGGCTCGAGGCGGCGGGCGTGGACTGGGTCCTCGTGGGCGCCGCGGCCGTCAACCACTACTTGAAGCGGCCGCGCGCCACCCTGGACGTGGACGTGGTGGTGCGGGAGAAGGACCTCCGCAAGGCGAAGAGGGTCCTCAAGGCGGCCTGCCCGGACCTCCGGGAGACAGAATCCTCCCCCCTCGGTCCCCCCGAGGGGACGGTGGTCAACTTCCACGGCACGCTCTCGCCGGATCCCATGCGGCTCGAGGCGGACGTGATCAAGAGCCAGAGCCACGAGCTCTTCGGGGTCGCCCTCGACCGCAAGGTGGTCGCGGGAGGCGTCAAGGTGGCCACCGTGGAGGTCCTCCTGGCCCTCAAGTACCTCGCGGCGGTGTCGCCGTGGCGCCGACCTGGCGACAAGCACCAGGACGTGGCGGACTTCATCAAGGCCTTCAAGGACAACCGCGACCGCATCGACCGGGCCCTGCTCCTCGACCTCGCATTCCGGGCGGACGAGGGCGCGCGGGAGGACTTCCCGAGGTTCCTCGACTCGGT
>JACQVW010000392.1 GCA_016209535.1 Planctomycetota bacterium | reverse complement strand
GTCCAAGCACGAGGAGAAGATCATCAAATGACGGCGTGGTTCAACGCCGGGTTACACCCGGCTATGAACCACGCGTTCATTCCCACGATACTGCCCCTACCAAACTGCCCCTGCTGAGCTCTTTCCTGTTACCCGGATGGAGCCTGATTTGAACCAGGTCCAAATGACCCATGGACGCGCTGAGCACCCGATCCGCTGACACGCGCGCCCTCGCCGTGGAGGATGCCCCCGCCCGGTTCGTCACGGCGGCGGCTCTCTACGACGGGCACGATGCGGCCATCAACATCGTGCGGCGGGGGCTCGTCGAGGCGGGAGCCGAGGTGGTTCACCTCGGCCACAACCGCTCGGCGCTGGAGATCGCCAAGGCCGCCGTGGAGGAGGACGCGGGGGCCGTCGCCGTGAGCTCGTACCAGGGAGGACACGAGGAGCTCTTCCCGTACCTGCGGAGGCTCCTCGACGACGAGGGCGCGTCCCACGTACTGATCTTCGGCGGGGGGGGCGGGGTCATCCTGCCGGAGGAGATCGAGCGTCTCGAGCGCTCGGGCGTCGAGAAGATCTTCAGCCCCGAGGACGGCATGCGGCTCGGGCTCGAGGGCATGATGCGCCGCATGGTGGAGAGCACCCGCCGGGCGGGACGGCTCTCCCTGGCCAGGGCCGGTGAGCTGGAGCACGGGGGATCGGCCTGGATCGCTCGGGAGATCACGCGGGTGGAGCTGGGCCTCGGCGAAGGGCCGGGCGAGGGACCCGGAGGCGAGCGCGGAGGCCGGAACGGCCTCGTGCTGGGCATCACCGGGCCCGGAGGGGCCGGGAAGAGCTCCCTCGTCGACGAGCTGGTGCTCAGGCTCGGCCGCGACTTCCCAGCGCTTCGGGTGGGGGTCCTGGCCGTCGACCCGACGAAACGGCGGACGGGAGGCGCGCTCCTCGGTGACCGCCTGCGCATGGGCTCCATCTACACACCTCAGGTGTTCTGCCGGAGCCTCGCGACGCGGCGGCCGGGCTCGGAGCTCGCGCCGGCCGTGCGCGGGGCCGCCTCCATCCTGCTCCGCGCAGGCCACGACCTGGTGATCGTCGAGACGACGGGAGTGGGGCAGGCCTCCAGCGCGATCCTCGACGTGGCGACCTTGAGCCTCTACGTCATGACCGCGGACTTCGGCGGGCCCACCCAGCTCGAGAAGATCGACATGCTCGACTTCGCGGACTTCGTGGCCCTCAACAAGGCTGACCGTAGGGGCTCGGACGACGCGGCGAGGCTCGTGAGGAAGCAAGTGGGGCGGCGGAAGCGGCAGCCCGGGCCGGTCGTCGTCGCCACCATGGCGAGCCGGTTCAATGACCCCGGCACGAACGACCTCTACGCGGCCGTCGTCCGCCGGCTCGCCGAGCTCGACGGCAGGTTCCGGGGCGAGATCGCCTCGAGCTCGCCGGTGCCTTCGATTCGCGCCATCCCCCCGGCGCGCGAGCGCCACCTCGGCGAGGCGGCCGAGGCCGTCCGCCGCTACCGCGAGCGGACGCGCACCGATGCGGAGCGCATGGGGGCCCTCGAGAGCCTCGAGAGGGCGGCCGGGGAGATCGCCTCGCGGGAGCCCCCGTCCTCGGGGGCGCTCCTCGAGGAGCTCCGCGCGGCCGCATCGCGAACCCGCGAGGGCCTCGAGGATGCCGAGGCCGAGCTCGAGGCCTGGAGGCGCCTCGAGGAGGAGCACGCGGCGGGCAGGCTGCGCTACAGGGTCCGCGAGAGGGCCGTCGATGTCGACCTGCGGAGGAAGACGCTTTCGGGACTGAGGATCCCGCGGGTGGCCCTGCCTCGCTTCCTGAGCCGGGCGGAGCTCCTCCGGTTCCTCCGGGAGGAGAACCTGCCCGGCCGGTTCCCCTTCACGGCCGGCGTCTACCCCGCGAAGCGCGAGGACGAGCTGCCCACGCGGCAGTTCGCCGGGGAGGGCACCCCCTCGAGGACGAACCGCCGGTTCCACCTCCTCTGCGCGGGCCAGAGCGCGCGGCGCCTGAGCGTCGCCTTCGACTCGGTCACCCTCTACGGGGCGGACCCCGGCGAGCGGCCCGACATTTACGGCAAGATCGGCACGAGCGGCGTGAGCGTCGCCACCCTCGACGACATGCGGAAGCTCTTCGAGGGGTTCGACCTGCTCGATCCGTCCACGAGCGTCTCCATGACGATCAACGGCCCCGCGCCGGCGATCCTGGCCATGTTCCTCAACGCGGCGATCGACCAGCAGGCCGACCGCTTCCGGGGCGAGACGGGCCACGATCCGGGCCCGGAGGAGCGCGCCCGGATTCGCGCCCGCGTCCTCGAGAACGTCCGCGGCACCGTCCAGGCCGACATCCTGAAGGAGGACCAGGCTCAGAACACGTGCATCCTCTCGACGGAGTTCGCCTTGAAGCTCCTGGGGGACGTGCAGGAGTTCTTCGTCCGCAACGGCGTGCGGAACTACTACTCGCTCTCCATCAGCGGCTACCACATGGCGGAGGCCGGCGCGAACCCGATCACGCAGCTTGCCTTCACCCTCGCGAACGGTCTCACCTACCTGGAGCTCTTCAAGGCCCGCGGCCTGGAGGTCGACGACTTCGCGCCGAGCTTCTCCTTTTTCTTCTCGAACGGCCTCGATGCGGAGTACGCGGTCCTGGGGCGCGTCGCCCGGAGGATCTGGGCCGTGGTGCTGCGCGACGTCTACGGCGCGAGCGAACGGAGCCAGAAGCTCAAGTACCACGTCCAGACCTCGGGCAGGTCGCTCCACTCGAGGGAGGTCGCCTTCAACGACATACGCACGACCCTCCAGGCCCTGCTGGCCGTCTTCGACAACTGCAACTCGCTCCACACGAACGCCTACGACGAGGCAGTCACGACGCCCACGGAGGAGTCGGTGAGGAGGGCCCTCGCGATCCAGCTCATCCTGCAGAAGGAGATGGGCCTCGCGGCGAACGAGAACCCGCTCCAGGGCTCGTTCCTCGTGCGGGAGCTCACCGACCTCGTGGAGGAGGCGGTCCTCGCCGAGCTCGAGCGGCTGGCCGACCGGGGCGGGGTCCTCGGGGCGATGGAGACGGGCTACATGCGGGGCCGGATCCAGGACGAGTCGCTGCTCTACGAGGAGCTGAAGCACTCCGGGGCGCTTCCGATCATCGGCGTCAACGCCTTCGTCGACCCCGCGGCGGGCTCCTCGGTCGTGGATCGCCTGCCCGTCGTGCGCTCGACGGACGAGGAGAAGAGGGAGCAGATCCGGAACCTGAGGCAGTTCCAGGAGCGGAACCGGGAGGCCTCGGCGAGGGGGCTCGAGCGCCTGCGCCAGGCGGCCCTGCGGGGCGAGCCGCTCTTCGACGAGCTCCTCGAGGCCGTGCGCCACTCGAGCCTCGGCCAGGTCCTGGGAGCGCTCTACGAGGTGGGCGGACGGTATCGGAGAAACCTCTGAGGTCTTGAGCTGGACCGCCCCCAGGCCGGGGCGGCCCGAGGAACGGTGACCCGTGGAGCCCGTTAAGGAAGTGAGGTCGGTCGGGGTCGTCGGCGGGGGGACGATGGGGGCGGGGATCGCCCAGGTCTTCGCCGCGAAGGGCTTCCGGGTGATGCTCGTGGACATCCGGGACGAAGCCCTCGCCCGCGCCCGAGGCGCCGTCGAGGGGAGCCTCTCGCGCCTCGTCCGCAAGGGGGCGCTCCAGGAGGCGGACCGGGCCGCGGCGCTCGAGCGCCTCGCCTTCGAGCGCGACGCGCGGGCCGTGGCGGGCGCGGACTTCGTCGTCGAGGCCGTGGTGGAGGACGCCGACCTGAAGCGGCAGGTCTTCCGGGAGCTCGACGGCCTCCTGCGGCCCGGCGTGGTCCTCGCCTCCAACACCTCCTCGATCTCCATCACCCGCCTCGCGGCGGCGACGCGCCGGCCGGAGGCCGTGATCGGCATGCACTTCATGAACCCCGTGCCGCTCATGGAGCTCGTCGAGGTGATCCGGGGCCACGCCACCTGCGACGCGACGCACGCGGTCGCGGTCGACCTCGCGCTGCGCCTCGGAAAGACGCCCGTCACGGTCTCCGACTACCCGGGCTTCGTCTCGAACCGCGTCCTCATGCCCATGATCAACGAGGCCATCTACGCCCTCATGGAGGGGGTGGCGTCGAAGGAGGACATCGACACCGTGTTCCGCCTCGGCATGCACCACCCCATGGGCCCGCTCGCCCTGGCCGACTTCATCGGCCTCGACGTCTGCCTCAGCATCCTGGAGGTCCTCCACCGGGGCCTCGGAGACCCGAAGTACCGGCCCTGCCCGCTCCTCCGGCGCATGGTCGAGGCGGGGCACCTCGGGCGGAAGACGGGGAAGGGCTTCTACGACTACCCGGAGCAGGGCGGATGGACCTCGAGCTGACCGAAGAGCTGAGGCTTCTCCAGGAGGCGGCCCGCGAGCTCGCGGAGGACGTGCTCAAGCCCGCGGCCGCGAGGGCGGACCGGGAGGAGCGGCTCCCGGCGGAGCACTGGCGCCGGCTCGCGGAGATGGGCTTCTTCGGGCTCCTGATCCCCGAGGAGCACGGCGGGACGGCCCTCGGGAACGACGCCCTCTCCATCGTCCTCATGGAGGTGAACCGGGCCTGCGCCTCCACGGGGGTCACCCTGTCCGTGCAGGGCTCGCTCATCCCGGGCCCCCTGGTCAAGCACGGCACCGAGGAGCAGAAGCGGCGGTACCTGCCGCGGATCGCCTCGGGCGAGATCGTGTGCGCCTACGCGCTCACGGAGCCCGAGCACGGGAGTGACGCGGGGGCCATCGAGACGACGGCCACGAGGAAGGGCGATCGCTACCTCCTGAACGGCCGCAAGGCCTGGATCACGAACGGCGCCTCGGCGGGCCTCCTCCTCGTCTTCGCCACGACGGACCGCTCGCTGGGCTCGAAGGGCATCACGGCCTTCCTGGTCGAGAGATCGGGATCGAAGGGGCTCTCCGCCGGCAAGCGCGAGAAGAAGCTCGGGATCCGCGGCTCCGAGACGGTGGAGCTCGCCCTCGAGGACGTGGAGGTGCCCGCGGAGAACGTGCTGGGGCAGCCGGGCCAGGGCTACAAGCTGGCCCTCGAGACGCTGGACGGCGGCCGGATCGGGATCGCGGCCCAGGCGGCGGGGATCCTGGCCGCCTGCCTCGAGGACTCGCTCCGCTACGCGCGCGAGCGGAAGCAGTTCGGGAAGCCCATCGCGGAGCTCCAGGCCATCCAGTGGAAGCTGTCGAACATGGCCGTGGACCTCGAGGCCGCGCGGCACCTGGTCCTCCGCGCGGCGTGGCTGCGCGATGCGGGGCGGCCGCACACGAAGGAGGCATCGATCGCCAAGCTCTTCGCCTCGGAGGCGGCCAACCGCGCCGCCACCCAGGCCGTCCAGATCCACGGCGGCGCCGGCTACTGCAAGGACTTCCCGGTCGAGCGATACTACCGCGATGCGAAGATCACGGAGATCTACGAGGGGACGAGCGAGATCCAGCGGATCGTGATCGCGAGGCAGATCCTGGAGCCGTGACGCCATGAGAGCCGCACCGACCCTGGAGCAGGTGCTGGAGCCGGTGCTCGCCGGCGACGGGCCGGCCGTGGCGCGGGCCATCAGCCTCGCCGAGCGCGGCGAGCCTACGGCCGCCGGCCTCCTCGCGGCGGTCGGGGCCCGGGTCGGACGGGCCTTTCGCGTCGGCGTCACGGGCCCGGGGGGCGCCGGGAAGAGCTCGCTCCTCCGGGAGGTCGCCAGGCGCCTGCGCCGGGGCGGCGAGCGCGTGGCGCTCGTGGCCTGCGACCCCGTGAGCCCCGTCTCGGGGGGCGCCTTCTTCGGCGACCGCCTCCGCATGGCCTCGCTCCTGGAGGACCCGGGCATCTTCTTCCGGAGCGTGGGCCACCGCGGACCGTCCGGGGAGCCGTGCTGGGCCGCCCTTGCGGCCCTCGACATCCTCGATGCCGCGGGGTTCCCCTGGGTGTTCCTCGAGACGGTGGGGACCGGCCAGGCCGAGGTCGGCGCGCTCCGGGGGCTGCGCCTGAAGGTCCTCCTCCACGCGAGCGAGTCCGGCGACGAGGTCCAGATGCTGAAGGCCGGTCTGGCCGAGACCGCCGACCTCCACGTGGTGAGCAAGGGGGACCGCCACGGAGCCGCGTCCTGGGCGTCGGAGCTCGCGGCGGCGCTCTCGCCACAGTCGGGACCGCCGGCGCGCGTCCTCGTGGTGAGCGCGTCGACCGGCGAAGGCGTCGACGAGCTCGTCGGGGAGATCCGCAGGCGCCGCGACGCGTGGCGGGGAGTACCGGGGGCAGCCTGCACAGGAGACCCGAAGGGAGGAAGGAGCCCATGAGCGCCGTCACGGACCTCACCGAGGAGCAGGCCCTCTTCCGGGACATGATCCGCGAGTTCGCGCGGAAGGAGATCGCGCCCATCGCGGCCGAGATCGACGAGTCGAGCCGCTTCCCCACGGAGACCCTCGAGAAGATGGGCCCCCTCGGGCTCCTCGGGATCCCCGTGCCCCAGGAGCACGGGGGCGCCGGGGCGGACCTCCTCTCCTACATGATCGCCCTGGAGCAGGTGGCCTATGCCTGCGGATCGACCGCCCTCACGCTTGCCGCGCACACCTCCCTGGCGACGCTTCCCATCCTGGCCTTCGGGACGGAAGAGCAGAAGCGGCGCTACGTTCCCGACCTTGCCTCGGGGCGGAAGCTGGGCGCCTTCGGGCTCACGGAGAGCCAGGCGGGGAGCGACGCGGGCGCCACGCGGACCCGCGCCGTGCGGAGGGGAGACCGGTACGTACTCCAGGGGTCGAAGGCCTTCATCACGAACGCGTCCCATGCCTCCACCTTCGTCGTGACCGCGAAGACTTCGGACGCGCCGGGGACGCGGGGCATCAGCGCCTTCATCGTCGAGCGGGGCTTCCCGGGCTTCGCCGTCGGGAAGAAGGAGGACAAGCTGGGGCTGAGAGGGTCCGACACGGCGGAGATCCTCTTCCAGGACTGCGAGGTGCCCGCGGAGAACCTGCTCGGGAAGGAGGGCGAGGGCTTCAAGCACTTCATGAGGACCCTCGACGGCGGCAGGATCGGCATCGGCGCCATGGCGGTGGGGATCGCCCGGGCCGCCTTCGATGCGGCCCTGGCCTACGCGAAGTCGCGGCAGGTCTTCGGGGCCTTCCTGGCTTCCCACGGCGCCACCCAGGAAAAGATCGCCGACATGGCGGTCGCGCTACACGCCTCGCGGCTCCTGGTGTATGATACGGCCCGTCGCCGTCAGGAAGGGAGGCCCCACACCCGCGAGGCCGCGATCACGAAGCTCTTCGCTTCGGAGTCGGCCTACCGAGTGACCAAGGAGGCCGTCCAGATCCTCGGCGGCAACGGGTACTCGCGCGAGTACCCGGTCGAGCGGTGCTTCCGGGACGTGAAGCTGCTCGAGATCGGCGAAGGGACCTCGGAGATCCAGAGGATCGTCATCTCGAGATCGGTCCTCGAGGAGCCCGGGCCCGCCTGACATCGCACCGCACTTCAACGCAATCCTCTCGGCCGCCCCACACGACGACGCATGACGAAGAGGCTCGTTCTTCCCCTCTGCCAGGAGTCGCGGACGTTCCCCCGAGGCGCGGCCTTGCCCGCCGGCACTTCGCGGATGGCCGCGCGGGCCCTCGGGGAGAGGGCCTTCAAGGGAGAGGTCGGGGAGGCCCTCCTCCTCGTCTCCCCGGAGGCCGGGGAGGCGGACTCCCTCGTCCTCCTCGGCCTCGGGCCTCAGAAGAAGCTGACCCTCGAGGTCCTCCGGCGCGCCCTGGGCACTCTCGCACGCCGCGCCCGGAAGGAGGGCGTGGCGGAGCTCGAGGTGGCGCTCGACCCGCCGTGGCTGCGCGCGGGCCTCGAGGCCCTCGGCTGGGAGCAGGTCGGGAAGGCCGCGCGCATCGCCTCGCGGCTCGGCGCCTACGGGTTCGACGCCTACAAGACCTCGGCGAAGGAGAAGCGGCGGCCGCCGCGGATCGCCTTCAGGTCCTCCGGGCTCCCCGCGGCGGCGCACCGCGCCTTCCAGGAAGGAGCCGCCGCCGGCGATGTGGTGGCCGAGGCCGTGAACCTGGTCCGCGACCTCGCCAACACGCCCGCGAACGACCTCTACCCGGAGAACCTCGCCGAGAGAGCCCGCATCGCCGCTCGGGAGGCTGGCGTCTCCTTCCGCCTCCTCGGCAAGGCGGAGCTCGAGCGCGAGCGCATGGGGGCGCTCCTCGGCGTCGCTCAAGGGAGCGATCGGTCCCCGTGCATGGTCGTCCTCGAGCACAAGCCGCGGGGCCCTCGCCCGGCGAACGGACCGGCCAGGGCCGGCGCGGCGCGCCGCGGCGCCAAGGTCCCGACGCTGGCCCTCGTGGGCAAGGCGATCACCTTCGACTGCGGCGGCCTCTCGATCAAGCCCTCCAAGGGCATGGAGGAGATGAAGTTCGACATGGCCGGCGGAGGGGCCGTGCTGGGCGCCATGACCGCGATCGGCAGGCTCCGGCCGCCCGTCCGCGTCGTCGGGATCGTGCCTGCGACCGAGAACGTGATCGGCGGCTCCGCCATGCGCCCGGGCGACATCCTGCGCTCCGCCTCGGGGAAGACCATCGAGGTCGTGAACACGGACGCCGAGGGCCGCCTCATCCTCGCCGATGCCCTCCACTACGCCCGGCGCTTCCAGCCCGACTACATCCTGGACTTCGCCACCCTCACCGGGGCCTGCCTCGTCGCGCTGGGGACGCAGGTCTCGGGGCTCGTCTCCAACGACAAGGGCCTGAGCCGGCTCGTCTTCGAGGCGGGCGAGCGCTCCGGCGAGCGCGTCTGGGAGCTCCCGCTGTACGAGGAGTTCCAGGAGGCGACGAAGAGCCAGGTCGCGGACCTCAAGAACTCGGCGGGGCGCAACGGGGGCGCCATCACCGCTGCAGCGTTCCTTTCGCACTTCGTGGGATCGACGCCCTGGTGCCACCTGGACATCGCCGGGACGGCCTGGGCGGAGCGCGACACGGGCCCCTTCGCGGCGGGCGCCACGGGGGTGGGGGTGAGGCTCATCTGCGAGCTGGTGGAAACGCTCGCGCAGAAGACGGGGAAGCACTGATGGCCCGCCGGTCGCGCCCAGGAGGCTCTTCGCCTTCTGGCGGACGAAGCCCGCCGGTCCGTTCCCGCCTTGAGCCTCTTCTTCGCCTCAGCTTGCCGCATGGGGCGGGACGGAAGCGCCCCGGTTTCAGATCCTGCAAGAGGCCACCCCCCGGCGGCAACCGACTTGCGAGGGCCCGATCCTGGCCTGTCCCTCACACGGTGTGCCTCACCCGCAGCTCGTCCACCCGCCCGGCGGCGCGCCGCCGCCGAGGAAGAGGTACTGGAGGAGGGAGATGGGGTCCGAGATGTCCACCTTGGAGTCGCGGGTCACGTCGGCGGCGCCTGGGCAAGGGAGCTTGCCATCGCGGAAGAGGTAGTTGAGGACGGCGATGGGATCCGTCAGGTCGAGGGCGCGGGAGAGGTCCACGTCGCCCCAGGCGGCCGAGAGCCCCGGGTTGGGCGATCGCGGGCTGGGCGCCATGCGCTCCCACCCGCCCCCGCAGCCGGTCCGGCCCCAGGCCACGTCGTCCGCCTGCGCGCCGTAGTCGACCGCGTCGAGGAGGGCGTGCCCGCCCTCGGGCGTTCGCCGCATGAGGACGAGGCGTCCGCCGTCGCCGTCGAGGCGGAAGGGGGCGTGCAGCGGCCCTTGCTCGAGGTCACCATCGCAGAAGACCACGACTTGCTGCCCCGGCGCCAGGGTCGCGTCGGCGGGGAACGCGAACCACCCCTCGTTCTCCGGGAAGCGGTCGCCCAGGTAGACGCCTCCCAGGGACATGGGCGCCGCGGAGCAGTTCCTGACCTCCACCCAGTCCGCCGTCCCCCCGGCCTCATCGAGGAGGCCGCTCGCGTTGAGGGCCACGAGCTCGGAGATCTCGAGCCCCGCCGGGGCCGACTCCACCCCGAGCCGGTAGTTCACCTCGAGGCTTGGATCGGACCCGAAGAACGCCTCCTCCGGGACCTGGACCGTCTCGCCGCTCAGGTCCAGGACCTCCAGGTGGAACTCGATCGAGCCCCCGGGCCAGAGCCCTGCTTCGTACGTCCCCGAGAAGAGTCCGTCCTGCATGCCGCCGTCGCCATGCATGCCGTCGTCGAAGAGGAAGACCCGGCGCGGGGCGTCCCCGGAGCCGAGTCGGCGGAAGAGTACGCTCATGCTCATCACCCCGACGTCGTCCCTCGCCCGGGCGAAGAAGCGGATCGGTTCGCCGGGCCGCAGTGGCCGGAGCGGGTCGCCCGGGGCCGAGCGGGCGGGGGCGACGGCGAGGAGCGACGCTTGCGGCGGCACCGGCCCGTTGTCCGCATTCTCGGCGCCGGGGCTCGGGTAGGGGTTGAAGCTGAAGGAGGCAAGGCCGTCGCGGAAGCGGCCGAAGGAGACGTTCTCGAACTGGCCGGGGTACCGCACCCGGTCGAGCTCCTCCCCGCTCCGGCCCAGGAGGACGATGGTCCCTCCGCCGCCCGGGACCTTGAAGCCCAAGTGGAGGGCTCCGGGGGTCTTGGATGCCACCAGGACGAGGTGACCGCCGTCCTCGAGGACCGTCCCCTCTAGGAACGTGTACTCCGCCGGGTTCGCATCCGGCGCCTCCAGGCGAACCCTGGCGCCAGCGAGGGAGAAGGGCGCCCCCGAGCCGTTGTAGAGCTCGATCCAGTCCGACTTCCTGCCGCCGTTCTCCTTGAGAGGCAGGAGGTTGTTGATGGCGAGGATCTCGTTCAAGACCACGCCTCGGATCCGTTCCCGGTCGTCCTCGAGGCGCGGCGGCTCGCCGGGCTTCGCCTTCCGGCTCGAGAGCGCCGTCCAGAGCACCTCGCCCGAGCCGACGAGGTCGGCGAAGCCGTCGCCGTCGAGGTCCCCGGTGCCGATGAAGTCGCCGGCGGGGATGTCGACGGTGAGCGCCGGCAGGAAGTCGCCCCGCTCGTCGCGCGTCAGGATGAAAGCGCAGGCGAGGACCTCGCAGGCGACCGCCATATCGCCATCGCCGTCGCCGTCGAAGTCGCCCTCGGCGACGCTCGAGGCTGGCAGGCCGCCGGTCCCCGGCAGCGCCTCCCTGGAGGCGACAAAGCGGGTTCCCTCGGCGCCGTGGTAGACGATGGCGCCGACGGCGCTGCCGACGACCAGGTCGAGGTCGCCGTCGCCATTGAGCTCGGCCGAGACGAGTGCGGTCGTGGGATAGCCTCCCTCCAGGGTGGCGGACGGCCGGTATTCTGCGAGGTCGAGCTGCGTCCCGCGTAGGAGGTCCCCGTGGC
>JACQVW010000391.1 GCA_016209535.1 Planctomycetota bacterium | reverse complement strand
GGATGAGGACGCCGAGGAGGACGAAGAGCATCTTGGCCATGGTGGGGTCCTTCGTGTCGGTTTTCGGGTGACCGTGAATTCGGCGTGGTTCAACGCCGGGTTACACCCGGCCATGACCCACGCGTTCATTCCCACGATACTGCCCCTACCAAACTGCCCCTGCTGAGCTCTTTCCTGTTACCCGAATGGAGCCTGATCTGATCCACGCCGTGAATTCTACCCGTCGCGGCGCCCCGCATGCCAGTTGCGAATCCACCCGAGGCCGGGATGGTGTGGGCTCGGTCGAGGCTCCGGGCCCTTTTTCATCGACTTCCCGCGGGGGCCGGTTGACAATCCTCGACCCATGAGAGTCCTCGTCTTCGACTCGGCCGAGCTTGCGGCCCGCCGCGTCGCCGGGGAGGTCCTGGCGGCGCTCCGGGAGAAGCCCGACCTCGTCCTGGGGCTGGCGACGGGCTCGACGCCGATCGGCGTCTACGCGGAGCTGATCCGGGCGCACCGCACGGAGGGGATCGACTTCTCCCGAGTGCGGACCTTCAACCTCGACGAGTACCTGGACCTCCCGGCCACCCACGAGCAGAGTTACCGTCACTTCATGGACCGGTATCTCTTCAGCGGGATCAACGTCCCCCCCTCGCAGATCCATTTCCCGCCATCGGAGGGAAGCGACCTGCTCGAGCGGTGCCGGGAGTACGAGGAGGATATCCGCAGGACCGGAGGGATCGACATCCAGATCCTGGGCATCGGCTCGAACGGCCACATCGGGTTCAACGAGCCCACGTCCTCCCTGGCCTCGCGGACGAGGGTCAAGACGCTGACCGACAAGACCCTGCGGGACAACTCGCGGTTCTACCGGGGCGGCGAGGAGCCCCCGCAGCTCGCCTGCACCATGGGGATCGGCACCATCCTCGAGGCGAAGAAGGTCATCCTGCAGGCCTTCGGCGCGAAGAAGGCCGATGCCGTCCGCGCCGCCGTGGAGGGCCCCGTGTCGTCCTTCTGCCCCGGGAGCGCCCTCCAGCTCCACCCCGACGTGAGCTTCTGCCTGGACCATGAGTCCGCATCCAAGCTCTCGCTGCGCGAGTACCACCGGCGCGTCCTCGAGAACGAGGAGCGGCTGCGCCACCGGCTATAGCCGGCCGCGGCTCGGCTCAGCGCCGCGTCCGAAGAATCAGAGGCAGGACAGGTACGAGTTGCAGCTCAGGGTCCCGGGGTCCGCCTCGGTGCCGCAGGCTCCCGTCGGGACCGGGGCCGGCGGCTCCGGGCCTCCTCCGAAGAGGTGGTTGAGGAGGTTGACCGGATCCGAGATGTCCCGGACCTCATCGCCGTTCACGTCGCAGGCGTCGGCGCAGAGACCCTCGACCCCGCCCGCGAAGAGGAAGTTGAGGAGGAAGATCGCGTCCGAGATGTCGGCTTTCCCGTTGTCGTTGCAGTCGCCGCGGCGGAACGGCTGCTCCCGCGAGATCTCGTCGTTGTCCTGGCCCATGCTCGGCGTGTCGTCGATGCGGTAGCTCGCCGGATCGTCCCCGGAGCCAACGTACGCGATGCTGCTCGAGTCCCTGATGCTCGCGACCGAGACGCTGCCGCCCGGCGGCCAGATCCCGGCCGTCACGGCCAGGCCCTCGTTGAAGCTCGAGTCGGGTCCCCAGCGGAGGTAGTCGATGAGGTTGTTGGGATCCGACGTGCCCTGGCTCACGAAGAGGAAGAGGGAGTCGGACGCCGGATCGAGGTCCTGCAGGGCTCCCGTGTAGACGTGCGCGGCGGAGTTCACCCCGAAGCGGTTCAGGTGGACCACGAGGAACCCCTGGGCCGGGATCCTCGCCGCGGCGGGGAGCGCGTAGCACCGCAGCGTCCCCGGAGTCACCGCGGACTCGAGACAGAGGCGATAGCCCCCGAGCTCGACCACCTCGCCCTCGAGCAGGTTGTGGAGCTCCACCTCGGTGCGCCCCGCGGTGGTCCCCAGAGGCTCGACGAGGGCCTCGTTGATCACCACAGGGACCAAGGGAGGCACGTCGTTCTCGAGGCCGGGCGTGCCCGTGTTGTCCACCACCCACCGCGCGGCGCCCGCGCCCTCCCCGCGAGAGGCGATGGAGCCTCGAGCTCTACGGTCCGCGGCGTTGACGAATTCGCCCTGGGTCCAGAGGCCCGCCTGGGCCGCCGCGTCCTCGAAGGGCGAGCCCACCGATCCCCACTGGACGAAGTCGAGGACGGTGGTGGGATCGGTGAACGGCTTCCCCGAGTGGAAGGAGACTGCGTCCGAGCTCTGGAGGTCGCGGAACGTGCCGCGCCCCGTGTAGAAGTGGAACTGCCCGTTCGTGCCGTCCACCCCCAGATGGACGAGGCAGATCTCCCCCTGCCCGAGCAGCGTGTCGGGCGTGCCCGAGGGGAACTGGTAAGAGTGCTGGTCCTTCAGCGAGATCCACTTCCCCCCGAGGTCCTCGAGAAGGCCCCCTGGGTTCTTGAGCTCGACCACGGGGTGGTACTCGCCCGGCCCCGTGCGGAGGTAGCCGACTTCGTTGAGGACGACGGGGCTCCTGGCGAAAGAAGGCGTGCACTCGTCGTTGGGCGCGCCGAGGCTCGGCGTGCCGTCGACGCACCAGTCCTCCGGGGAGTCGCCCGCGCCGTCGTAGGCGATCGACGACCCCTCCCGCAGGCGGCCCAAGTCCACGAAGGCCCCTTGCGTCCAGATGCCGGCGGCGGAGGCCACGTCCTCTCCCGCATTGCCGGGCGCCCCCCACTGGACGAAGTCCAGGATCTGGGCGGGATCGCCAAAGAGGTTCGTGCGGAAGAGGGAGAGCGCGTCTCCCTGGGAGCTCTTCAGGTTGCGCATGCCGCTGATCCCCGTGAAGAGCTCCGTGGCAGTCGCCTGTCCAGGCCGGTTGATGTGCACGCGCACCGTGCCCCCGGGAGGGATGGTGACGCCCGGCGGGAACTGCCAGCGGGCGGGCGGGAAGTAGAGCCAGAAGCCGGCGCTGCCCATGCTCACCGCCGAGTCCCCGACGTTCGCGACCTCGACGACCTGGCGCCCGGTGTTGACGCCCATGGGATCGAAGAGGATCTCGTTGATCGCGATCTGCGCCCACGCCGCGGGGGCGAGGCAGACGGCGCACAGTCCCACCGCCCCGGCCAAGCTGTTTCTGAGCGACATCGGGGGTCATCCTTCTGGAGGGACCCGCTCGGCCGCAAGCCAGCGCTCCGACGACGGAGGCGAATCTCCTCGCAACATCGGCCGAACGCGACCCAAATAACGATCGTAGACCAATCCCTGGAGGGAGTTGATGGCCCCTATGATACGGGCCGAGGCCGCCCGGGTGGTAGCGAAAAGGGGCGGAGGGGTGCCCGCCGGTGCTCCCCGCAGGCCCCTTCTACCCGCGCGCCCCGGACCGGGGTCCCCGGCGGGAGGCGCTGCTACGGCTCCGGCGCCGGGGGGGCCCCCAGCCGCTTCTCGAGCTCCCGGAGCCTCCGGTCCAGGTCCTGGTCGAGGCGCCGGCTGTCCTTCCGGAGCGCCTCGAGCTCCCGCGCCCGCTGGTCCCCGGCCTCCCGGAGGGCCTTCAGATCGGCATCGAGGCGCGAGACCCGGTCCCGCTCCTTCGCCGAGACCTCCTCCAGGGCATCGAGCTCCGAGGCGGTCTTCTGGATCAGGGCTTCGTCTTCCGCGACGCGCTTCTCGAGGGCCTCGATCCTCGCTCCCTGCTCGGTCACGGCGGCTCGCGTCGACTCGAGGCGCCTCCCCTGCTCGGCGATGTCGCGGGAGTGGGTCGCGGACTCCAGCGAGACCTGGTCGATCCGCCGCCCCTGGTCACCGACGCGGCGGTCGAGGGAGCTCGAGGTGACGAGCTGGTAGCCGAGGACGGCGAGGATCGCGACGACGGCGAGCGAGATCAGGCGTGGGAGGGGCTTCATGGGTTCCTGGGAACGGGCGAGGGATTTCCCTTGCGGGTCCTTGCACCGCCTCGTGAAATGTTCGCAGCGGCGTCCATTGTACTGCGCCGATGGCTGTGAGAGGGAGATTCCCATGCGTGCCCTTCCCCACCGTGTGTCCTCGGTGATCGCTGGCCTCGCCTTCCTGCTTGCGGTGCTCGCCCTCGGGCCAAGCTGCCGATCGAGCGGAGGCCCCGGAGCCCCGGCGCCCGGGCCGGTCGAGCCGGCGGCGTCGCCCACCCTGCCGTCACCGGCTGCGGCGCCGGCCTCGGCCCCGGCTCCGGCCCCTGCTGCCACGCCGGCCCCTGCCGCGGCGGCTCCCCAGGCCGCCGCGCAGGCGGCTCCTGCGCCTCCCACGCAAGCGTCGCCACCGGCACTCCCGCCGCGCGATCCGGCGGCGCCGCGCGGGCCCCTGCCCATCGCCCCCTCGACGCGCCGCATGGCGGCGGGCCTGCCCGAGCACGTCCAGTCGTATGCCTCCTGGACTCCGCTGCGGGCCGCCGCGAGCCCCCCCGAAGGCACGGCGCAGGCGCACCGGCCGCTCCGGGCGGCCTACGGGGCGGCCCCGGACGGCGGGAAGCTCCTGCCCTTGAAGCCGGGCACCGCCCTGGTCCTCGAGGAGAAGCTGGACGCGGAGGGCTTCATCTCACGCCTGTCCACCATGACGCGGACGGAGTCGGGCTGGACCTACGCCGCCTTCTCGCGCCGCTCGAGCTCCGAGCCCTTCGCGGCGGACGCTTCGAGCGCCGAGTGCGCGGGCTGCCACGCGAAGGCCGAGCCGTCGAGCGCCTTCTCGGGCCTCGAGTGACCGGGCTCCGCGGCGCACCTCGCACCTCACAGATCGATGGAGACCGTGAAGAGGTATGCGGTGTAGTCCTCGATCGTCCCCCGGGAACCGTGCTCGGCGATGCGCCGGAAGAGGATC
>JACQVW010000390.1 GCA_016209535.1 Planctomycetota bacterium | reverse complement strand
GCCGGACGTCGCTCGACATCGACTATCACTGGGACGGCGACCTCGAGACGAAGCGGGACGAGATCTTGGGCCTCCTGAGGAAGAAGCTCCTGCCTGAGGTGAAGCGGCGCATGGGATACGACGGGACTGCGGAGCCGCTCGTGGGCCCCGACGCCGATTCGCCCCTGGTGAAGGCGATCACCTTCGCGGCGTTCCGGCGCGACCTCCCGGGGAGTCGCATCGAGCTGCCGGTCGACATCACGCGCATCGTCTGTCTCGATCCGCCCGTCGCCCGCACGGCCGGCGGAACCGTCTACCTCACGGCCTCCGACGCCGACATGGCGGAGAGCAAGGTGATCGCGCTCCTCCAACGAGTCTTCGTCCAGGACCGCGACCTCCTGGACCTCTTTCTGTTCCAGGGGGCGCTGCCGCCGGACGTTGGTCCTCGTCTGAAGGAGAAACTCTCGACGCTCTCGGTCGCGCAACGGGACGTCGATGAGCGTCTCGCGTCCTTGCGGCAGAACGCAGGCGTCCACGCCCGTGGCGTGGACGGGATCATCCGCCAGCAGGTGGACGAGCCCGCCGCGGCGAACCTGAGGAAGGCCGGAGGCGGCAAGGCGATCTGCGAGACCGTCCTCGGCATCCTCGAGGATGTCGTGGCAAGGGCACGAGGGTGAGGCCATGAAAGCCCGGGAGTGGCGCGAGGTCCTGGAGGAGCAGCGGAAAGCTCACGGGAAGGTGCTCTTCACCGTGACGGAGCTCGCCAACCTGGGGCTCGTGGGCCGGAACGCGCTGAACGTCGAGCTCTCGAGGCTCCGGCGGCAGGGGATCGCGGTGAGGTACGCCCACGGCCTCTACGGCCTCCCCGGCGCCGTGAGCCCCGAGGATCTGCTGCCCGCCATCGATTCCCGCGCCTACATGACCGGGATCTACGCCCTCCACCTTCACCGCCTGGTCACGCAGGTCCCGACGGCGATCACGTGCTTCACGGATCGGCGAAGCCCCAGGGCGCGCGTCCGCTCGACGCCCCTGGGCCGCTTCGTCTTCGTCTGCGTCAGGAGCCAGGTCTACGATCCGCCGGCAGATGGGCCGGTGGCGGGTCCGGAGCAGGCCCTCTGCGACTTCATCTACCTCTGCCGGAGGAACGGCGTCGCTCCGGAATCGCAGGTCACCTTCAGGGTCCTGGGCGGGCTTCGCGCCGGACGCATCCTTCGCATCGCGAAGCGCTATCCGTCCACGGTGGGCACGGAGGTGCGTCGCCTTCTCGCGGGGTCCGGGACGCGGGCCCCGAGGGCGCGCTGAAGGGCTCGAGGGCCGGCTCGGGACGCCTCCCGCCGGCTACCCGATCACCGTCCTCGTGCTCCCCATGCGGCCCCGGAGCCGCGACAGGAACCGGACGTCCACGGTGACGCCGGCTCGGGGGAGTCGGAGCTCGATGGGGTCCCGGTCCGTGTCCCGCCCGCCCTCGCAGGCCTCGATGACCTCGGCCAGGAGCCGGCCGAGCACGGGGGCCGTCTTGAAGGAGGAGCCGCTCGTCCCGATCGCGACGTAGTAGCCCGGGACGTCGGTCCGATCGACGATGGGGTACCAGTCCGCCACGGTTACGTCGTAGAGGGCCGCGATGCCCCGCGGCGGCTCGAGCCGGGCCTCGGGCAGGCGCTGCATCAGGCGGAGGCACTGGCGGCGCCAGTAGGGCTCGGTCACCTCGCGGCGGAAGTCATCCGGGTCTTCGACCCACTCGAGCTCGTCGCACTCGGGGTCCACCGTGCCGACGATCAGGTCACGCCCGCCGGCCTCGGGACGGCAGTAGACGCCCGCGTCGAGGTCCCCCACGACGGGCAGGCAGGGTCCGCGCCCCGCCGCGAAGAGCGGGTTCGCGAGGGCGTGGACCTCCCTCCGGAGCGGGCGCGTTCGGAGGGGCAGCGCCACGCCCGCCAGGCCGTTCACCCGCGAGGAGTGCGGGCCCGCGGCGTTGACGACGACGTCGGCCTCGACCGGAGCGCCTCCCTCGAGGGCCAGGCGGAAGCGGCGGGGGCCGCTCCTCTCGATCCCCACCACCTCGCGCCGGAGGAGGAACCGCGCGCCCGCGCGCTCCGCGGCCTCGCGGAGGCTCCTCGTCGCGAGGCCCGGCGAGACGACGTAGCCCGCGTCCTCCTCGAGCACGGCGCCCTCGATGGTGCGCCCCGTCGGCTCGAGGAAGGACGGGTCGTCGGGTCTGCGCGGCGAGTGGTGCGAGGCGACGTCGAGGAAGGGGAACCGCTCGGCCACCTCGGCGGCGGAGAGGATCGAGACCCCGATCCCGATCCGCCGCATCTCGGCCACGATCCGGCGCACTCCGTCGTCGAGGCGCGGCGGGATGAAGAGCATCCCCGGCCGGTGGAAGGCGATCGCGCCGCCGGCCTCGGGCCCCACGTGGGAGGCCTAGTCCGCCCAGAGGCACGCCGCCTCCTGCGCCATGGCCACCATGCCGGGCTGGGAGTAGAAGCGGCGCACGATGCCGCACGAGGCGGAGGTCGAACCGTGGCCGGCGTCGCCGAGGCGCTCGAGGACGGTGACCTCGAAGCCGCGGCGCTGCAACTCGAGAGCGATCGAGCACCCCACCACCCCGGCGCCTATGACCGAGGCCTTCACGGGCATTCCAGGAAGCTCCCGCAATCGACCCCGTCCGGCGTGGGGTCGGGGCCGCAGCCCGGGTAGGGCGCCGGGAGCGGGTCCGCGCCGAGGTAGAGGAACTGGAGGATCGCCACCGCGTCGGAGACGTCCACGCGGCCGTCGTCGTTCGAGTCCGCCTCCTTCCGGCAGGGGATGGGCTCGGCCGTCAGGAACAGGTGCCGGAGGACCGTGACCGCGTCGGAGATGTCGACCTCCCCGTCGCGGTTTGGGTCGCCCCGACGGATCGAGAAGGTGCCCGGCCCGTCGCACTCGTCGGGGACGCCGTTCGAGTTCTCGTCGGGGCTCCCGGGCCGCGTGCGGTTGTAGAGGACGAGGACCTGCGAGCGCTCGAGGAACGCGAGCGCCAGGTCCGGCTTCGCGTCACCGTCGAGGTCGCTCGCCACGGTCGCGGCCGCGTAGGACGGGTCCCCCGAGCCGCCCGCCCCGCCCGGCGCCAGGCCGCTCGGGCCCGGCGGGATCTCGAAGGCCACGGGCTCGGCGAAGGAGCCCCTCTCGTTCGCGTAGACGAGCACGTTGCCTTCGTAGGCCGGCGGGAAGCTGATCTCGGGGAGGCGGTCGAAGTTGAGGTCGGCGAGCTCGAGCTTGAGGAGCCCGTGGTCGTTGAGGGGCTTGTCCTCGAAGACGCCTCCGCCCCGGTTCGCGACGAGGCTCATCCCGGTGAAGCCCGTCACCACGAGGTCCAGGTCCCCGTCCCCGTCGGCATCGCCGGCCTTGAGGAAGAAGGTCTGGCTAGCCGGGGGCAGGGATCGGGCCGGCTCGAAGGCGCCATCGCCCTTGTTCGAGAGGAGCGAGGGCCCGCCTGCCGACATGAGGTTCGTGGCCACGAGGTCCGCGTCGCCGTCGGAGTCCATGTCCGCCGCGGCAATCGAGAAGGAAGGAGAACGATGAAGCGAGACAGCGGAGTTGCGCTGATCGTGGTGATCGTCATCGGCATCGCGCTCCTCATCATGGCGGCGGGAAGCCTTCAGCTAACCCTCGTTCACAGCGTCGCGCAGACCGTCCAGCGGGAGGCCTTCGAAGCGCGCCAGATCGCCGACTCGGGAGCCGCGCAGGCGCTGGTGAGGATCAAGGAGGGCGGCGCCGTGACACCGATGTCCGGCGGGGGCACCGTGGCCGCGTGGATCGACTTCGGGACCGGCCAGTTTTACTACTATACGATCTTCGATGCCGCGAACAGCGTGAGCACCCTGCGCGCCTGGGGGCGCGTTCCCGCGGACTCTTCCACCAGCACGTGCACCAGCGCGCCAGACTCCTCCTCCTAGGACGGAACGGGCTGGATGGTGCAAGGCATGGAGATCACGGTCAAGAGCGTGAGGTTCATCCCGGAATCCCCCGTCTACTTCGGCAACGGTGGCATCGAGCGCCCGCTGGGCGGATTTGAATGGACCTCCTCGTCAGACCCCACGGACCCCAGCACGTGGACTCCCATCACGGGGAGCCCATCATCGTCCCAGGCGAGCTGGATTCCGTTCCAGGTGAGCGCGCTCGACCACCCCACGGACTACATCTACAACGGGGGCGCGCCCGCACCGCCGTCGAGCAGCCCGCACCCCTACGAGATATGGGCCTCGCAGAACCCCATCGGCCAGTTCAACGTCGAGGCGTGGTTCGCGAACTCCGCCGGCGCCGGAAACGACCCGACCATCAATGTCAGCCCCGCGCCGACGAGCACCTATTACGACACGACCGACAAGAGCTCCCCGGACTACCCTTACCCCGTCGACCCGAGCCTCCCCGACGTCCAGGACTTCGCCTGGGCGCTGTGGAACCAGTACGCCTCGAGCTCGACCGTCACGAAGCTCGGCTCGGGCAGCCACAGCGGCACCTACGGCGACCTTTCGAGCCCCGGGGTCACCTTCGTCACGGGGAATCTGACGGTAGACGCCGGGCAGACGTTCCGCGGATGCGGCATCCTCGTCGTTCGCGACGACTACGACCCCAACACCCAGACGGACAACACGCCCTCCACGAAGGCGCGGCTGCAGGTTCGTGGGCGCCTGGAGTGGACCGGCCTCGTGATCGTAGCGGGGTGGGCGCCGGACATCGACATCGACGACGATGCGGGCGCGAGCGTGACGATCGTCGGGGCGCTCTTCGGCGAGGACAGCGTGCAGTCGGGCGGCGAGACCAGCCTCGACAGCGCGACCATCATCATGAAGATCCGGAACAGCCTCAGTGTCTTCTACTCGAACGCATTGTTCCGGCCGGGAGGCCTCATCTACGATTATCTGCCCCTCGTCCGCAAGGAGGTCGTGGGGATTCGCGACATTTGACCGGGAGCCGCCGCGGGCACCGGTGGCACGAGAGCACCAAGAGATGAGCGAGGCACGCAAGCCGAGGAACGCATCGGCGGGGGAGCGCGGTCTGCCGTGGAAGCCCGCCCTGGCTGTGCTGGCTGCGCTGAGCCTGGCGGTTCCGGGGTTCGCCCCGGCGGCCGAGCCGAGCCCCGCCCCCGAACGCCCGACGGCATTCGAGGCCTCGCTCACGGCGCTCAGGGAGACCCTCCTCGCCATGGAGAGGAACTTGAAATCGCAAGTGGATGCCTGGCCGGCCCGGGAGGAGGACCAGCTCCGCGAGCTGCCCGTGCCCCCCAGGGTGCGGCAGCTCCAGGCCGAGCATGCCAAGCTCGCGGGGGACAAGGCCCGCATGCTCGCGCGCCTCGAGAAGGAGGCCTCGACGGACCTGGCACCTCTCCTCAAGACCCTGGCCGATGCGCCGGACCCCGCGCTCATCGATGCCTTGGTCCCCGTTGCCGTGAGTGCCGGCCGGGAGGATGCCCGAACCTTTGATGCCCTGGTGGCGCTCTCGAGGGCCCATTCACCCTGCCCGGCGGCCGTCGTGGACGGCCTCGCCGAGCTCGAGAACGACGAAGCCGGCAAACTGCTCATGAAGATCGGCATCAAGCAGCGAAGCCTTGCCGCCCTGAAGGCCGCGGGGAGGCGCGGCGAGCCCGCCGTGCTCGGGAACCTCATCGACCTCGCCGACGGCGACGACGCGCCCCTCGCGAAGCTCTGCCTGCGGGCCATCGAAGCCCTCGAACCTCCCGTGGGGGCGGGACGCGAGAGGCTGGAGAGGACCACGAGATCCCGCATGCGGGAGCTCGGCAGCCTGGATCCCATGCTGCGCGCCGTCCTACGAAGCAACGCGCCGTCGGTCGTCAGACGAGACGCCGTGCAGCTCGTGGCCTCGCGGCTGGAGAGGGTCCGCTCGCTGGACTTGAAGGCGGCACTGGTCGTCTACTTGGGTCTGTGCCGGGTTGGGGACTACTTCCCTCTCCTCGTGGCGCTCTACCGGAGCACCAGCGTGGAGCGAGTGCGGCTCGCGGTCATCGCGGCCGCGGGGAACTTCGGCATGCAGGCCGGCGAGTTCCTCGTCGGCGAGCTCTCCGATCGGGAGAACAAGCTCGACACGCTGCGGACCTGCGTCCACGCCCTCGGGGCGGCGAGGTATCGGCCGGCCGCGCCCATCCTCGTGAGCCTGCTGGGGGATCCGTTCATGAGACGAGACGCGGCCCGCGCCCTGCGCCGCATCGCCGGCCAGGACTTCGGTGACGAGGAGGCTTCCTGGCTGCGGTGGCTCCGGGCGCAGCCGGACGCCCCGCCCGAGGCGCGGGAGCTCGGAGAGTAGCGGTCGGCCACTGCCGCGACGCGCCCAACCCACTCCAGGAGGACTCCGACGGCGACGGGCTGGGCGACGCCTGCAAGGTCCAGGGGGCGTTCGTGCGCGGCGACGCCACGGGCGACGGGGCCGTGGACATCGCCGACCCGATCCGCACGCTGAGCTACCTGTTCCTCGCCGACCGGATCGCCTGCCTCGCCGCCGCCGACTCGAACGACGACGACCAAGTGGACATCGCCGACGCGGTCTGGACCCTCGGCTTCCTCTTCCAGGGAGGCCCACCGCCCCCGCCTCCCTTCCCCGACCCCGGCTTCGACGAGGACACGCCGGGCCCGCTGGGGTGTGCGAGATAGTGAGCGCTTGAAGGGTACGCCAAGGACCTATCCTCCCGACGCGTCGGGAGGCAGCTTGCCGATGCGGACAGTCTTCGGCCCGTGTTTGCCAGAAATATATGGGCCGGACGACCCGGCGTCAAGCTCTACGAGGCCGCTCCGGAGTGCCGGGAGGCTGGGGTGGTGTGGGTATAGTGTCGAGGCACTCGACGGGCGCGTCCGGGAGGGAATCCCCGAGGGCTCAACGACCCGAGCGACATCCTCGAGCTGTGCGCGAAGCGGGAACTGGGCCGCGGTACAGGCGCCATGGCGCTCGCGTGTCACCAGTACGTGCGCCAGACACAGGACTTCGACCTCGCGACCAGCACGGAGCCTTCCAGCGGGCTTTCGGTGGCGCAGCAGGCGTTCGTCGGGCGGGGTTCCACGCCGAGGTGCGACAGCCCGACGCGGAGGATCCCCTCGGCGGCATGGACACCGAGCTGATCGCCGCCGCGCGGCCCGACCTGGACCGCTCGCAGCTCCTCCAGCCGGAGGACGTGGCCCGAGTCGTGCTCTTCCTCGTGACCCTTCCGGGGCGCGCGGCCATCGACGAGGTCTACATCCGCCGGAGCGCGAGTCGGCCGGGGTGAATGCGAAGGGCTGCTATGGGCCGCTGGACACCTGCCACTCCCGGCCTGGCCCAGGAACAGCCGGCCGAGCGAGACGACCCCGTGTTATGATCTCAAGCGTCCCCGGAGGAAACGCGATGCCGCTCCATCACTGGCCCAACCCGCGAGTCGCATGGAAGAGCTTCCACAGCTTCTGGATCACGAAGATCGCGGAGCACCTGAACCAGGTGCTTCCTCCAGGGTTCCAGGCGCGGCCGACGGAGCTGCTTGTGGGAATAGAGCCGGACGCTCTCATCCTCGATCAGGCCGGAAAGCCCGAAGTGCGCCCAACCAAGAGCGAGCCCGCGCTGAAGGCCGCCACCCTCAGCGCCGTGCTCGACCCTCCAGCGGAGCTTCCCCTCGTGGGAATCTACAGCCACCATGACGAGACACGCCTCGTCGCGGCAGTGGAGCTGGCTTCGCCGGGGAACAAGGACCGTGCCGAATCGCTCCGGGCCTTCATAGAGAAGGCGCTCTTCCTGCTCTACGAGGGCGTGCACTTGCTCGTGATCGATGTGATCCGCCAGCCGCGGGTGCCCCTCCGCAAGGAGATGCTCAAGCGACTGAACAAGGAGGACGCCATCGGCGAGGAGCGCGCGTGGATCTCGAGCTACTGTGCGATCCCGGGGGAAGATCCCAGGCCGCGGATCGAGGTCCGCGAGTGGGCCTACGATGTCGGCGTGGGGGAGGCACTCCCCGTCGTGCCTCTCTTCCTTCGTGCCGACCAGCTCTGGGTCATGGTGGACCTGGAGGCGTCGTACTCGGCCACGCTCCAGGCGGGGCGGTATAGACCGAGCTGAACCGAGCGCCCGCCGCCTGGGGCGAAGCGTCCAAGCGACAGGCCAGGATCCAGCCTGCTCACGGGCACGGGGACGACCGGCACGCGAGCGGATCGGCCGTCGGGTCGGGCCCGCAGCCCGGGTGAGGCGGGGGCGGGCAGGCCTGGCCGAGGAAGAGGCAGCCGAGCGAGAACACCGCGTCCGAGAGGTCCACCTTGCCCGAGTCGTTCGCGTCGGCGCCCCGCACGCAGGGCGGTCCCGGGCGCCCCAGGAAGAGCCAGCCCAAGGTGAAGATGGGGTCCGCGATGTCGTGGACTCCGTCGGCGTTCGAGTCGCCCCTGCGAAGGCGCTCGGGCCGCGCGAGGGCCGCACGACGAGGGGGGCGCGGCGCTGGCGGGCGATGCGAGGGACCGCGCGGGGTGAGCGAGCGGCGAGCCGAAGCGCCGTGCGCCTACCGGAACACCCACCAGAGCGCGGTCACCACCCCGAAGAGGCCCGCCATCCAGAGCCCCGCGGCCCGGAGGTCGCTCGGGGACTCGCCCTCGCCGGCCTGCCCGGAGACGCGGAAGGCCCCTTCCCGCACCTCGGCGCGCGGCGGGGGCGTGAGCCGGCTCACGATCCAGAGGGCCGCGAAGCTGAAGACGGTGGAGATGAAGAACCGGTGCAGGAAGGACCCGCACCAGGGGTGGCGCAAGAAGGGGAAGAGCCCCTTCACGCCCTCGGCGTCCTCCCAGTGCGCGTCCGCGATGAGGAGCGCGCCGGCGACGATCCCCACGATGACCGCGGCTACCGCGCCCGCGCGGTTCGCGCGGCGGCTGAAGATGCCCGTGAGGCCCACCACCGCGAAGGGCACCGAGAGGTACCCCGTGACCTCCTGCAGGTAGTCCCACACGTGCTTGTAGCGGCCGATGAGGGGGCTCACGGCGATCCCGCCCACCATCACGGCCACGAGGGCGAGCTGGCCGGCCAGGATCTGGGTCCGCGTCGAGACGCCGGGCCGAAAGCGCGCGACGAGGTCCCGCGCCACGAGGGTCGACGCGGAGTTGAACATGGAGCTGACCGAGGACATGAGCGCCGCGAGGAGCGCGGCGAGGACGAGCCCGCGGAGGCCCGCCGGGAACAGCTCCCGCACGAGCCGCCCGTACGTCGCGTTCGGGTCGTCGATGTCATCCCAGAGCGCGGCCGCAACGACGCCGGGCAGGACGAGGATGAAGACGGGGATAATCTTCAGGAACCCGGCGAAGATCGCCCCGCGGCGACCTTCGCGCACGTCGCGGGCTCCCAGCACGCGCTGCACGTTCACCTGGTCCATGCACCAGTAGAACATGCCGCCGGTGAGGAAGTTCCCGAGCAGGTAGCCGCTGAAGGGGTACTCGCCGGAGGGTCCCTGGACCATGGAGAGGTGGCCCGAGAGCCCCCGCTCGGCGAGGCGCGCCGTCACGCCCGACCATCCGCCCGCCTCCCAGAGGGCGCTCGCGGTGAGGATGATCGCGCCCCCGATGAGGATGAGCGCCTGGAGGGCGTCCGTGTAGACCACGGCGGCGAGGCCGCCCGCCATGGTGTAGACCGCGGTCGTGATCCCGATCGTCCAGATGATCGCCTCGAAGCTCCAGCCGGTGAGGTCGGCGACGACGCGCGACCCCGAGAAGAGGGCCACCGAGGTCTTCGTGAGGACGATCATCGCGAGGAAGTAGACCGTCAGGAGGACGCGGGCCTCCACGCCGAAGCGCTTCTCGAAGAACTCGGGGATGGTGAAGACGCGGTGCCGCAGGTACTGCGGCGCGAAGACGCCGGCGAGCATGAGGAGGCAGTAGCTCGCGATCCACTCGTATCCCCCCTGGACCAGCCCGTCCCGGTAACCGCCCGCGGCCAGGCCCACGAAGTGCTCCGTGGAGATGTTCGTCGCAAAGAGCGAGAGGCCGATGAGGGGCCAGGTGAGGCTCCGCCCGGCGAGGAAGAAGTCCTCCGAGCCCTTCCACCGCCGGGCGAAGTGGAGCCCCAGGGCGATGGTCACGACGAAGTAGACGCCCACGATGGCGTAATCACCGGCGCCGAGCATGGGCGGGAGTGTATCCGCGGCCCCGAGGCCCGTCCACGGGGGGCGGGGAGGCGGGACGGTCTCCCCCCTTGCATCCCCCGCCCCCCCGCCGTTAGGCTGTCAGGCGAGTCGGTGCGACGGTCTTGGCTTCCAGCGCCACAGGAGGTGCGTCATGGAGCGGAGTTTGCGCGTCGGCGTGAGTGCGGCGGTCCTGGGCCTCGCGGCGTCGCTCGTGAGCGCGGGGGGCGACAGCCCCGCCTCCCGGGCCACCAAGGAGAACCTCGACCTCCCCTTCGATGCGATCGCGGAGCGCGAGGCCGCCGAGGAGGACGCGCCGGAGATCCTGGTCCTCTACGGCCAGGAGTACGAGGCCGACGTCTTCGTGATCGCCGGCACCGGCTCGGGGTGCCCGGTGCGGACGGCGATCCTGGGCCAGATGGAGCGCGAGGTCATGGAGCGCGTCTCGGCGTTCACGAAGGAGACCCAGTTCGCGCTCTTCTTCGACGCCCACGGCCAGGACTTCGTGAAGTTCCCGGCGAACGGGACTCCCGTCGAGGCGACCGAGGCCAACAAGGCCCGCGCGGCCGCGTTCCTCAAGGCGAAGCCGCCCCAGGGCTCGCCCGTCTGCCTAGGAGAGCTGCTCCTCGCCGGTCTCAAGAGCGCCCTCGCCTCGAGCGCCAGGCGGAAGGCCCTGATCTACGTCGGCGGAGGCGAAGGGTACTGCAATGCTTCGGACGAGGCGACCTACCTCACCCGCGTGCTCCAGGAGGTCACGGGCACGAACGGCGGCAAGGTGATGATCAACGTCCTCGGGATCAAAGTCGTGGAGCCGAGCCGCAAGCAGTTCCTCCGCGCCCTCGTCGCCCGGAACGGCGGGACGTACACGCCCGTGGAGTAAGGGTCCCAAGGGCCTTCCATGAGGAGGCTTCCTGCGAGAGACGGGCCCTAGGGCGCCCCGGCCTTCCCGTCCTTCTCCGCAGGCTTCTCCGCGGGGACCTCGGGCCCGAATCCCAGGTGGAGCACGTCGGCTGCAGCGAGCCGCAGCTCGCCGTAGGGCGTCGTCAAGAGGAAGTCCGCCGCCTCGAGCCGGCCCTTGGGGCTGAAGCGCCGCGCCACCACGAGCACCTCGAGCCGCTCGACCGGGTCCGGCGCCGGCACGTCCCGCGCCTCCTCCCCGCCGAGCTCCGAGCCGGGGAAGAAGACCTGGACCAGCTCCCCCCGGGGGATCACGAGGGGACCGTAGGCGGTCTGGAGCCGGAGCTCCGCCGCCGCGAGCTCCCCCACGAGCTCCGCCCCGTCCCGCAGGCGGGCGACGACCTTCCCGGGAGGCGCCACGGGAGCCTCCAGGAAGGGCGCCTTGCCGATGTGGCTCTCGAGGAACGCGATGAAGCGCCGCTTCACCTCGACGGGGTGCGCCTGGAAGACCTCGATGAAGCTCTTCCTCGTCACGGCGATCGAGTCCGCGCCCGCCTTGATCCTCAGCTTGCACTTCTCCTTCGTCTGCTCGAGGTGGATGGAGGTACGGGCGGCCCGCAGCTCGAGAGTGAGCTGCCCGGCGCCTTGCTGGCTCAATGTCAAGGTCTCGCCCGAGCCCGAGGTCAACCGCACGTCGAGGCTCTCCGCCGAGCCGCCGCCCCCGAGGGAGATGGAGACCGAACCCGAACCGCCGCCGCCGCGCGAGGTGCTGCTC
>JACQVW010000389.1 GCA_016209535.1 Planctomycetota bacterium | reverse complement strand
CTCGGCGGCGAAGAGCGCGAAGGCCGGGACCCAGTAGATCGTGTGACGCGCCTCGATCTCGGCGACGGGCACCACCATGAGGTACGTCCCGGCCACGAGCGCCATGTACGGCAGGGAGGCTCGGAGGCGTCCGGGCAGGAGCCCGCGCCCGAGGCCGGCGAGCGCGAAGGGCACGACGAACGGCCCAAGCTGGCGCGGCAGGGCGGCGAGGTAGTACCAGAAGTTCTTCGCGTGGAAGAGGCCGGTGGACGCGGGCGTCGTGCCCTCGGAGATGGCCTTCCACTGGTACCAGCCGACCTCGTACGCCATGTAGGCGTAGTACGGGACCACCAGGACCGCGAAGAGGAGGCCCGAGAGGAGCACCTCGCGCCGGAGGAGCAGGTCGAGGCGCCTCGAGCCGAGGAGGAAGAGCCCGCAGGCGGGGAAGAGGAAGAACCCGTCGAACCTCGTGAGGGCCGCCAAGGAGCTGAAGACCGCGCAGAGCAGGATGTGCCGCCTGCGCTCCGACTCGACGAAGCGGGCGAAGTGGTAGAACGCGGCGAGGGAGCACGTCAGGGTGGGCATCTCGAGCATGACCTGGCGCGAGTACACGAACGTCTGAGGAGCGAGGGCGAAGAGCACCGCGGCGAAGGCCGCGCGGGCGGGGCCGTGCGTCCTCGAGGCGAGGAGGAAGAGGTAGAGGCAGGCGATCGTCGCGTGGAGCCCCACGAGGACCCTCGCGGCCAGGAAGGACGGCCCCGTCAGGAGGAACCAGACCCCTTCGACGGCGTGGAAGAAAGGCGGCCACACGAGGAGGCCCAGCGCGGGGTACTTGAGGAAGTAGGACTCGGCGTACTCGCGGGGGTGGAGGAGCCCGCCCTCGACGAGGCTGTCCCTGAAGAAGACACCCGTCATCACGTGGCGCGTCTCGTCGTTGTTGAAGAACGGCTCGCTCGGCTCGTGGACCGCCGCGTGGAGGAGCCAGACTCCGCCGAGGGCTGCGGCGAGGACGACCCGGGCCGCCCGCGGCGCAGGGGATGGGCCCGGGCTCATTCACCGCCTCCTGTAGAGGTAGCGAGGGAAGCCCCTCCCGCTGTACCAGTGGTACGCGATCTGACGGACGCCGGCGAAGTCCTTGCCGTAGTCCTTCACGAGGACGAGCTGGCCTTCGAACGTCTCGAGTCGCGTGTCGCCGCCGAGGGCCTCGTTCGTGAGGACGAAGAGGTCCCCCCCGGCGCGGAGGCTCTCGCGGAGCGGTCTCAAGGTCGCCGCGACCTCCTCGGCGGGCGCCCTCTGGCGCTCGATGTCCTCGATGGAGACCCAGGAGGGAGCCCTGGGCAGCTTCGCCTCGGTCAGGGCCTCGGGGACGTTGCCGAAGGGCATCCAGACGACGGGGCCCGGGATTGCCGTGAGCTCCGAGCGCAGGCGCGCCAGCCCTTCCTCGAAGCCCTTCTCCCGCAGGAACTGGAAGGGGTCGTACCAGGCGATGCCGAAGTGGGCGAGGCTCAGCGCCACGGCCGCCACTGCCGGTCGCGCGGCCCGGAGCCGCCGCACCCGCGTGATGCCATAGGCGACCGCGGCCGCCGCCAGGACCGCCGGGGCGTGCGTAGGGATCGGGTGCAGGCCGTGGCCGTAGGTGCGCACGGACGCGAAGACCATGACCGCGGCGGCGGCGGCCGAGGCCGCGAGCGCCTTGCCCAGGTGAGGGACCGGGCCGCGCTCGAGCAGGCTCCATGCGCCCAGGGCCGCGGCCGGGCAGAGGACCGCCATGAACGGCAGGTAGTGGTTGTTGGACGACCCCGCGGCCATCATGCTCGCCGTCGTGGCGGCGAGGGCGATCAGCGTGAAGGCCGCGAGGGGGTGCACGCGCCGCTCGCGGAGCGACGTGGTGCGCGCCGCGAGTTGCGCCGCGAGGAGGCAGAGGGCCGGCACGAGCACGGTGAGGACGAAGGCCGTCCTCCTCAGGGCGATGTATGCGCCGCGCTCCCAGCGGCCCGGGACCGTCAGCGTGTGGAAGAGGAACCCCTCGCCGAGGAGGGGCCCCAGGAGGAAGTATGCCGCGGGTCCGCCCAGGAGGAATCCTGCGAGGAGAGCCCAGCGCGGCAGGCGGTTCGCGCGCAGCACGGCGGCGTAGGCGAAGGCGAGAGCCGCGAAGAAGGCGCCGTGCTGCTTGGTCCAGAAGGCGAGGCAGAAGCAGGCGACCCAGGCCGCGTCGTGGATCCGCGTGCGGCCGTAGGCGAGGAAGCAGTAGCCCAGGACGAGCCAGAGGAGGAGGAAGGAGTCGGGGAGCGCGCACGTGTGGTAGGCGTCCGAGACGGCGTAGCTCGAGAGGAAGAAGGCGCCCGCGAGCGCCGCCGCGGCCCGCGACCGCGACTCGCGCCAGGCGACCCACGAGAGCAGGGCTCCCGCGAGGAGCGCGCTCGCGGCGGAGAGGAGCCGCGGGCCCGCGAAGGAGTCGCCGGTGGCGCGGTAGAGCGGCGCCGCGGCGAGGTAGTAAAGCGGCATGTACGGGAGCGGGATGAAGTCGGATCCCGCCTCGGGATAGATCGGCCGCAGGGCCGCCGCGCGCTCGATGTGCTGGAGCGCGTCGCCCTCGGTCGTCTCGACGAAGCCCGGGTAGGCCACGTGGTCGGCGGCGATCCAGAGGAAGAGCGCCCCGTGGACGGCGAGCGCCGAGAAAGCCACGAGGTGGAGAGGTTTGCTTGCCATCGAGGGCGGCCGCCAGGGAGCTTCCGGCGGCCCTGGAGTATATCGGACGGCCGGGGCTCCCGGTGCACTCGGCGCGCTACTCCCGCCCGGCCTCGGCGGCGCGCTCCGGGACTCCGTCCTCCGGGACCCCGGCCGCGTCTACCGCCCGCAGCGCCGCCTCGAGCCAGCGAGGCATGCGGATCAGGAGCTGGTCGACCGGCGACCTGCGCGGGGCGCGGGCCGCCTCTCGCAGATCCTCCTCGAGCTCGCTCCTCTCCCGCCGGAGCGCCCGCGCCTCGTCCAGGCTGCTCTTGAGCTCGGCCAGCGTACGCTCCGTGAGGGCCACCAGGCTCTGGTTCTCGGCCCTCCGCTCGGCGAGGAGCCGCTCCTTCTCGGCGCCCTCGCGGCGCAGCGCCTCCTCGCGCACGCGGGCCTCGTCCTTGGCCGTCTCGAGCTGGTTGGCGAGGGTCGCCACGCTGTCGTGCCACCCCTTCCGCTCCTCGAGGAAGAAGAGGAGCGCGAGCGCGAAGACCGCGGCGAGGACGAGGCCCAAGACCACGTGCCAGCTCCGCCGCGACGTCCGGGGCCAGGCGCCCCCGTCCCAGCCCGGGAGGTGCTCGATCAGGAGCTGCCGCTCGAGCGACATGCCCCCTTCCGGCGGCTTTGGCGCCGTCGAACGGGGCTCGAGCCCTGCCGTCCTCGTTCCGGGGTGGAGCCGCTCGGGCAAGGATGCCGCGCCGGCCGCCGCCCATCCCTTGCCGCCGCTCAAGCTCTCGTGCTTCTCGGTCATTCCTGGGTCACCTCCCATGGGGCTTACCGGGGTCGTCCTGTCGAGTTATCGGCCGGGCGGGAGGGGATCTTGAGTTTTTTCGGCCCTTCGGCGAAAGTTTCTCCGGTCGTCCCCCCGGGGGGACCGAGGGGGGAGAGCACAAGCGTGGTTCTAAATCGCGTAATCGCGGTTTTTGAACCACGCCCGAGTCGGGTTCGAGGATTCGAGGAGGAAGCCGCTCTCGCCGGGAGGAGGCTCGATTCGACGGGCCCGGCCTGCACATCGTACAGTTTTTTGCCGGGCATCCAGCCAGATCCTGGGCCACCAACACGAGGGGAAGGGATGAAGCTACTCACCTGGATCACTGCCACGCTTTGCGCCCTCGGGGCGACGGCGACGGCCTACCTCTACGTCCAGCCTCCCCTCCATACCGCCAAGGCGGCCGAGGAGAGCGCACCTGCGGCGTCCGGCGAGGCCGTGCGCCTCCCCCCGAACGAGCTCGAGGACCTCCGTGGCGCATTCCGCGAGGTCGAGGCGACCCTCGAGCGCGAGAGGAGCGCCCTGGAGGCCAAGGTCCGCGGCGTCGTCACCCAGGCGCTGAAGGACGAGCTCGGGAGGTGGGAGTCGGACTCCGCCGCGAGGCCCGAGCTGGCGAGGGCGATCGAGGGCAGCCTCGCGGAGGCGAGGGGAGCGTTGAGGCTCGACCTCCTCGTCCTCGTGACCCAGGAGAACGAGGTGGTCGCGCCGCCGCTCGCGCGGCCTCGGGCCGGCGAGCCGACCGTCGAGGACGAGGTCGCGCCGGCTCTGGCGAGGGCCGGAGTGGTCGTCGCCGCGGAGCCCGTCTTCCGCGACGGGAAGCCCTGGAGCGGCGTCGAGGCCTTCCCCTCCGAGTACTTTCGGCCTCCGGGGCGGTTCCAGGGCGACGCGACCCCGGCGAAGGCCCTCTCCCTCGCCGCGGGGGCGCCCGTCTGGTTGCGGCCCGATGCCCCGCACTCGGTCGTCCTCGGAGGAGTGGCCCTGGAGTCCCTCGAGCCCGTCGTGAAGGGCCTGCTGCGTTCGAAGGGAGACAGGCACCGGTGGCACGTGATCGGGCACGGCGCCGGGGACGAGCCCGTCGTTCTCGCCGGAGAGCGCCTGGAAGCCGAAGTGCTGCGCGACTTTCACAAGCTGCTCCTCCAGGCGGGCTCGAGCGCGGACCCCGCCTTCGCGGACGAGGCGGCGCAGGCGGGCCGCTGGACGCTTCTGTCCGACAGGCAGGGGCGCGTCTTCGGCGCATGGGGCGTGACACTGGCGCCGGCGCACGCGGCGAGGCTCGCCGCGTCGGCGACGCCCGGGGTCGCCGCTCGGACGGGAGGGCGGCCCTGGCTCGAGCGGCACGGGGCTCACGCCGCGGGCGGGCTCACCGCCGCCCTCGGGCTCCTCACGGCGCTCCTCGCCTCGCGGTCCCGGCGCCGCGCCCCGCCGCGTCAAGCGCCGCCGCGCGCCGCCGCCGACCCCTCGAGCGCCGCGCTGCCGGCCGCTCCTCCCCCACGCCCGAAGGACGAGGCGAAGCACGACCTCATCAGCCAGTTCGAGATCAACTGGAAGACCTTCGCGAGCTACACTCAGGATCTCCTCCACCAGAAGCTGAAGGAGATCGAGGACGCGCCGCAGCAAGGGGTGAAGGAGGTCCGGGAGCAGGTCGCCCGGCTCGCCGAGGCCCTCGTCGAGGTCCGGAAGGACCTCTCCGAGGCCCGGAGCGAGGTGAAGGACACGACCCACGGCGTCGTGGAGAAGGTGGCGCACCTCGTGGAACAGGGAGCCCAGGAGAAGCGGGGGCTCCCGCCCGAGGGCGAGGAGCTGCTCCTCCGGATCGAAGGCGACTTCGAGAAGGCGAGCGCGAAGGTCTCGCAGCTCGACACGACCGTCGAGCGGCTCGCTGCGATCCTCGGCGAGAAACGGGACCAGGAGATCGAGGAGCGCGTCGCGGCCGAGGTGGAGAAGCTGCAGGCCCAGTGGAACGAGCGCGTGGCGGCCTTCGCCGCCGAGATCGAGGAGGCGAAGCGACAAGGCGAGAGCCTCGTCGAGGACCTGGCGACGGCGCGGGAGACGGAGGCATCGCTCCGCGCCGACCTCGCCGCGGCCGGGGAGAGGCAGGCGGCCCTCGAGCGGGACATGGAGAGCGTCCGCGCCGAGGCGGAGCTCCTCAAGAAGGACCGCGAGGGGGCCTGGCGCCGCGAGCGGGAGGTCATCGCGGAGGCGGACGCCGCGAAGGGGCGCGAGGAGGACGCGGTGCGGAAGGCCGCGCTCCTCGAGGAGACCCTGAAGGGGCTCGAAGGGGCCATCGCCGACGCGAGGGGCCGCGAGGAGGCGGCCCGCCGGGAGCTCGAGGAGGCGAGGGCCGGCGAGGAGAAGCTGCGCGAGGCCATCAAGGAGATCTACCGGGAGGAGGGCCGTTTCCAGAAGGACCTCGAGCGCAAGGAGCGGGAGTTCACCGAGGAGCGCGAGCGGCTGAACGAGCGGCTGGCCGAGCTGGAGGCTGCGAGGGCGGCCCTCGACGCGCGCATCTCCGAGGCCGAGGAGGAGGCGGGCAGGCTCGGGGGCCTCGCCGAGGCGCGCGGGAAGGAGCTCGACGCGCTGCGGAGGGCCTTCGAGGCGGCGAAGGACGAGCGGGCCCACTTCGAGGCCGAGGCGAAACTCCACGCGGACGAGCTCGGGGCCCTGCGGGCCGAGATGGCCTCCCGCGACGCGACCCGGCACCGGGAGCTGGAGGAGGATGTCGCGAGGCTGCGCGGCGAGGCGGCGAGCCTCGCGAGAGACCTCCTGGCCGAGCGCCGCGCGGCCGTGGACGCCGCCCGCGCCCTCGAGGCGCGCAAGGTCGAGCTCGCGGAGCAGGCGGAGGGGCTCGCGCGGGCCCGGCAGGAGGCCGAGGCGCTGAGGGCGCAGCTCGAGCAGACGAGCCTGGACCTCGAGCGGACGCGCCGGTCGCTGGATGTCAAGGAGCAGGAGATCGGTCCGGCCAAGGAGGCCCTCGAGAAGGCCCTCCAGTCGAGCCTCGCCGAGACGAAGCGGCTCCGGGACCTCGCCGAGGCCCGCGAGGCCGAGGCGAGGGCCGGCCGAGACTCCGCCGACAGGGTCCTCGATGCGGCCAGGGCCGACGCCGCGCGCCACGAGCAGGCGTGCCGGGAGGCCGAGAGGCGGCTGCGCTCGAGCGAGGAGGAGCGGCTGCGGCTCAAGGCGCAGCTCACCGAGACCGAGGCGCGCTGGCACTCGCGCCTCGGGGAGCTCGAGGTGAAGGCCGCCGAGGCGGACCGCAAGGTGGCCGACGCGGCCCGGCGGCTCGCCGAGGCCGAGGCGTCCGAGCGGGCTTTGCGCTCGAGGCTCGAGGCCGCGCAGGCCTCCTCCCGGTCGGGAGAGGAGACGAGCCTGCGGCTGCAGGCCGCGGAGTGCGAACGGCGGGAGCTCATGGCCTCCATCGACCGCCTGGGGAAGGAGCTCGAGCGGGCGCGGAGCGAGGCGGAGGGGATCCGGCGGTTCCAGGGGACCCTCGTCGACGGCTGCATCCCCGCGGCCCTCGTGGCCGTGGACGCGTCGCTCAAGGTCTTCGCGTGGAACCCGAGGGCCGAGGCGCTCTGGGGGCGTCCCGCCGGGAGCGTGCTCGGGAAGCTCCTCTACGAGGTGCGCGTGAAGGGGCTCGGCGACGAGGTCATCGACCTCTCGAGGCGCGTGCTGCGCGAGGGGAGGCCCGCCTTGATGCCCCAGACCTCGTTCACCGACGAGGAGGGCAAGGTGCGGCACGTGCACCTCGGCTTCGAGCCGATCCTCGGACCCGAGGACGAGGTCCTGGGCGCCGTCCTCATCGCGGAGGACATCACGGAGAAGGTGGAGCACGAGATCGAGGCGAAGCTGCAGACGATCTTCTCGCAGAGCCTCACCCGGTCCCTGCCCGCCGCCCTCGTGGTCGTGGACGGCCACGGCCGGGTGATAAGCTGGAACCGCGGCGCCGAGGCGATCCTCGGCCTTTCCGAGAAGTCGGCCCTGGGGCAGAGCCTCTTCACCCTGGCGACCCCGCTTGCGAAGGAGGCCTTCCGAAAGCGCTTCGAGGAGGCGAAGAGGGACGGCGCGACGCACCGCGTCCGCGTGCGCCTCGAGGCGAAGGGCGTCCCCGCTCAGTTCGTCTTGACCCAGTCTCCCTTCCTCGGCAGCGACGACACGGTCCGGGGAACGATCCTGCTCATCCAGGAGGCGGCGGACCTGGTGGAGGGGAGGAAGGGGTAGGCAGGGGCAGAAGACCCCGCGCTGCGTGAGCGGTGCCTCGGCGGGGGCCGCCGGTGACCGCGGGGCCGCGGGACCTGCCTCCTTGACCGCCTCCTCGGCTTCGGCTCGAATACAGGTGTTGTCCGGACCGAGGTGGGGGAGAGTCCAAGTCGGCCTCCTGGAGCGCCGGACGTCGCTCGGCACCGGAGGTGTCGATGGCCCTTACCTCTCACCGCTTGCGCTTGCTGTCCCGGGCGGCCTTGACGCATACGGGACCCGTGGACCACGCCGACTGGAACTACAGGCCCCTCCTGGGCTGGCTCCAGAGGAGGCGGTTCCGCATGGTCGTGGACCTGATATCGGGGTCGAGGTTCGACCGCCTGCTCGAGGTGGCCTACGGGAGCGGGATCTTCCTCCCGCAGCTACAGCTCCACTGCGCTTCCCTCTACGGCGTCGACATCCACCCGCTCGCGGCGGAGGTGGAGAAGGCCGCAGCGGCCCACGGCATCCGGGCGAGGCTCTTCGTCGCCGACGCGGCGGAGCTGCCCTTCCGCTCCCGCTTCTTCGACGCGGCGGTCATGGTGAGCGCCGTGGAGTTCTTCGAGGACGCCGGCGCCGCATCCCGGGAGCTCCGCCGCGTGCTCCAGCCCGGCGGAGCGCTCTTCGTCGTCACGCCGGGGGCCTCGGCCCTCTGCGACCTGGGGCTGAGGATCTTCATGGGCGAGAGCGCCGCGAAGGACTACGGGGACAGGCGGGCCCACGTCCGCGCGGTCCTCGAGCGGCACTTCGACCTGATCGAGGAGTCGCGCTGGCCTCGAGGCGCCTGGCGGGCCCTGCGGCTCTACACGGCGCTCAAGATGCGGCCCAAGGGATCGCTCTCGTGAGGCGGGTGCGCGGGAGCAGAGCCGGCACGGATCGGCCACGCGGATGCTGTGCTGTCCGGCGCGAATGCAAGTCGCGCATTGACTCGAATCGTCCAGCGGACCATGCTCTCGCCATATTGCCGTCCTGGGTGCCTTGGCGGCCGACGGCGTACCCATCACGCTGAGGCAAGTCACGCGGCGCGCCGGCGATGCCCGCGCTGCTGGCTGCTGGGTCCGGCCGCGAACGAAGCGGCTCGAACCGCCGTGACGGCTTGATCTCGCAGCATCGCCGGCGAAGCTCTGCGGCACGGCCGCCATGGCGGGTACGGCGGTACGGCGCGCCATGTGGCGCGGGCGCGGACTGCTGCTACGCCTGAAGGACCTCGCGCAGGTGCGCGGGGACCTTCGCAAAGGCCTTCCGGTAGGAAGACTCAAGCGGCAGCGAGACCCGCTTTCGCACCGAGAGGAAGAGAGGCACCGCCGGCAACTGTTCACCGACCGATCGCGGCTCGATATAGGCCTTGACGTCGTGCGCGGCAACGTAGCTCACGAATGCGAGCGGGCGTTCTGGATAGAACGCGGTCGGTTCCTGCCCGAGCTCTCTCCAGATGACATTGTGGAGGCCGTCAGCGTCGAAGGCTCCCGGGGGATGCAGGTCGATGAGGACGAGGTGGATCCCTTTCGAGAGCGAGACCACCGTCTTCTCCACCAAGGCGCCCAGCTCGGCGGCATCGCGCTTGTTCCCGGGGGAGACGATCTCCACGATCGCGACCACCCGGTCTCCGGTGACGTGGCGGATGGCGATCACGCGCGGCCGGGGTGGAAAGCTGGGGTCGGCAGCCACCGCAGTCAGGGTGGCCGTCGGCTCCGACGAGGCTGCTTGCGCCTCGTTCTCCGGAAACGACGCCGGCGCCGGCAGCGGCCCCTGCCTCTCCAGCGTCAAGACGTCCGGAACCGCGCCGCTCATGACCTGCTCCCCGAGCGCATAGTACCCGGCGGGCAGGATGCCCTCGTTGAGCTCTCCCGCGAGCTCGAAGAGCCATGTCCCGTGGAGGTGATGGAAGATCCCTGCTGGGACCCTGGTCCAGTCGTGGATCGGCATGGCTGCATTGTAGCCGCCGCGGTACGTCGTGGAAGAGCTCTCGCCTGAACGTTTACGTAGGTGGTGTCCTTCAGAAAGAGGGTGATCGATGTCCCATCCTCGCTCAGGTGAAAGCGGAGGACCGTGAGGTTCTTGTGGTTCTCACTGGAAGTCTCCACCGTCAGCGTGGACACGTCCGCCGCGTCTCGGCCTCGGTGGGCGCAATAGGACGCGCAGCCGACGGGGCCGATCCCGAGCACGGGAAGAAAGGAAGGTGGTACCGCCGGGTCGACGCACGGCAGTTGCGACGGCGTGTCGGCGTGTCGGTTGAGGCCTGCCTCTGCGTCCAAAAAGTTATACTAAATAGGGGTTAACGTATATAATTATGGACGGTACATGACCGCCAGACACTCAAGGCTCCCGATTCCGGTCACCCGAGCGCTGCGCAAGCTGGGCCACGATCTGCGCGACGCCCGGCGGCGGCGGCGCATCCCGGTGGCGGTGATGGCCGAGCGCGCCTCGATCAGCCGCATGACGCTCAGCAAGCTCGAGAAGGGCCACCCCGGGGTGTCCCTGGGCACCTACGCCACGGTTCTCTTCGTGCTGGGCCTTGCGGAGCGGCTTGGTGAGCTCGCCGACCCAGGGAAGGACGCGCTCGGCCTCGCCCTTGAGGAGGAGCGCCTGCCCCAGCGCATCCGGCGCCGGCCGAAGGCCGCTCCGCCGGGCCGCGAGGTCGGCGTCTGATGGACACGCAGATCCTCGTCCATGTGGATCTCGAGGGAGTGCCGGTGCTGGCCGGACGGCTGTGGGCGCGCACGCGCCGGGGCAAGGAGAGCGCTTCCTTCGAGTACGATGCGGCCTGGCTCACGCACCCGGGGCGCTTCTCGCTCGAGCCCGCCCTCACCCTCGGTCCGGGCCCGTTCCACACTCCCGCCGGCCGGCCTCTGTTCGGCGCCCTGGGTGACTCCGCGCCCGACCGCTGGGGACGGGTGCTCATGAGGCGCGCGGAACGACGGCGAGCACAAGGTGCCGGCGAGACACCGCGCACCCTCCAGGAGATCGACTACCTGCTTCGCGTCGACGACGAGGCCCGCCAGGGCGCGCTCCGCTTCGCTCAAAGGGAAGGCGGCCCCTTTCTCACGATGCAGGAAGCCACCCGCATCCCGCCCCTCGTCGAGCTCCTGCGCCTGCTCTCGGCCGCCGAGCGCGTCATCAGCGGCTCCGACAGCGACGAGGACCTGCGTCTGCTGCTGGCCCCGGGCTCGTCCCGTGCCCGTGGACATCAAGCCCCGCGTGCTCTCGACGACCATCGACCTCGATGATGGCACCGCCGCGCTGAGCTTGGCTTTGGGCGTGGCGGCTTATTTCGGGCTGGACCAGGGCGAGGCGCGGGCGATCGCCGCCGAGGTCGGAGACGCCGTGGCGGCCTGGCGCCAGGAGGCGGCGCGGCAAGGGCTGTCGCCCGCGGAGGTCGACCGCATGGCCTCGGCCTTCGAGCACGAGGACCTGCGCGCGGCCCGGACGGCGTGAAGGCCCGCGCGTCGGTTGGCCGGGAAGCACCTGGGTCCTGACCTCGGGCGACGCCGCGCCGGCGTCCGAGCACCGGCCGGTGCCGGGTACCAGTGCCTGGTCGCGTGGTCCAGCTATGCCTTGTGTGCGACGTGGGGCCGAAGCTCGCGCCACGGCTTGATCTTCTTCAGCGTGTCGGAGAGGGCGTTCTCAACAACCTCCGTGTCGTAGGCCGCCTGGGCTCGCAGCCAGTATCCGTTGGAAAGGCCGAAGAACCGACACAGGCGCAGGTATCTGCGGTGATGGCACGCCTGCCCGCCACGATCTCAGCGATCCGCTGAGCGGGCACACCGATCTCCTTGGCAAGACGATACTGCGAGAGGTCCATGGGCTTGAGGAACTCCTCGCGCAGCAGCTCGCCGGGTGTCACGGGCTTGAGCTTGGTCATGGTCTGACTCCTTGAAGTGCCCGCCGCGGGAGCGGCCCTCACACCTCCATCTCCCTCCACTCCGCCACGCGCCGCTCGTGGATCGCCGTGCGGCCCAGGATGGCCATGAGGGTCGCGTTGCGGCCCGCGTCGACGTTGGCGAGGGGCTCCTTGTCCTCGCGGATCGACTGGGCGAAGGACTGCAGAGCCGCCTCCGTGGCGTCCTGGTCCGGGGGGAGCGGGATCTGGGTCGTCGTCTTCTTGCCGTCCTTGGTCAAGCTCAGGCGCGTCGTGTCCTCGAGGCTCACGCCCCGGCCGTCCGAGCCGTAGACCGTCTGGTGGAGGCCGCCGAAGCCCGAGGGCGTGTAGACGCAGTGGCTGTACTGGAGGTCGATCCCCTCGGGGAACTCGTAGGTCACCCCGTAGTGGTCCATGATCGTGCGGCCCGGCGGCACGTCCTTGAGAGCGTTGATGCCGCCGAAGCCCGCGGCCCGGAGCGGGTGGGCCTTGAGCATCCAGCAGAAGATGTTCATCTCGTGCACCGCCTGCTCCACGATCAGGTCGCCCGAGAGGCTCCGGTCCACGTACCACCCCGACGTCGGGTAACCCCCCACGTGCCGCGCCGCCGTCACGAAGTGGACCTTGCCGACGGCTCCGCCCTGGACCGCGTCCACGAGGGCGAGGAAGCCATTGTGGTAGCGCCACTGGAAGCCCACCTGGAACTTCTTCCCCGCGGCCTTCACCGCCTCGTGGACCGCCTTGACCTCCTGGGGCGTGCGCCCGAGCGGCTTCTCGCAGTAGCAGTGCTTCCCCGCCTTCATGACGGCCACCGCGTGCTCCGCGTGGAGGTGGATGGGCGTCGCGATGATCACCGCGTCGACGTCCTTCCGCTCGAGGAGCTCCCGGTAGTCCTGGATCCCCGCGGGCTTCATGGCGCCGCAGGCGGCGACGGCCCTCTGCCGGGCGGCGGCGTCGATGTCGCAGATCGCCGCGACCTGGAGCGTCGAGACCGAGACCAGGTTGAGAGCGTGGCGCAGGAGGGAGGAGCCGCGGCCGCCGACGCCGACCCAGCCGAGGCGGAGGAACTCGTTCGCTCCGGGCACGCCGGCGAGAGAGCCGGCCGGGAGCCCCGAGAGGAGGGCGCCGCCGGCCGCGATGCCCGCCGTCCTGATGAACCGCCTGCGCGTGTAACCGTTCCTTGAAGGCATGATGTGACTCCCTGGATGTGACTCCGTATCGGTGTGGCCTCGATGGGGATTCCCTCGTGGCGGGAAGGGCGTGGATTATGCCACGGCGCTGCCGCGCGGG
>JACQVW010000388.1 GCA_016209535.1 Planctomycetota bacterium | reverse complement strand
GACTACCGCCTCGAGGGCTGGCTGCGCGCCCCGGACGGCGAGGCGCGCCTGGGCGTCCGGCTCCTCGACGGCGAGGGGCGCGCCGCGGGCTCCGTGGAAGCCCCTCGCCTCGAGCGTACCGCCGACTGGCGCCACGTGGCGGTCGAGTGGAGCTCCGGGAGCGCCCGGGAGGCCCTCGTGTCGTTCTGGGTCCAGGGCCGGGCCGAGCTGGACGACGCGAGCGTGGGGCCCGTGGCCGCGACCTTCATCGGGAACCCCGGCGTCGAGGCCGACGCCCGCGGGCGCATCGGCTTCTGGAACGAGGAGGCGAAGGACGGCCTCTTCGCGGGGAGCCGCGCCGGGAGCCACCGCCTCGACGCCGAGGTCAAGCGAGGCGGGAAGACGAGCCTGCTCGTCGAGCCGCAGGGCGGCTGGTACGCGGTGGCCTCCGTCAACTATCCCGTGCCGGCCTGGACCGACAGCCTCCGGCTCTCGGGCTGGACGCAGGCCGAGGCCGGCGCCTCGGCGCAGGTCCTCGCCCTGTGGGCCGACGACGTGGGGAGCGTGCTGCGGGTCGACGCCAGCCCTCCCGTGGAAGGCGGGGAGTGGCAGCTCGCCTCCCTCGCGCCCCCGGCGCCGCCCGACGGGGCGCTGACGGTGCGCCTCGCCGCCGCGGCGCGCGGCGGGCGCGCCTGGTTCGACGACTTCGACCTCGTCCGCCTCCGCCCGCGCGAGCCGCGGGTGCGGGTCTTCGCGAACCAGGTGGCCTACGAGGCCTCGGGCCCCAAGACCGCCGTGGTGGCGACGAGCTTCTTCCCCTCGCGGCGCGCGGCGGTCGCCTTCCAGCTCCTCGGGCCGGCGGGCGAGGTGGCCTGGGAGGGCGAGGTCCCGTCCTCGGGCCGCATCCACGGAGGCACGCCCGACGACTGGGGGTGGTACTTCTGGCGGGCGGACTTCTCGGCCTTCGACCGGCCGGGGACGTACCGCGCCGCGGCGGCCTGCGAGGGCACACGCGGCGAGTCCCACCCCTTCGCGGTCGGCCGCGGCGCGCTGCTCGAGGCGACGGCGCGGGCGGCGGTGGACTTCTTCTTCGTGCAGCGCTGCGGTTTCGACGTGCCGCAGTGGCACAAAGCCTGCCACCTCGACGACGCGAGGCTCCCCGACGGCTCGCGCATCGACGCCACGGGCGGCTGGCACTCGGCCGGCGACTACAACAAGCCCATGTGGCAGTTCGGCGACGGGGCCGCGGTCTACGCGCTCGCCGCCGCGCAGGCGGCCCGCGGCGGCGTCTTCGGGAAGCTCGACCGCGACGGGGACGCACTGCCCGATGCCCTCGACGAGGCGTGGTGGGGGGCGAGGTTCCTCGCCCGGATGCAGGATCCGGCCGACGGCTCCCTGCGCGGGGACGTGCTCCAGGGGCCGGGGCGCGACTGGATGCGCTGGACGGCGCCGGACGTGCACACCGACAACGTGCCGGGCACCGCCGACGACCCCGTGATCGCGCCGGGGAAGGCCAACTCGCCCCTCTCGATCGCGGGCTGGGCCCTGCTCGAGCGGCTCCTCGGCGAGCGCCGGATCGAGAGCGATTGCCTGGCAAGGGGGCGAAGGCTCTGGGAGTCCTGCGCGTCGCAGGCCGGGGCCGAGACGAACCCGCTCCTCCTGATCGGCGCCCTCGAGCTCCACCGCTCGACGGGGGACCCGCGGTTCGAGGCGTTCCTCGAGGCCGGAGCCGGGCGCCTGGTCGCGGACGCGTTGGGGACGGGGCGGCTCGGCGGCGAGACCGGCGGCCACGGGGACGTGGCTGCGGCGGCCCTGGCCCTCTTCGCGCTCGCGCGTCCCGCCGATCCCCTGAGGCCGCGCATCGACGAGGTCCTCGGACGATACCTGGACTACTCGCTCGCCCGCACCCGGAACCCCTTCGGCCTCTCGCGCCAGGGCGCCGAGGAGGGAGAGGCACGGTTCCTCCACCCGACGGTGGGCCTGGGCGTGAACTTCTGGATCCTCTCCCGCGCCTGGGCGGCGCTCGTGATCCACCGGCTCACGGGCGATCGGCGGGCCCTCGTCTACGCGGCGGACCAGGTCGACTGGGTCCTCGGCAAGAACCCGCTCGACCTCTGCATGCTCGAGGGCGAGGGCTCCTTCAACCCGCCGCGCTACCACCACCGCTACAACGCCATCCCCGGCCGCGAGCGTGGAGCCGTCCCCGGAGCCATCCCCAACGGCATGGTGGCGGACATGGGCCTCGCGGACCGCCCCGGCTTCGACTTGAGCCGCGGCGGCAGCCGGTCGCCCTCGTTCCGCCCCAACGAGCCCTGGCTCGTCCACAACGTCTTCTACCTGCTCGTCGCGAGCGAGCTCGCGGAGCCGTAGGGCCTTGGTCTCTCAGGCCCCGCGCCGTGCTCTCCGGGGGGCTCTATGCCTCCTCGGATCCCGGCTCGTCCGCCTCCATGCCGCCCGCGCCGTCGCCGAGGGGCTTCGGCTCCGGCGCGCCGTCGTAGAGGATCTCCTCCATGGACAGATCCTGGTCGATGCGCTTCCGCGCGAGCTCGAGGAGCTTCACCGCGGCGAGCTTCAGGTAGCGCGCGCCCCCCTCGTGCTCGAGGAAGCGCCGGAGGTGGCTCGCGGCCAGGACGAAGTTCCCGTTCCTGCGGCAGAGCTCGCCCAGGAGGTAGAGCCAGCTCGGGTCCCGCTCGAAGGCGAGCCCCTCGCGCAGCCTCTCGATGGCCCGCGTGAGGTAAGCCTTCTTGAGCGCCCTCACGACGTCGGGGGGCAGGTAGGAGGACGGCGGAAGCCGCAGGCACCAGTAGGCCCTCAGGAGCCGCTCCCCCTGCTGGACCGCGGGGAGGGCGAGAGCCTCGGCGCTCCTGTAGGCCCAGTAATACTGCACGTCGGGGAGCGGGGTCGCGCTGAGGCCCGCGCCCTGCTTGCCCTGGCCCGCGCTCGCCGGTCTCTCCGGCGTCGTGCGGGGCGCCACGGGGGGCTCCCTGAGGCGCGGCGAGACGACCTCGAGGAAGCGCCTGCGGGCCGCGGGGCTTATCGTCCTCTTGAAGTCCGCAGGGTAGCCCGAGAAACGGCACTTGTGGCACGTGTGGATCTCGGCCTGGATGATGTGCTTCCCGGCCATCCGGACCAGGAGGTCGGAGTCCTGGCCCGTGCCGAAGCCGCTCCCCAGCTCGCGGAGGCGAGTCCTGTGGCTGCAGATGGGGCAGCTCACCTCGATGGTGGACCAGACGATCATCTTCGCGGCTCCAGGGCCATGGTTCCGATTATAGCAGCCAGGCATCCTCGTCCCCCCCCTCTGCGGGGCAAGGAGCCGGGCACGGAGGTTGCGAAGCGGCGAGCGCGGCCAGGAGGCTATGCGGCTGTGCGGCCGCCTGCTGTAGTGCGGCGCCCGCTTTGCCCACGTTCCGCGACGGATGCTATACTTGCTCGATCTCGGAGGGCGCGGTCGCTCGAGGCCGGCGCAGAAGGCTGGCCGCGTCGGGCGCGGGAGGGCTCTGCGGGAGAGGACGGGGGAGGACGGAATGCCTCACGTAGTGGTCGTCGAGGACGACAAGATGAACGCCCGGCTCTTCGATGCCATCCTGCGGCGCCGCGGAGGCTTCCAGGTCACCATCACGGAGGATCCGAGCGAGGTCTTGCGCCTGGCCCGCTCCCGGGCCGCCGACCTGGTCGTCATGGACGTGTCGGTCCCCAACTGCCGCCTGGACGGGCAGCTCGTCGATGGCCTCGAGATCACGCGCCGCCTCAAGGGGGACCCCGCGACGGCGGGGATCCCCGTCCTCCTGGCCACGGCCCACGCCATGAGGGGCGACCGCGAGCGCTTCCTCGAGACGAGCCGCGCCGATGACTACCTGGCGAAGCCCATCGTGGATCAGGCCGGGCTCATCGCCAGGGTGACCGAGCTGATCCAGAGGAGCAAGGACGCGGAGGCGGCGAGGGGCGCGGCGGCCGCGCCCGGGGGCCAGGGCTGAGGAGGGCGGGAGCGGGATCACGGGATCATTCGGGACCGGGGAAGCAGCCCCGAGAGTCACTTTTTTCGAGGAGCGAACCGAGGACCATGGTCAAGGCGGAAAACACGCGCAGCAGGGAAGAGAAGCGGGCGGCCGGGGCGGCGGCGGTGGGGGTGGCGGAGTCCACCGTCGTCCATGTGGGAATCGACCTGGGCACGAACACGTCGGTGATCGTGGGCTCCCAGGACGGACAGGCCCTCGACCTCAAGAAGGACACCGAGAAGAGCGTCGTGGGATACCCCAAGGCCGGCATCTTCACGGGTATCCTGCACAGCGAGTCCGAGGTGCTCTTCGGCGAGGAGGGCTTCAGCTTCCGGCTGCACCTGGACCTCAAGTGGCCCCTCCACGAGGGCTTCGTCCACGACGTCGATGTCTGCAAGGTCTTCACGCAGCACCTCCGCTCGCTGGTGGACCCGGACGGCTCGAGGAGGCTCTGGGGCGTCGTCGGCGCGCCGGCGAACGCCTCGCCCCAGCGCCAGAAGGACATCCGCTCGACCCTCGTGGGCGTCCTCGAGCGCATGCTGATCGTGCCCGAGCCCTTCCTTGCGGCGATGGGCCTTCGCGACGACCCCGCGTTCAAGCGGTCGAGCGGCGAGACCGACCCGACGAAGCACTCGCTGATCGTGGACATCGGCGCCGGGACCACCGACCTCTGCCTCGTGCGCGGCTACTTCCCGACGGCCGAGGACCAGATCAGCTTCCCGAAGGCCGGCAACTTCGTCGACGACATGCTCTACCAGGGCATCAGCCGGCGGTACCCCGACCTGAAGCTGACGCGCGTCTCGATCACGCAGCTCAAGGAGAAGTACTCCTTCGTCGGCGGCTACCCGCGAGACGCGAAGGTGAAGGTGTACGTCGACGGGCGGCCCCAGGTCCTCGACTTCGCCGAGATCCTGCAGGAGGCCTGCGACTCCATGACGCCGTTCATCCTGAAGGGCGTGAAGGAGCTCTTGAGCCGCTGCGACTCCGACTCGATCGTCGACGTCATGCAGAACATCATCCTCACCGGCGGTGGCTCCGAGATCCACGGCCTCTGCGAGAAGGTGCAGACGCAGCTCCGCGACGAGGGCTACGACTGCGCGAGGACGATCCGGCCGAGCGACTACAAGCGCCTCGTGGCCCGGGGCGGCCTCAAGGTCGCCGAGAACGTCCGCGCCGAGCAGTGGCAGGTGCCGATGTAGGCCGATCTCGGCCGATCTAGCCCGTAGCATCGCCGCGGGTCCTCCGGTACAATGCCTCCCTGGGTGTCGGGCGCTGCTCGCGACCTTTGATGCAGGGAGCGTAGCTCCCTGGGAGGTAGCCATGAGGCCTCGTGCCGCAGCCTGTGCCGTCGTCCTGGGGATCGTCCTCGTGGTCGCCGCCGAGGCTCTGGCCGTGCCTCCGCCGCGCTACTTCCCACTGGACCCAGGCAACCGGTGGACCTACGTCGAGGAGACCCACGGCTGGAGGACGGCGACCACGGTCCTCGCGCTCGAGGGCGACGCCTACCGCGTGGACCTCGGAGGCCGCCAGGCGCGGATCGGGGGCTCGCCCGATGCCCTGGACATCGAGCTCCCGGGCGAAGGCTTCGTCCCGTACTACCGGTTCCTGGAGGGCTCCTTCGTCCACCGGGACCTCCTCGAGTGCGACGACCGCGTCAAGGTGACCGCGGCGTCCCGGGACGAGGAGGTCCAGACGCCGGCCGGGGTCTTCGGCGGCTGCCTCCGCCTCGATTTCGGAG
>JACQVW010000387.1 GCA_016209535.1 Planctomycetota bacterium | reverse complement strand
GACGCTCAACGTCTTCGAGGCCGCGCGCAGGGCAGGGGGCAGGGTCCGGAGCGTCGTCTACGCGTCCAGCGCCGCCGTCGCGGGACGGGTCGAGGACTACCCGAGACCCATCGACGACGGGGCGCACCACGTGCCGAGGACCCACTACGGCGTCTTCAAGACCGCCAACGAGGGAAACGCCCGCGTCTACTGGCTCGACCACGGGGTCCCGAGCGTCGGCTTGAGGCCGCTCGCCGTCTACGGCGTCGGGAGAGAGGTGGGAGTGACGAGCGGGCCCACGAAGGCCGTGAAGAGCGCGGTCCTCGGCCGGCCCTACACGATCGGCTTCACCGGGACCACGGGCTTCAACTACGTCGAGGACGTGGCTCGGGTGTTCATCGGCTGCTCGCGGGCCGCGACGCAGGGGGCGCGGGCCCTCAACCTGCGCGGAGAGATCCTCTCGGTGGACGATTTCGTGGGAGTGATCGAGCGCGTCGTGCCGGGAGCGGTGGGACGGATCCGGGCCGAGGGCCCCACGATCCCCGTCGCCTACGACTTCCTCGAGACGGGGCTCGAGGACCTCCTGGGGCGAGTGCCGCACACTCCGCTCGAGGAAGGCGTCCGCCGCACCGCCGATCGCTTCCGGCGCCTCCTGGCCCGCGGGGCGCTCCACGACCGGGACCTGACCTCATGAGCACCGGCGGAGCCCTGCGGGAGGCGTGGGTCGTCTTCCGGAAGGAGGTCCGCGGCCTCGCCCGCGACCGCCACACGGTCATCTACTCGGTGCTCGTGCCGCTCTTCCTCTACCCGGGGCTCGTCTGGGGCATCGTCCAGGTTCTCGCCTACGCGCGCGGCGTGGAGGAGAGGACGGCATCGAGGGTCCTCGTGGTCGATGGCTCCCGTGACGAGGCCCTCGCGAAGCTCCTCGCCGGGCGCGAAGGGCTCGAGGTCCTCCTCGGGGCGAAGGGCTCCTCGGACTCCCGGGCGGCCGCCCGGGCCAAGATCCTCGCGGGGGAGGCCGACGCCGTGCTCGCGTTCACGCCGTCGCGGGAGGGCGCCGGGGGTGCGGCCTGGGCTGGCTCCGCCCGCGTCTACTTCAACTCCGCTCGCGGGGCTTCGCGCAGGGCCCGGGAGCGCCTGGAGGAAGCCCTCGCCGCGTACCGGAGCCAGGTCCTGCTCGATGCGGCCCGATCCGCCGGCGCCGGTCCCGAGGTCCTCGACGCGGCGCCCCTCGCGGCGAGGGACCTCTCGACGCGCGAGGACATCGCCCGCACCATCGCGAGCCACGTCCTCCCTCTCCTCATGACCGTGGTGACGGCCCTCGGCGCCCTGTACCCGGCCCTCGAAGTCACCGTCGGCGAGCGGGAGCGGGGGACCCTCGAGACGACGCTGGCCGCCCCTGTCTCGAGGTCCTCGCTGGTCCTGGGCAAGTACCTGGCCGTCACGGCCTTCGCGCTCCTCGCCTTCGCCATCAATGTCGCGAGCATGGGGTTGACCCTCCTCCAGCTCGGCTCGCAGCTCGGGCTCGACGCCCCCCCGGTGAGCCCCTGGGCCCTCCTGGCGACCGGCACCGCCGCGCTCCTCCTCGCGCTCCTCCTCGGCGCCGTGATGATGCTGATCGGTCTCGCGGCGCGGAGCTTCAAGGAAGGGCAGGCGTACGTGACGCCGGTCTACGTCCTTGCGCTCCTGCCCGCCGCCCTCGCATCGAGCGGCGGCGGCGCGCTGACCGAGGCCCTCGCCCTCGTCCCCGTCGTGAACGTCTCCGCGCTGTTCCGGGAGGCGCTCCTGGGCAGGCTCGCGGCCGCGCCGGCGGCCATCTGCGTGATCTCCTCGGCGGCCTACGTCGCGGCGGCGCTCCTCCTCGGGGCACGGCTCCTCCGCGATGAGTCGCTCTGGACTGGCCAGGGGCTCCCGCTCCCCCGGGCGCTGGCGCTCGTGGTGCCGGCACGGCTCCGGCGGGGAGGCGCCCCCCGTGGCTGATGCCGCCGCGAGCCCCGCCGCGGGCGCGAGCGCCGCCGGACCGGACCCGGCCGTGGAAGCCCGCGACCTGACGAAGGTCTTCCATGACCCCCGCCGCGGGCCCGTGGTTGCCGCGAACGCGGTCCGCTTCGAGTGCCGCTCCGGCGAGGTCTTCGGGCTCCTCGGCCCGAACGGGGCCGGGAAGACCACGACGCTGAGGATGCTCTCGACGGTCCTTCGGCCCACGAGCGGGACCGCGGTGGTGGCGGGCCACGATGTCGTCCAGGATCCGGTCGCGGTCCGCCGCGCCATCGGGTACCTCTCCTCGTCGACGGGCCTCTACGGGCGCCTCACGGCCCGCGAGACCCTGGAGTACTTCGGCGGCCTCCAGGGACTGGCGCCGGACCCGCTGCGGGAGCGCATCGGCGAACTGGTCCGAGGCCTCGGCATGGAGGACTTCGCCGACGTCCGCTGCGAGAGGCTCTCGACGGGCATGCGGCAGAAGGTCTCCATCGCCCGAGCCCTCGTGCACGACCCACCGGTCCTCATCCTCGACGAGCCGACCCTCGGCCTCGACATCCTCGTGGCGAGCGCCATGCTGCGCTTCATCCAGGACTGCCGCGCCCGGGGGAAGTGCATCGTCTTCTCGACGCACGTCATGAGCGAGGTGGAGAGCCTCTGCGACCGCGTGGCGATCATCCATCGAGGCGAGCTCCGGGCCGTCGGGACCCTCGAGGACCTGCGCCGCTCGACGGGCCGCGAGCAGGTGGGCGACATCTTCCTGGCCCTCGTGGAGGGTTGACGGTGTCCGGCGGCCCCTCGAGGGCGTGGTTCAACGCCGGGTTACACCCGGCTATGAACCACGCGTTCATTCCCACGATACTGCCCCTACCAAACTGCCCCTGCTGAGCTCTTTCCTGTTACCCGAATGGAGCCTGATCTGAACCACGCCCCCTCGAGAACCGGCCTCGCCGGGGCGGCGTGGCTCGTCTTCCGGAAGGAGATCGTCGAGACGCTCCGCGACCGGCGGACGCTGGCCCTGGCCGTGGGCGTGCCCGTCCTCCTCTATCCGCTCCTGGCGGCGTCGCTCCTCCTCGGGAGCCGCGACCCGTGGGGCGACGAGGCCCTGCGCGTCGGGCTCTCGGCCGGCTCCGGCCGGCTCCGCGCCCGGCTCGAGGCGGCGAGGCTCGAGCCCGTGGAGGCGCCGTTCCTCGAGGAGGAGCTGCGCGAGGGGAGGCTCGCGGCCCACCTCGAGCTGAGGGGGCAGGAAGGGGCGGAGGGCGTCACGCTCCGCTTCGCCTCCACCTCGCCCCGATCCCGCGAGGCGCGGCGGCGGGTCGAGGAGGCCCTCGAGGCTCACCGGAGCGACCTCGTGAAGGAGCGCTTCGAGGCGAGGGGCGTGGCCCTGGACCCCTCGCGCGCCGTGGCCGTCGAGCCCGCCGACGTGGCCAGCGACCGGGAGCGGGGCCGGGCGCGCCTCGCCCTCGTCCTTCCCGTGCTCCTCGTCGTCATCCTCCTCGCCGGCGGGTCCCTTGCGGCCCTGGACCTCGTGGCCGGCGAGAAGGAGCGGGGGACGCTCGAGACGCTCCTCGTCCACCCCGTGCCGCGGGAGGGGATCGTGTTCGGCAAGTTCCTGGTGGTCCTCGCGGCCTCGGTCCTCGCCCTGCTCTTCCACGCCGGGGGCCTCCTGGGGAGCCTGGAGCTCGCCCGCGCCGCGGGGCTCGACCCCACGGCCGGCGGCCTCGAGCTCCGGCACGTGCCGCCCGCCGTCCTCGCCGTGGCGCCCGTCCTGGCGCTGCCCCTCGCCGTCCTCACGAGCGCCGTGCTCCTGGCGGTCTCGGCCTATGCCCGCTCCTTCCGCGAGGCGCAGACCTACGTCTTCCCGCTCACCCTCGCCGGGCTCGTCCTCGCGGGTCTCGCGCTCCTCCCCCAGGCAACGCTCTCCGGCGTCCTCGCCTTCGTCCCCGTGACCGGACCGGCGCTGGCCCTCCGCGAGGCGCTCGAGGGAACGCTCGCGCCTGTGCCCTTCCTCGCGGCCCTCCTCGCCGCCTTCGCCCACGCTCTGGCGGCGCTCCTCGGGGCCGCCCGCCTCCTCCGGCGCGAGGACCTCGTCCTGGGGCTCGAGCTCCCGCCGCTCCTGGGGGAGGCGCGGGCCGAGGCCAGAGCGCGCAGGGCCTTCCTGTTCGCGCCGCTCTACCTCCTTGCCTTCTACCTCGCCGGGGGCTGGCTCCAGGCGCCGGGGCGCGTCCTCGAGGGCCTGGCCGTCACGCTCTGGGGCCTCGTCCTCGTGCCGGCGCTCGTCTACCCGGTGGCCGTGAAGGCTCCATTCCGGGAGACCCTCGGGCTCGTGCGCCCGTCCTGGGCGAGCCTCGCGGCCGTCCCCCTCCTGGTCGCCTCGGCGGTGGTCCTCGTGGCCGCGTACACGCAGGTCCAGAACTTGTTCCTCCCCGTGCCCCGGAAGATGGAGGAGCTCTTCCGCGAGATCCTCCTCGCCCAAGACCTCTCGCCCCTCGCCGCGGCCCTCCTCCTCGCCGTGTCGCCGGGAGTGTGCGAGGAGCTCCTCTGGCGCGGCGCGTTCCAGGGCGAGCTCGAGCCGCGCGGGCGGCCGCTCCGCACGGCGGCGGCGGTCGGGCTCTTCTTCGGAGCGTTTCACTTCAGCGTCCACCGCCTCGTCCCCACGGCGCTCCTGGGGGCCGCGCTCGCCGGTCTCCGCCACCGGTCGCGGTCGGTCATCCCCTGCGTCCTCGCCCACGTCTTGTACAACGGCCTCCTCCTCCTCGCAGGGCCGCGCCTGGACGGGGAGCGCCTGAGGAGCCTGCTCGAGCCCTGGCTCCTCCTGGCCGCCTCGGCCGGGCTCGCGGCCGCGCTGTGGCTCGCGGGCCTGGGCGGGCGTGGTTCAACGCCGGGTTGCACCCGGCTATGAACCACGCGTTCATTCCCACGATACTGCCCCTACCAAACTGCCCCTGCCGAGCTCTTTCCTGTTACCCGGATGGAGCCTGATCTGAACCACGCCGTGAAATGACTCGGCCGGGCTCACCGCCGGCCCCACGCCGGATTCCCCTTGTCCCCGGCGACCCCGGGGTTACATTCGGGAGCCCTGCCTCGCCTCGCCTTGCGCCGCTGCCGCACGCCGGGGGTCTCGCCCCTCGAGCTGAGCCGACATGCTCCGGCACCCGGGCCTCGCCCTCGCCCTCGCCTTCTCGGCCGGCCTCTGGACGCGCGATCGCCCCGCCGCGGGGGTCGCCCTCGCGGCCGGCGGGCTCGCCTTTGCGTTCGCCCTCGCCCTCGCCGCCTCGGGGGGGCGCGGCCTCGGCCCGGGCGGCCTGCGGCGGCGGGCCCGCGACGCCGCGCGTCTCGCGGCGTTCTTCCTCGCCGGGCTCCTCCGCGCGCCGGGGCCCTCCCCGGACACGCCGCGCGAGGGCGACCTCCGCGCCGTGCCCGTCCTCGTCGAGGGGATCGTCGATTGGCCCCCGATCGAGCGCGTCGAGGACCTAGGCGGCGTGCGATCCATCGCCACGCACTTCTCCCTCGTCACCGGCGCGGGGGTGCCGGTCCGCGTCATCTGCGAGGGCCGCCTCCGGGGGATCCGCGGCGGCTCCCGGGCGCGAGCCGCCGGCAGGCTCTCCCCCGACCTCGGGCCCCGGAACCCGGGCGACGGGGGCTTCCCGGCGCGGGCCGCGAGCCTCCTCCGGGTCCCGCACCCCGCCGGCGTCCGGGAGGTCGAGGGCCCGCGCAGGCCGGCTTCGGCCTGGCTCCTGGGCTCGGTGCGCGAGGCGGCCCTCCGCACCCTCGAGCTCCTCTACTCGGAACGCCACCTCGGTTTCGTCCTCGCCATGCTCCTCGGGGACCGGCGGCTCCTCCCGCCGGACATCCGCGACGCGCTCCTCTTCACGGGCACCTTCCACCTCCTCGCGATCAGCGGGCTCCACGTGGTCCTCGTCATGTTCCTCGCCGTGCGCATCCCCCTCCCGCGCCGGCTCCGGCTCCCGCTGCGGCTCCTCTTCCTCGCCGCCTTCACGGCGGTCACGGGCGCGAGCCCGCCCGTGGTCCGCGCGGCGGCGATGTGCGCCCTCCAGCTCGCGGCGGAGCGCGCCGGGCGCAAGCCGCGGGGCCTCAACACCCTCGGCTGGTCGGCGCTCCTCCTGCTCGCGATCGATCCGCGCCTCCTCGACGACGCCGGCTTCCAGCTCTCCTTCGTCTCGGTCCTCGCGATCCTCACCTGGGGAGCGCGCCTCTCGGCCGGCGCGCACTCGCTCGGCGCGGCGGGGAGGCTGCTCCTCGGGCCGCTTCTCATCTCCGCCGCGGCCTCCGCCGGCACGGCGCCGCTCATCCTCCATCGCTTCCAGCGGCTCCACGCCCTCGGGCCGCTCTGGAACATCCTGGCCTATCCCTTGACGGTGGTGCCCCTCGCCGGCGGCGCCTTGAGCCTCGCCCTGGGGCTCGTGCACCCCGTGCTCGGGCTCCCCGCCGCCCGTGCGGTCGAGCTCCTCACGGACGCCCTCCTCGCCCCGCTCGCCGCCGGGGCCGCCTGGCCCGGCAGCGCGATCTCCCTGCCCCCGCCCCCGGGACACGCTCTGGGCGCGGCGTACGCCGTCCTCGCCGCGGGGCTCCTCCCGCCGCCGTGGCGCCGCGCGGCCGTCGCCATCGCCGCCGCGGCGATCCTCGCCGCCTTGGGCCTCGCCGCGGGCCGCGGGCCCCCGGAGATCTGGACCTTCGACGCCGGCCCGGGCGACGCGGCGCTCCTGCGAGCCCCGGGCGCCGGGAGCTGGCTCGTCGACGCGGGCGCCCGCGGCTCCGACGATCGGGCCGCGGCGAACCTCACGCGGGCCGTCCTCTGCGCGGGCGAGCGGGCGCTCGGCGGGGCCTTCGTCACGCACCCCCACGCGGACCACGTCCGCGGCCTCGCGGGGCTCCTCGACCGCCTGCCCCTGGGCCAGGTCCTCGTGCCGCCCGGTTTCGAGGAGGCGCCCGCGGGGCTCGAGGCGGCGCGGCGGGCGCGCGCGGCCGGGGCGCGGGTCCGCGCCCTCGCGGCGGGCGCGCGGCTGCGCTTCCCCGGGGCGCCGGGGCTCTCGATCGACGTCCTCCACCCTCCCGCGGCGCTCCCCGGGAAGACCAACGCGAACGACGCGTCCCTCGCCCTCCGCGTCTCGTTCCGCGGGAGCGCCTTGCTCCTCCTCGGGGACCTGGAGGAGGCGGGCCTCGCGGCGCTCTTCGCCTCGGGCGAGGACCTGGGCGCCGACGTGCTCGCCGCCCCGCACCACGGGCGCGCGAACGCGCTCTGGCCCCGGCTCCTCGAGCGCGTCCGGCCGCGCTGCGTCGTGATCTCCGGGACGGGCGACGGTGGAGCCCGCGAGCTCGCCGGCCGCCTCGAGGCCCGGGGTATCGCGGTCCTCGCCACGTGGCGCCGCGGCGCGGTGCGGACGGCGTGGGAGGAGGGCCGAGGCTGGGTGCCGCGGTACTGGAGGGGCGAATGAGCGCGGCCCGTGTGCGCTTGAGCAGCCTCGCGATGCTCCGACCATAGGGGGGCCTCAGGACGCCCGCCTCGGTGATGATCCCGCTCACGTACCTCGCCGGCGTCACGTCGAAGGCGGGGTTCAGGACGCGCACGCCCTCGGGGGCCGTCCGGAGCCCGAGGCCCTCGACGACCTCCAGGGCCGATCGCTCCTCGATGGGGATCCCATCGCCGCACGCGACCTCCGGGTCGAACGTCGTCGATGGCGCGGCGACGTAAAAGGGCACCCCGTGCTCCCGGGCGAGGACCGCCACGCCGTAGGTGCCGATCTTGTTCGCGACGTCTCCGTTCCTCGCGATCCTGTCGGCGCCCACGACGGCGCACTGGACCCGGCCCGAGCGGACTACGCTCGCGGCGGCGCCGTCGCAGATCAAGGTGACGTCGATCCCGGCCCGGCGGAGCTCCCAGCTCGTGAGGCGCGCTCCCTGGAGCAGGGGCCGCGTCTCGCCGGCGTAGACGCGCACCCGCTTCCCCTGGCGCGCCGCGGCGTAGACGACGGCGAGCGCGGTGCCCATGCCGCCCGTCGCGAGGGCCCCGGCGTTGCAGTGCGTCAGGACGCCCCAGCCGTCCCGGACGAGCGCCGCCCCGTGGCGCCCGATGGCCTCGCAGAGCTCCCGGTCCTCGCGGTGGATCGCTCGCGCCTCCTCGAGGAGGCCCTCGAGGACGCGCTCCCGATCGAGGCGACCCGCGTCGGCACGGCGTCCCTCCGCCGGGAGGAGCGCGTCGAGCCTCGACCGCATGCGGTCGAGGGCCCGGAAGAGGTTCACGGCCGTGGGGCGCGACGTGGCAAGCTGGTCCGCGGCGCGGAGGACGCCGGCGCGGAAGGCCGCTCTCCCTCGAGCGCGCACGCGCCGCGCGCCCAGGACGACGCCGTAGGCGGCCGCGATCCCGATCGCCGGGGCGCCGCGCACGGCGAGGCGGCGGATGGCCTCCCACATCGCCTGCGCATCCCGGACCGCGACGATCCGGAGCCTCCCCGGGAGGAGCGTCTGATCGATCAGGGCCGCGTGGCCACCCACGCCCCCGACCCACTCTATGGTCGGTACGGAGCCCCGCGGCGCGCGGGCCATCACCCGAGCTCCGAGCGAAGCTTCCTGTCCTTCTCGAGGACCTGCTCCGCGAGCTTCCGTTTGAGCCGCTCGAGCTCCCCGGCGATGCGCTCGTCGGAGACCCCGAGGATCTGGAGCGCCAGGATCCCCGCGTTCCGCGCTCCGTCGATGGCCATCGTCGCCACGGGCACCCCCGGCGGCATCTGCACGGTGGAGCACAGGGCGTCCATGCCGTGCAGCGCGCCGCTCGCGATGGGGACGCCGATCACGGGCAGCGTGGTCTTCGCCGCGACGGCGCCGGCCAGGTGGGCCGCCATGCCCGCGCCGCAGATGATCACGCGATAGCCCGAGGCCCGCGCCGACGAGGCCGTCTCGAGGGCGAGGTCCGGGGCCCGGTGCACCGAGAGGACGCGGGCGTCGCAGGGCACGCCGAGCTCCTTCAAGACCTCGATGGCCCCCTTCATGACTCCGAGGTCGGAGTCGCTGCCCATGAGGATCAGGACTTTGCCGGGGCTCGGGGTCGTCATGCTCGTCCTCCGGGGAAGGGCCGTCACTCCCACTTGAGCCCGGTCAGCCTCTCGTAGATCTCGCGGTACTTCCGGCTCGTCTCCTCGATGACGTGCGGCGGCAGCTCGGGGCCGGGCGGCGTGCGGTTCCAGCTCAAGGTGAGAAGGTAGTCGCGCACGTACTGCTTGTCAAAAGAAGGCTGCGAGCGGCCCGCCTCGTAGCGATCGGCAGGCCAGAAGCGCGACGAGTCGGGGGTGAGCACCTCGTCGGCGAGCACGATGGGCCCGCCCTCGGGCCGCACGCCCCACTCGAGCTTCGTGTCGGCCAGGATGACGCCGCGGGGCAAGGCGTAGGCCGCGGCCCTCCGGTAGACCTCGAGGGTCTTGTCTCGCAGCTCCTCGGCGCGCTTCGGCCCCACGAGCCGCAGCACCTCATCGAAGCGGACGTTCTCGTCGTGGCCCGACTGCGCCTTCGTCGACGGCGTGAAGACGGGGTCCGGGAGGCGGCTCGAGTCCGTGAGCCCGCCGGGAAGCGGGACGCCGCAGACGGAGCCGGACCTCTTGTAGTCGACCCAGCCGGAGCCCGAGAGGTAGCCCCGGACGACGCACTCGACGGGGAACATCTCCAGCTTCTCGACGAGCATCGCCCGACCTTGGAGCTGGTCCGCGAAGGGGTGGAGGGCGCGGGGCATCTGCGTGACGTCGTCGGTGATGAGGTGGTTCGGGACCCCGAGCACCTTGAACCAGAAGCTCGAGAGCCTGCTGAGCACCTTGCCCTTGTCCGGGATGCCGCTCGGCAGCACCACGTCGAAGGCCGAGATGCGGTCCGTCGCCACGATGAGGAGGTGCTCCCCGAGGTCGTAGACGTCGCGCACCTTGCCCCGCCGGAGGAGCATCACCCCGGGCAGGTTCGTCTCCAGGATCACGCCGGGCGTCCCTCCGCCCCGGGCTTCCGCTGAGCTCATGGTCCCCTCCCTGGTCGTCCCTAGTTGCCTGCTGCCCGCCCCGCCTCGCCGAGCCCCCTCCGCCGGTGCGGTCCCCCCAGGATCCGCGCCTTTCCGCTCCGGAGCAAGGCCTCGATGTCGAGGCCTCGCGCCGCCCGGGGCCGTCGCGCCGCCCGAGGCCTCGCCGGGTGCCCACGCCGTGCCTTGAGGAGCGCCGCCAGCGGCCCTGCGGGGATCGCCGCGGCCGGCGAGCGCGCCCCCTCCCGGGGGAGCCGCTCGCGCCAGAGCCGCTGGGCGTGGCAGAAGGCCGCGGCCAGGGCGTCCGTGGCGTCGAGGCAGCTCGGGGCCTCGCCGAGGCCCAGGAGGCGACCCATCGTGCGCTGGACCTGCACCTTCCGCGCGTTGCCGTTCCCCGTGGCGGCCTTCTTGATCATGGCGGGGGTGTACTCGCGGATCTCGAGGCCCGAGATCTGGGCCGCGAGGACCACGACGCCGCGCGCCTCCCCCACCTTCAGGACGCTCTGGAAGTTCTTCCCGTGGAAGACCTGCTCGATGGCGAGGACTCGCGGGGCATGGGCCTCGATGAGCCTCCGCAGCTCGCGGAAGATCGTCTCGAGCCTGGCCGCGAGGGGCTTCGGCGGCAGTCGGATCGCGCCGTGCGCGACGAGCTCCGGCATCCGCCCCCCGCCGCCCGCGGGGACATCGAGGACCCCGTAGCCCACCACGCGCGTCCCGGGATCGATCCCGAGGATGCGCCGTCGCGCCGTCTCGCCGCTCGAAGCTGGACTCGGACTCGCAGGGGCAGCCGCCATGGGGGGGAAGATAGTCAATGCGCGGGCGGGTGTAAAGAGGACGCGTCAGGCCGCGCCGCTCGAGGCCAATGGGGTGGCGCCGAGGCTCGCGCCGGCACCCCCGGAGCGCACCGGAGCTTCGGTCGCCGTCGCGAGAGCCCGACGCACGCCGCCCTCGGGTCACCGGCACGCCGCCCGCCCCGCGTGCAGGCACAGCGCCGCCGGCAGCACCGCCAGGCTCGCCACGAGGCACGCCGCCATGCCCACGGCCGTCACCTGGCCCACCGAGGCGAGGCCCTGGTTGACGGAGAAGGCCATGGTGCCGAAGGCGGCCAGCGTCGTGAGCGACGCGAGGAGGACCGAGGGCCCCGTGCGGGCCATGACCGCGGCCACGTCGCGCGTCGGGTCGTCGAGGTACTGCCGCACGACGTGGATGCCCACGTCGACCCCGGTCCCGAGGACGAGCGGGAGGACGCCGGCGTTCATGTAGTTCAAGCGTACGCCGAGGAGCTCGCAGAGGCTCGCCATCCACAAGGTGCCCAGGCCGACGGGCAGGAGGGCGAGGGCGCTCCCGGCGATGCCGCGGAAGAGGAGGGCCACGAGGAGGACGACGGCCGCACAGGCGGCGGCGCTCACCGCCTCGAGCCTCTCGCGGAGCGCCGCGGCGCTCCGGGCGCTCACGGCGTGGAGGCCCGTGACACGGCCCTCGACGCCGGCCTCGAGCATCGCCGCCTCGAGGGCATCGAAGATCGCCGACTGCTCCTCGGCGCGGAAGAGGGTCCCCCGGGGCTGGACGGCGACGAGCGCGTACCCCTTTCCGCCCCGCGCCGCGAGGAGGCGGCCCGCCTCGGCCCCGAGCCCCAGGGCCCGGAGCGCCTCGGGGCCCGCGGGCTCGCGGCGCGCCAGGGCGGCGCGCAGGGCGGCGCGCGGCCCCTCGAACCGCGCCGCGTCGAAGCCCTCCTCCTCGAGGGCCTCGGCGAACGCCGCCTCGAGCTCGCGCGCGTCCTTCCTCGCGAGGACCTCGAGCGCGGCGCGCTGCTCCGCTGCGCCCGGGAGGATGCGAGCCGCGGAGGCCCACGAGGCGATCGCCCCCTCGGCCTCGAGCCTCGCGAGGGGTCCCTCGAGGCGCGATGCGGCCTCGAGGGCCGCCGCCTCGGGCCCGCGCTCCGCGTCGCGGGCCTCGAGGAGGAGGAGGACGGGCTCGGCCGAGGCGCCGAAGGCCTCCCCGATCGCGCCTTGAGCCTGGACCGCCTCGGAGCCGCGCGCCTGGAGGCTCCTCAGGTCGCGCTCGATCCGGGGCGGCCGCAGGACGAGGTGGACGGCCGAGGCGAGGGCGGCCGCCGCGGCGAGGCACAGGACGGCCCGCGGATGGCGCACGGCGAGGCGCGGGAGGAACGTCGCCCCCAGCTCGCGCGGCCTCGGGCCCGCGGCGGTCCCAGGCCCGCCGGCCCCGCCGGACTCGCGGAGCCCCCCGGGCCCCGCGCCGCGGGCGTCGCCCCGGGCCGCCCAGGGGCGCAGGGCGGCCGGGAGGAGCACGAACGCGGCGGCGGCGCAGGCCAGGATGCCGAGGGCCGAGAGGGTCCCCAGGTCCGCGAGGAAGCGCTCCCCGGCCAGCGGGAAGGCCAGGAACGCCGCGGCCGTCGTGAGGGCCGCGAAGAGGATCGGGCGGCCCGTCGCGCGCACCGCGCCGAGGACGGAGGCGCTCGAGATGCCCCTGGGGTCCGCGAAGGCCCGGAGCGCGATGTAGATCACGTAGTCGATCCCGAGCCCGGTGAGGAGCGCCCCCGAGACGAAGGCCAGCGTCACGAGCTCGCGGCGGACGAGCGAGAAGAGGCCGAAGCCCGCGACCATGCCGGCCGCCAGCGGCGCCTTGGCGGCGAGGGCGGCGAGGGGCCGCCGCAGCGCCGCGGCCACGAGGAGGTAGACGAGCGCCGCCGAGGCGACCACGTTCCGCGTGAGGTCCCCTCGCACGGCGGCCTCGGTCTCGAAGGCGTAGGCGTAGCCGCCCGTGAGGCGGACCCGGAAGCCCGCCGCCTCGGGGTAGGTCGCGGCGACCTCGCGCCGGGCCTCCTCCGCCGCGGTGAGCAGCGCCGCCACGGCCCGCTTCACCGCCGGGATGTCGCTCGATGGCGCCGCCCCCTCGACGCGGAGGAGCAGGGCCCGGCCGTCCTCGCTCAGGAGGTGGAGCGATCCGGGCCGCAGGCGCAGGCTGCCCTTGAGGCCCGCGAGGCGCCCGAGGAGGAGCTCCCGCAGCTCGAGGGGATCGCGCTCGACCCACCGCTCCGCCTCGCCGAGCCCCGGGAGGCCGAGCTGCGCGGCCCCCTTCCGCACGCGCTCGCGGATCCCGCCGGGCGTGAGGAGCCGGTCGAGGGCCTCGAGGCGCTCGGGGGCGGCGAGGAGGGGCGCGAGGGCGAGGGCCTCGGGCGCGGCGAGGCTCTCCGCGAGCCCCTCCCAGCCGAAGGAGACCGAGCGGAAGAGGGCCGGCTCGAGCCGCGCGGCCATCGCCCGGGCGAAGGCGACGAGGGCCTCGTCGCAGCCGGGGCTCGCCGCGGCCTCGAGGCCGGGCGGCGGTTCCGAGGCCTGGACGAGGACCGTCGCGCCATCGAGGACCCCGAACGCCTCCTCGAGGAGCCGCAGGTCCTCGAGGCTCGAGGAGGGGACGAGGTCCTTCACCTCGGCGTGGAAGCGCATGCCGAGGCCCGAGACGACCGCGAGGGCGCAAGCGCCCAAGGCGCAGCCCAGGACGAGCCGGGGCCGGCGCAGGCCCAGCGAGGCCATGCCGGCGAGCGCGCGGTCGAGCGCCGCGTCGCGCGTCACTTCCCTCCGGCCTTCTCGAGCTTCGAGCGCGCCTGGGCCTCCAGCTTGAGGAAGTCCGCCTTGCGGGGGCCCATGTCGCCGTCCTTGCGAGCCTCGATGAAGTTGATGATGGTCCGGTAGGAGTTCACGTCGCCCATGTCGGCAAGGCGTATCTCGACCCGCGAGAAGAACTGGTAGAGCCAGTCCCAGAAGGTCGCCTCGAGCCCCACGTCGCGCTCGGCGCGCTGCATCATGAGCTTGCAGGCGGCATTGAAGGCGTCGCGGGCCTTCCGCAGGTCGTCCACCGAGGGCTTCGACCTCCGGAGGAGGTAGCACTCGGCGAGCTCCCGGAGGACGTGCGCGTCCTCGTAGGCCCGGTCCTCCACCTCGGGCCTGTACTTCCTCTGATAGGCGAGGAGCTGGGCGATGGCCTTGTCGTACTGCTTCGTCTGCGCCGAGATCAAGGCGTCGAAGTAGAGGACCGACCGGTCGATCGTCTCGTCCCCTTCCTTCGCGGTGGCCTTGAGGCGCCCGATGAAGGGCTCCGCCTCCTTCACGCGCCCTCCGCGGATGAGCTTCGCAGTGATCTCGAGGAGGACCGCGGGCCTCTCGAGGTCGTCCTTCGCCGAAGGGTGCTCCGCGTACTTCAAGACGAACGTCGCCGCCTCCCTCGGACTCCCCGCGACCTCGAAGGCGTCGGCCAGGTTGAGCGCCGCGAGCGCCACGATCTGGTTCACCTTGCAGCGCGAGTCCTTGTCAAGATCCTCGAAGTGCCTCGCGCCGTCGGCCGGCGCCCCGCTCCGCGCCTCGGCGAGGACGAGGGTGCCCAGGCCCCAGCACTTGTAGCCCGTCCCGCCGTCGCCGTTCTGGTCCTCGCCAGCCAGCTCGAGGGCGAAGGGCTTCAGGGCCTCGGCCGCCCTGGCGAACTCCTCCTTCTGGTAGAGGGCCTGGCCGCGCGTGAGGGCGGCGATGGAGGCCGCGAGCTTGTCGCCGGCCTTCAAGGCCCCGGCGACGGTCCCCCCGAGCTTTTCGATGGCCTCCGCCAGCTCCGCAGCGAGGTCCTTTCGCTTCTCCGGGCCCGCCGCATCCCACTTGAGGTACGTCATGCGGTAGGCGTTGGCCTGGGCGAGCCAGTAGAAGGGGACCTTCTCGCCATCCTGCTCCGGCGGGATCTCGAGGTACTTCGCCTTCGCCTCGTCGTACCTCCCCGCGCTCTCGAACGTCCTCGCGTCGCTGAACATGCTCTGGAGGCGCACGGGCTCGCCCGCGTACTTCGCGGCCTCGGCCTCGGCCTCCTCCTTGAGCACTTTGAGCCCCGCGTGGGAGATCCCTCCCTCGGTGACCTTGATGACGCGGTTCGCGGCGGCCAGGAAGTTCTTGGCGGCCCCCGAGAGGACGGGCTTCCCGGCGCCGGGGAAGTAGCGGCAGATCTCGCCGTAGGCGAGGGCGGCCTCGAGGTAGCGATCGAGGAGCCAGTGGATGTCGGCGACCTCGAGTAGGCACTTGGGCCCCAGCTCCCGCATCTCCTTCGGGCTCCGCGGCGTCAGCGCGCCGAGCGCCGTCTGGAACATCTGGGCCGCCTCCTCGAGGCGCCGCTCGCTCTTGAGCCCCACGGCCGCCTCGTAGTAGTGGCGGCCGCGCAGCTTCACGCCCGGCATCAGCGAGAGCCGGCCGAGGGCCTTTCGCGCGTCGGTCACGAGCTCGGCCGGCATGCCCGGCTTCTCGATGACGCCGAGGATCGTGTCGAGGCCACGCTGGAGCCGCCCGCTCCCGGCAAGGGCGACGCCGTGCTCGAGGCGGACGAGCACCGCGGCTCCCTGGTGGTCCTTGCTCCCCTCGGCAATCGCCAGGTGGAACGGGTCGTCCTTCTCCTTCGGCGGCGTGATGTAATGCCTCTCGATGATCTCAGCGGCCTTCTTCGGGCTCCCCGCGGCGCTCATGGCCCTCGCGCCGAAGAGGATCGACTGGAGACGGATGCGCATGAAGGTGTCGAAGACGTCCTTGGGGTAGGGCCGCTCGAGCGGCGGGCTCACGCTGTAGAGGAGGCTCAGGCTCTCCTGGGCGGTGTTGTGGCGGCCCAGCTCGTACTGGAGGAGGCCGAGGTTGAGCTGCCCCTCGAACTGCATCGCGAAGTAGTCGGAGCGCTCGTTGACGTAGGCCTCGGCGAGCTTCACCCCCTTCTCGAGGAGGGCCCGCCGCTCGGGAGCCCCCTCGGGCTGCCGCCGCGCGAAGGCGAGGAGGAACTGGAGCCGCACGAGCTCCGAGTAGTGGAGCGAGCGGCGGACGTTCTCCTCCTCCGGCGAGGACTCGCGGCGCCGGGGCACCAGGCGCTTCTTCTTGCCGGACTCCTGGGCAGCCTTCTCCGCCTGCCTCCTCCGGAGCTCCTTCCGGATCTCCTCGTGGCGCCTCGCGAGCTCGGCGATGAGGGCGTCCATGGCCTTCGCGACCCGCTCCTCGTACATGCGCGCGGCCTCGGCCCGCATCGCCTGCGCCCTCTCCTTCTGCGCCTCGACCGCCGCCTTGTCGTAAAGCTCGACGACCTTCTGCATCTCCTGCCAGATGGTCTCGAGGTTGAGGAGCGACGCGCGAGGGTGCCCCGAGTGCCTCTTCTGGGCCTCGGCGAGGGCCTTCTTGGCCTCTTCGTCCTTGCCCCACTCCTTCAGGATGTCGACCCTGAAGAAGTCGAGGTCCGCCTCGGTCTCCTTGTCCCCGGCGAACCTCCTCCGGAGCTGATCGACGTAGCGGATCGCCGTGTCGAAGTACCGGAGGTCCCGGACCATGTGATCGAGGACCACGCGGTCCTCTTGGGGCAGCGCGGCCTCGGCCGGGCCCTGACCGCTCGAATGGAGGGCGAGGCAGGTGGCCGCCAGGGCGCCGAGGAGGCGGAGGCGGCGTGGCGAGACCCTGGCGAGGGGATGGGGGAACTGCT
>JACQVW010000386.1 GCA_016209535.1 Planctomycetota bacterium | reverse complement strand
GCTCAGGCCCGATGCAAACCTCGGGCGAGCGCCATGCTTCGCGCTCGAGCCGGTCGAGCCGCACCTCGCCCTCGAGGACGCGTACGGGCTTGAGCCCGCGGAGAGCGGGGCCCTCTATCAAACCCCGGCGGAGGGCCGCCAGCTCGTCAAGCGCAGCGGCCGGCGCCTGAGGCTCCCGTTCCAGGGCATCCCACTTCCAAAGCGCCTCCTCGAGGGCGCCGTCATCGAGCCCCACGGCCGCGGCCATGGCCCAGCCGAGGGTGATCTTGCGCGCCCCCTCCATCCCGAGCGCCTCCAGGGGAGCCTCGCGGGCCAGGGACACGGCCTCCGGGTACTGTCCGGTCCTCCGGTCGGCCTCAAGCAGGTCCGGGTAAAGGACGCTCTCGAAGCTGCGTCTCTCCGGGGCGGCGAAGGAAAAGAGCCGCATCTGGCAATCGCCGCCAGACGCGGTGCCGACCTTCTCGATGAGTACGATCCCCGGGGTGAATCCTCGGCCGCCGCTTCCGGGAAGCTGGACGATCTCGGCCACGAGGCTCCCGGGCCCCTCCCGCCGGAAGAGCCTGTGCCGCGTGAACGACGCCGCGGGCTTCCCATGGGGGCCCACCTCCTGCAGGTAGAGATCAACGAACTGGAAGAGCAAATCGCCCTTCGCCACGTCCCACGAGACGGCCACGGCCGCCTCGCCGTCCCGCCATCGGCCCGCCGAGAGGCTCTGCACGTGGACGCGCTCCGGGGGGTCCTGGACCTCCTCGCCGAGGAGGTCGCGCCAGAGGAAGATCTCGCCTGGGTCCTCGAGGCTGCCATGGATCTCCTGCCTCTCGATGGTCTGCCCGCGAGGGATTCGGAAGAGGTACGCGCCGTTCTCGATGCCGCTGGGATGGGACGGGGGGAAGTGCTCGCTGTTCGTCGAGAGGAAGGAGGACTTGACGGCGAAGACCTCGGCCGGGCCTTCACCGTCCACCTCGAGCGCGACGGCGCGGTGGAAGGACCCCAACGGGCCGTAGCGGAGGGGCCCCACGAGCTTGTCGCCCGCGAACCTCCAGAACCGCAAGTCGAAGCCCTTCCAGGGCCCGGTCGCGCAGCCGACGTCGGTCGTCCGGTCCCCGTCGAAGTCGGCGGCGAAGACGCTCAGGACGTCGGCTGGCTTGCCTCCCATGTCGAGGATCTCGTGGCGCTGTCCCTCCTCGAATGCCCGCCAGACAACGAGCACTTGACGGTTGTCATCGCCCGCCGAGCCGAGGCCCACGATGAGGTCCTCCTCGCCGTCTCGGTCGATGTCGGCGATGGCGAGCCCGCGGGAGCCTCCGCCGGCGAGGGCCCCCACGACCGGACCGTCCTTCCCGACCTGCCGAAGCTCCTGGCCGGTCCAGGCGTAGGCCCGGAAGTACCCCCTGTTTGGGTCGCGCTCGTCCCGAGGCAAGATGTGGATGTTCACGATGAGCTCATCGCGCCCGTCGCCGTCGAGGTCCTTGAGGATGAAGGCCCACGCGTGGCCATCGCCTTCGGCAAGGGTCAAGGTACCTTTGCGAGCAAGGCCTTCCTTCCTGCACTCCCAGAGCTGGACCTCCCTGCCGCTCCCCAGAGCGAGCTCCCAGATGCCGTCGCCGTCGATGTCCCCCGTGGCCTGGGGCTCGAGGTGGACGACGATCTGCGTCTCGCCCTGCGGCCGGAGGGAATCGAGGAGGTCCACCCAGCGGTGGACCCACGCTCCCTCAGTGCGGGTCAAGAAACCCCTCAGGCAGGCCAAGAACCGAAGGTAGCCGAGTGCGTAGGTCCTCCAGGGCTCCTCGGCTGCGGAGCCGGTGATGTCCAGGAGCTTGGCCACGTGGTGGAAGGGGCGGCTCCCGGCGTGTGGCCCGAGCCCCTCAACGCTCGCCATCGCGCCACCGTAGAGATTGAGGAAGAGCTCGTGGCGCATGTACTCGGTGGCGCCAAGGGAGAGGTGCTCGGAGATCCTGCCTGCCGAGCCGCCGAGGGCTTGAGCTTCCTCTTCAGGCAAGCGCAGCGCCTGCGCCAGCTCCCTTCGAGCCAGGGACAAACGTTGGCCGAGCCTCTCGTCCTGCCACAGCTTCAGCGCGGACTCGTGCCGCACGCGCAGGAGGGCCCAGGCTACGACCCTCAGCGCCCGCCTCAAGACATCCTCGGCCCAGTCGGCCAACTCCGGCTCCTCCGCCAAGATCTCGATCGCCGCAAACGTCCTCGTGGAGAGCTCAAGGGCGATGGACCAACCCCCGTCGAGGGCGATCGCCTCCGCTGCCTCGAGGTGGTCATCGATCATCGTCTGGAGTCTCTCCAAGGCCGCCCTGCGGTCCTCGCTCGACAGGTCTCGAGCCGCCTCCGCCGCCTCTCGGAAAGAGCCCAGGGCGACGTTGACCCGGAACTCGAGCGACGCCTTCCTCCTTGAGGCGAAGTGCAGGGGATCCTTCGGCAGCGCTTCGAGCGCCCGCGCGGGTTCCCCTTCGCCGAGGAGTCTCTCGGCGTCCGCAAGACCGGACCTCCAGCTCAGCTCGCGCTCCACGACGAACCCCGCGACGACCACGAGGAGCATCGCCACGCTCGCCACGAGCACGCTCCGCGGGTTCCTCCGCAGCCAGAGCCTCCCCCGGTACGCCCACGTCGGCGGCCGGGCCCGGATCGGCTCGCGGCGGAGGCGGCGGTCGATGTCGTCGGCGAGGTCCGCGGCCGAGGCGTAGCGCCGCCACGGGTCCCAGCGCATGGCCTTCTCGCAGATCGTGACGGTGTCGTGGTCCAGGGAGGGCCGGAGCCTGCGCAGCGGCACCGGCTCCTCCTCGCGGACCCGGGCGAGGACCTCGGCGTAGCTCGAGCCCTCGTGGGGCGCCCTCCCGGCGAGCATGGCGTAAAGGGTCGCACCCAGGGAGTACACGTCCGACGCCGTCGTCGCGGCCGCGCCGCGCGCCTGCTCCGGCGCCATGTAGGCCGGCGTCCCCAGGATCTGTCCCGTTCCCGTGATAGTCGACGCGTCGACCACCGCCGCGAGGCCGAAGTCCGCGAGGAAGACCCTGCCCTCCGTGCGCGCGGAGGTCTCGTCGCCCTCGATGAGGATGTTCCCCGGCTTGACGTCCCGGTGAACGACGCCGGCCCGGTGCGCCGCTTCGATCGCCCTCGCCGCATCGCGGGCGATCGCGAGGGCCCGCTCCACCTCGAGGTACGGCCGCTTCTGAAGGAGGTGCTCGAGGCTCACGCCGCGGACGTGCTGCATGGCGATGTAAGGCCGGCCCTCCTCGATCCCCGCCTCGAGCACCGCGACCACCCCCGGGTGATCGATCCTGGCCGCGGCCTTCGCCTCGCGAAGGAAGCGCTCCAGGAGCTCCGGGTCCTCCGCGACGCGCGGCGAGAGGACCTTGAGCGCGACCTCGCGGCCGAGCGAGGCCTGGCGCGCGAGGTACACCTCGCCCATGCCCCCGCCGCCCAGCCAGCGCAGGATCTCGAAGTCGCCGAGCCGGGAAGGCATGCCGGCGACGGAGCCCGGCGGCGCCCCCTCTCGAGGCGCGCCGCCGGGGGCGCCCGCGCCCTCGAGGAGGTCGTGGAGGAGCTCCGCGGCGGCGGCCTTACCCGACTCGTGCGGCCCGGCCCCCTCGCCGAGCACGTCCTCCGCGCCTCCGGCGGGCTGGGTCCTCTCCCGTTCGAGGACCTCGGCAAGGCTCGACGTCGCCGCCCGGGCGGCCGCGCGGAAATCGCTGAGGAGGGCGTCGGCGTCCTCGCTCTCTGCCCAACGCCTCGCGAGACGTTCGATGGCGCCATCCACGCTTTCGACGATGCTCCGTGGAGCCTCCACGCCGGCCCGCTCAAACTCGGCGAGGATCGCCTGAAGCAGCTCGTCCTTGAGCCTCCCCGGGTCGCTGGGCATGGGTGACGCCGATCTACTTCCCGTCGAGCTTCGAGCGCAGGAGCGCCAGCCCGGTCTCGATGAGCCGGTGCGCTGACCTCTCGGACTTGCCGAAGACTTGCATGAGGCTCGGGATGGTGAGCTTCTCGAAGTACTTGAGGTAGACGGCGGCCATGGGCGCGGGGTAGAGCGGGAAGAGCTCGAGCAGGGCATCGAGAAGCCTCCCGTAATCCTCGTCGCGGAACGCCAGAGCGGTGGAGGGCGGCTTCTTCCTGCCGATATCGTCGACATCGTCGAGGCGGACGGGCTCGAGCCTGCCTGACTTCTTCCGCTTCGAGGCGATCTTCCGCCGGATGATGGTGCTCACCCAGCAGTAGAAGGCCGCCTCGCAGCGGAGATCCCCTATGTCCTTCAGGGCCTCCGCGATCGCCGACTGGACGAGGTCCACCGTGTCGTGGAGCTGCCGGAGGGCGGGACCGAGCTGGCCGTGGTACTCTTTCAGCCAGCGCGGGTAGTAGCGCTGGCAGAGCTCTCCCCAGGCCTGGCGGTCGCCTGCCTTGGCGCGACGGATGAGTGCTATGCTCTCGGGCGAGGTCACCGGGGCACCAACATGCGCTCCCTCTGGCCCAGGAGTCTCGCCGAGGAGGGTTGGCGGTGTCAAGGAGGTGACGCGAAGGTCCAGTCCTCCCAGGCGCCCTCGCGGTCTGCAGGGGGCACCCCCCTCACGGAGCAGGGCCAAGGGCGGGCCCAGGAGGAGGCCTGGGATGCCGTGGTGCAGTGAGCAGTCTGGTGTCATGTGCATCGGTGTGGGGTGTTGGGTGTACGGTTGTGGGCTTGTGTCAGGTCAAAGCGGCCCAGCCTGCGCCTCACGCCGGCTCGCAGGCCCTCCCTGCCTCGGGAGCCAACACGCCGCCCCGGACCCTCGCGCTCAACGTCAAGAGCGCGGCGAGCCCGAGGCCGGCCCAGGTCCCCACGTGCGGGGCCCCCATCACCACGGTGAACCCCAGGATCATCGCCATGAAGCCTTCGATCTGTCTCGGGAAGTGCATGGTTCCTCCTCGAAGCCTCCGGCTCGCCGCGGATCCTCCCGCGGCGAGCCGGAGGCGCGTCCATTGCCTTGTGCGCCGACTCGCGTAGGCGTGTCTGCGCGTCGAGATCTGCCTCCTTAGGGGCCAGCGGCGGGCGGGACTGCCATTTTCCTTGCTTCCCAGAGCTCGAAGGTCGCCCCCTCGTGGGCTACGCCTGCGCGAAGGCCTTGCGGGCACGCCTTGCGACCCCGGGGAGCCGTGACTACCGTCCGAGGAGGACTCCGATCCACGCCCCCACGATGACTCCGAGGGACGCGAAGGCCCACCTCTTGTCCCGCAAGGTCCGGGCAAAGTGCTGCAAGTCTGTTGATCGCCAAGCGCCCCCGATCGAGAAACAACGGCTTGGGACGACTTTGCCGGGACCCTGTCTTGTCCCGCTCCTGACTGGCCCCGGACCGGGCCAGGTGCAGGGCGAACACGCAGAGAGCCGACGAGAAGACAGCGAGCGTGACGAACGGGGGCGTGTGCATGGGTCCGACCTCCTTCCTGGGGGTCTCGATTCGAGCCTCCTGCACCCTTGGGGGGCCGAGAAAGCGAGCGCTGCCAAGATCGCGGGGGCTCAGCGGATCCTTGCCGCTTCCAAGCTCCTCGACAGGTCCGATGCGCGCCGGACTCACCTCGACGCAGCCTTCCGGAAGTACTCCAGGAAACTTGACTCGATCTGGTCCGGATCGACGTCCGGGAAGGCCTTCGTGAAGGTCCCCCAGCCGCTCTCGCCAGCCTGCACCGCCTTCATGTACTCGAAGAACCCCTGCCGGTGCTTCCCTCCCTCCGCCTCGTGGAGGAAATGGACCATCAAGGTGGACTGCGTGTAAAACGCGGCGAGGGCCATCCCCACGAACTCGTCTCGGTTCACCGGCACTCGACCTCCAGCCCGCGCGGCGGCGCGGAGGAGCACATCATCGTAGCCGGGCCCCTCCGCGGTCACGAGATCCTGAAGGCTGTTGACGAAGAGATCGCCCCCTTGGCCCATCGCGGCCATGAACTGGCGCAGGGCTTGTTGAGGAAACGGCCGGCGAGAGAGGTCCTTCGAGTCATCCGGCCCGCCGGCCGCGAGGAGCTCCGCGAGGCCTTCGGCGTACCAGACCGGCTTCGGCATCCCCGCGCGTCCGTACATGTGCTGGAGCGCGTGGACGAACTCGTGGAGGATCGCGTGCCGGCGCTCCTCGTCCTGGCTCAGGGGAGTGATCTTGTCCTCGTACGTCACCGCGATGCGCCATTTCGGGTCATAGTGGGCGGCGCTGAGTCGAAGGCCCCCTTCCCCGAGGCGCATGGCGCGAGCGTAGTTCTCCACGTAGTCGCCTGGCGTGCTCAGGATCGCCATGCGATAGAGCTCCGGCTGAAGCTGACGCCTGAGGCCGAGGGGCGTGGCGTACTCCTTCTCGAAGAGCTTCCGGAGCTCCCGGAGGATGGGTCCAAATTTCGCGACGATCTCGTCCTTGTACTTCGGATCGTCCTTCGGCGGCCTCTGGACGTAGAAGACGAACGGCAGATCCGCGGCCATGAAGAAGTCGACCTTCTTGAAGTAGTCGTGCTGGGTGTGCAGCTTCTCGGCCACCCGGTAGGC
>JACQVW010000385.1 GCA_016209535.1 Planctomycetota bacterium | reverse complement strand
TCGGGGAAGCGCCGGAACTGGATGCAGAGGTCGGCGAGGTAGATCCGCAGGCGGGGGTCCACCGGGTCCACCTCGATCGCCCGGCGGTACGCCGTGAAGGCCTCGAGGTACCTGCGCTGCCGGGTGCGGTTCGCGGCCTGCTGGCCCAGCGCGAAGGCCGTGGCCCCCGTCTCGCGCAGGCGGGCCTCCACGTGCTCGTCGAAGGAGCTCTGGGAGACGAGCTTGTAGATCTCCTCGACGAACCGCGCCTCCTTTCGGAGCTTGAGACGGTAGAGGGCCGAGGCCAGCTCCGAGTAGAGCTTCGCGTCGAGCGGGTCCTGCTCGAGCAGCATGGCGAAGCGGTCCGCGGCCTCCTGGCAGCGGCCGGCGGCCCGGAGCGCTCGGGCGTGCTCGAGCACGGCGACCGGCTGGTGCGGGTCGTCGGGCGCCGCGGCCTCGAAGTAGCTCTCGAAGAGGGGGAGCGACGAGGCGGGGTCCGCGGCGCGGAAGAGGAGCCTCGCCAGGGAGAGCCGCCCCAGGCAGTGGCCCGGCTCGAGGGCGAGGAGCCGCTCGAGGGTCGCGCGCGCCTCGGCCTTGAAGAGCGTCCTCTGCGCGTCGCCCGTGATGTAGAGCGCCTCGGGGTCCACCGTTCCCGCCGCGATGGCCGCCTCGGCATACTTGAGCGAGAGGTCGTGGACGTTGCCCCCGTGGTAGAAGCGCGCGACCCGGAGCTGCGCGGCGCCGCGCTCGGACTGCGGGAAGCTCTCGAGCCAGGGCTTGAGGTGCAGCGCGGCCTCGACGTTGAGGCCGCGAGCCGCCATGGCATCGGCCTGGGCCACGAGCGCCTTCAGGTCCGGAGGCGGCGCGGTGGGCTTGCCGGACGGGTCCTTGCCGCAACCGGCCGCGAGCATGGCCGCGGCGACGAAGGTCTCGAGGAGGCCGGGCCGGTGCGTCAAGCCTCGCACGGGGCGTGCTCCTCGCACACGAGACCGTCCGGAGTGGGGTCGCCGCCGCAAGCCCCGCCCGGCGCGGGGGGGGCCGCGGTCCCCAGGAAGAGGAAGCTGAGGAGGAAGATGCCGTCGGAGATGTCCAGGCGGCCCGAGTCGTCCGCGTCGGCGGCCTTGAAGCACGCCGGGGCCGCCCCTCCGCTGAAGAGGAAGAGGAGGACGAAGACCCCGTCCGAGATGTCCCGCTTCCCGTCCGCGTTCGAGTCCCCGCGGCGGAAGTCGGCCCGGGGCGGATCCACCGCGCAGAGCTCGTAGGCGCCGATGTCCACGCCCGTCCCGCAGGGGCGCTCCCTTCCGTCGAGGTCCTCCCCCGGAGCGCCGGAGCTGGACCCAGCGTCCACCGCGCCCGAGCCGGGCAGCGGCCGGTAGTCGCCCGGGTCGTCGACGAAGTCGGGCAGCTCGTAGGGGACTCCGGCGATCTCGACGGTCCTCGTGCGGCCGTGCTCGAAGGAGCCGAGCCGCGCGAAGGGCGTCGGCCCCGCCGTGAGGCACGCGGCGAGGTCGCCACAGGCCGACTCGGGGAGGTTCTCGAGGACGATGGTGTTCCTCAGGACGGGCGTGCCTCCGGCGCAGAGGACCCCGCCTGCGGAGCCCGTCGCCGCGTTGCTCGCGAGCGTGCAGTTCACGAGGCGCGGCGCGGCCCCGCCCTTCGCCTGGAGCGCGCCGCCTTCGACGGCGAAATTCCCGGCGATGAGGCAGTTCACGAGCTCCGGGTTGTCGGCGGCCGTCTCGCAGGAGACGGCGCCCGCCCCGAAGGCGAAGTTCCCCAGGAAGACGCACCGCGAGAGCCGCGGAGTCCCGCCGAGGAGGCAGCACATGCCGCCCGCGACGCTGTTGGCCAGGTTGCCCTCGATCCGGCAGCGGGAGACATCACCCCGGGCGCCCTCGAGGAAGAAGAGCCCCGCGCCCGAGGCCGAGACGTTCCCCTCGACCGTCAGGTCCTCGAGCCGCGTCTCGGCGAGGGACCCCACGCAGAGGACCCCTCCGCCGAAACCCGACACCTGGTTGTGGCGCAGGGTCGAGCGGAGGAGCGTCACGGCCGAGCCCCGGTCCACGAGGACGCCGCCGCCGTTCCGCGCCGCGTTGCCCGCGATGAGGCAGCCGATGACCGTCGGTCGGGACCCGTTCCTGCAGAGGATGCCCCCGCCCCCCGAATCGGTGTGCCCCGGGCCGAAACGCGTCCCGCGGCCGCCCGTCAAGGTGAAGCCCTCGAGGACGGCCTCGGGGGGCTCGCCCCCCTCGAAGGCGGCGACGCTCGCGCGCTGCGGGTCGAGGGGATCGCCGAGGCGCAGCGTCGTCGCCGCGGAGCCCTCCTCGGACCGCAGCGCGACTCGCTTCCCTCGGAAGGTCAAGGGGGCGGCGAGGACGTACTCTCCCGGCGCCACCAGGACCGCGTCGCCCTCCGCCGCCGCGTCGAGGGCGGCCTGAACGCCCGGCACCTCCGAGGGCACGCGGATCGTGCCGGCGGAGGCGGAGGCCAGCCCCGCCGCGAAGGCGCAGGCGAGGGCGCACGCGGCACGCGCCGGGACGGGGCAGGGTCGAGACGCCATACCGTCGAGCTTACCCGCTCGGCGCGGCCGGCCCAATGGGGTTGCCCTGCTTCGGCTCCAGGAGGAACACGTCCACCCGGGTCTTCCTCTTCTGGCGCTCGACGAAGGCCTCGTAGCTCGCCTGGTTCTCCGCCGCCCGGATCCTCTTCGTGATCTCCTCCTGGACCTCCGCGAAGGGCCTCGGCTCCCCCTCCTTCAGGTCCTCGACCTTGAAGAAGCAGACGTCGCCTCGCACGGTGACGACGCGCTCGGAGACCTGACCCTTCTTCAACCCGCGCAGGATCTCCGACGTAGGGGCCGGCCAGGTCTCCAGGTCCTCGAAGCTCTTCACGAAGACGTGCCCGGCCATCTCGAGGTCCCCGCCGAGCGCGTCGAGGACCTTCCGGCTCAGCTCCACGAAGTCCTCCCCGTCCTTCAGCCCCTTCTCGACGAGCCCGAGGAGGACATCCATGGTGTTGTCCCGGGTCGGCGGGATCTTGATCATGCGGAAGGAGACGGCCACGGGCGTCGAGAACTCCTCCCGGTGGCTCTGGTAGTAGGCCTTGAGCTCCCGGGGCGACACGAACTCGTCGCTCGTGTGGAAGACCTTCTGCCAGAGGTACCTGTTGATCGAGAGCCGCTCCTTGATCCTCCGGCGGAACTCCTCGCGCGTGAGCCCCTCGGCCCGCCGGGCGTCCTGGTAGATGTCCTCGACGTCCTTGATGTTCACGCCCTTCTTCTTGAGGAGCTCCACCCTGGAGCCGATCTCGGCATCCACGTCCTGTTCGGTGATGCAGGGCCCCGTCTCCTTCTTCTCCTCCTTCCTGACGAGCTGGAGGATCAGCCGGTCGTTGATCATGGCCTGGAGAGTGAACCACTCGAGCCTCTGGTGCTCCCGCTCCAGGGCGGCGGCCGGGAGCCTCTGGGAGAGCTGGGCCCGCCGGCGCTCGACCTCCTTGTCGAGCTCGGCCTGGGTGAAGACCTCGTCCCCCACGATCGCCACGATGCCGCCGGGCGGCTTCGCCGTCCCGCGGGGGACGGAGTCGGCCTGGGCCAGGATGGCGGTCGCGACCGGGAAGGGTGCGGTCGCGGCGGTGAGGAGGAGGAGGCGGCGGAACCTGTTCGAGGGCGTCATGCGCACATCCTACCTCCCCCGGATCACTGCCGGGAAGGGGCCGCGGAGCGGGCTCCCGCGGCCGGCGTCGGCGCGCCGAGCTCCGGGAAACGGCCCGTCGAGAGCCACTCGAGGGCCACGCGGAAGGCCTGCTCGTCGTCCACGGGCGGCGGGTACCGGCGCGCGGGGTCCACGAGCGGCACGGCGGCGGTCCTCGGATCGAGGACGGCCACCCTCACGGGGCAGCCCTCGAGGAGCCTCCGCATCCCGTCCGAGCCCCTGAGGACGAGGCACCGGTCGTCGCGGCCGACGCCCACGATGCCGTTCGAGGCGCAGAGGACGCGGAGCCTCTGGACGTCCAGGAGGCGCCGGACCTCGAGCGGCACGGGGCCGAAGCGGTCCTCCAGCTCGCGCTCGAGCTCCTCGAGCGAATCCACGGTCGTGGAGATGGAGATCCTCCGGTAGAGGTCCAGCTTCGCCCCCGCGGAGCCGCCCCTCCCCGCGGGGAGGTATCCCTCGGGGACGAAGGCCTGGAGCGCGAGGTCGATCTCCACCGCGACGGGCTCCTCGAGCGGCTCGTTCTTCAGCCTGCGGACGGCCTTCTCCAGGAGCCGGCAGTACATCTCGTACCCGACGAGCGCGATGTGGCCGCTCTGCTCCGAGCCCAGGATGTTGCCGGCCCCGCGGATCGCGAGGTCCCGCATAGCGATCTGGAAGCCGGAGCCGAGGGCCGAGAGCTCCGCCAGGGCCTGGACGCGCTTGTGGGCGTCGGGGTTCATGCGGCGGTGGTCCGGGAGGAGCAGGTAGCAGTATGCCTGGTGCTTGTAGCGGCCGACGCGCCCGCGGAGCTGGTGGAGGTCCGCGAGCCCGTAGCGGTCCGCCTCGTCGATGAAGATCGTGTTGACGTTGGGGATGTCGAGGCCGCTCTCGATGATCGTCGTCGAGATCAGGACGTCGAGCTCGCGCTCGAGGAACCGCACCATCTTCTCCTCGAGGTCCCCCTCGCCCATCTGGCCGTGGGCGAAGTCGATCCGGGCCTCGGGCACGGCGCGCTCGAGCTCGTGCTTCACCGTCTCGATGTCCTGGATCCGGTTGTGGACGAAGTACACCTGGCCGTCACGGTTCAGCTCCCGGAGGATGACCTCGCGGATGCGCCGCGGCTCGAAGCGGCAGACCTCGGTCACGACGGCCATGCGGCCCTCGGGGGCCGTCCTGAGGCTCGAGATGTCCCGGATGCCGAGGAGCGACATGTGGAGGGTGCGCGGGATGGGCGTGGCGGTGAGCGTGAGGATGTCCACGGTGCTCCGCATCCTCTTCAGCGTCTCCTTGTGGGCGACGCCGAAGCGCTGCTCCTCGTCGATGACCACGAGGCCCAGGTCCTTGAACACGACGTCGCGCGAGAGGAGCCGGTGGGTGCCGATCAGGATGTCCACCTTGCCCTCGGCCACGCCGTGGAGCGTCGCCTTCTGCTCCGCCGGCGTGCGGTCGCGGCTCAGGACGTCGATGGTGACGGGGAACTCCGCCATGCGCTCGCCGAAGGTGCGGAAGTGCTGCTGGGCGAGCACCGTCGTGGGCACGAGGACCGCCACCTGCTTCCCGGCGCTGACGGCCTTGAAGGCCGCGCGCATGGCGAGCTCCGTCTTCCCATACCCCACGTCGCCGCAGACGAGGCGGTCCATGGGCCGCGGGGACTCCATGTCGGCCTTGATTGCCCTCGAGACCTCGGTCTGGTCGGACGTCTCCTCGAAGGGGAAGGAGGCCTCGAGCTGGCGCTGCCACTCCGAGTCGGGCGGGCAGGCGAAGCCGGGGCGCGCCTGGCGCAAGGCCTGGACATCGATGAGGTCGCTCGCGAGGTCCAGGAGCGCCGACTCCACCTGCTCCTTCTTCCGCGCCCAGCTCGTCCCCCCCACCTTGTCGAGGACCGGCGGGCGGTCGCCGGCGCCGACGTACTTCTGAACGAGGTCGATCTTCGAGACGGGGACATAGATCTTGACCCCGTCGCGGAACTCGAGGGCGAGGAACTCCTGGAGGACGCCGCCCTTCTCGAAGGACTCCATGCCGAGGTAGCGCGCCACCCCGTGGACGAGGTGGACCACGAAGTCGCCTCGCTCGAGCTCGAGGAAGCTCTGGATCGCCTGCGAGGGCGCCGTTTGCCTGCGGACGCGGCGGATCGCGTGGCGGTTGAAGAGCTCGCGGGTCGTGAGGACCACGCGGCGGAGGCCCACGACCTCGAAGCCCCGGCGCACGAGCCCGACCCGGAGGCGGATCCCCGGAGCGCCGGCGAGGCCGTGGTCGCCGAGGATCTCCTCGACGCGCTTCGCCTCGGCCGCGTTCTCGCAGTAGACGTCGATGGAGTACCCGGCCGCGAGGCGCTCGGCGATGCCCGAGAAGACCTGGGGGAGGCTCGAGCCGCGGAACCTCTCGACGGACGAGAAGCGGAGGTCCAGTGCCTCGGCGCCCCCGCCGGCCAGGCCCGCGACGGGCAGGGCATGCGCCTTGACGAGGCGCGAGCGCGTGAGACGGCCTTGGAGGAGGGCCAAGGCGCCTCCGGCCTCCTCGCCGAGGATGTTCCTCAGGATCTTCGCCCCGCGCTCGAGCACCGCGTCGGGCTCCTTCAAGACGACGTGCCCATCCTCGGGCAGGTGGTCCGCGATCAGCGGCTCGCGGCCGCGGAAGCAGTCGAGGAAGAGATCGCCTGGGTCGAGGACGAGGAGCTCGACCGCGCTCCGCTCGGAGCCCGGGATCGACCTCTGCGTCTCGGCGTTGAACTCTCGGATCGACTCGACCATGTCGCCGAAGAGCTCTATCCTCAGCGGGTGCGGCGCCTCGTACGGGTAGACGTCCAGGATGTCGCCGCGCAGCGACAGCTCGCCGCGGGCCTGGACGAGGGGCACGCTGCGGAAGCGGGCCCGCACCAGGTCCCTCGCGAGGTCCTGGGGCGAAGTCTCTCTCCCCGCAGCGATGGCCCTCCGCGCGCGCTCGAGCCGCTCGGGCGCCGGGACGGGCTGGAGGACGGCGTGGACGGGGGCCACCACGAAACAGGGCCGGCCGGCGCGGGCGGCCCGCAGGGCATCGAGGGCCTCGAGGCGCGCGCTCGCCGTGTCCCCATCGGGCGCGGAGTCCTCGAGGAAGAGGGAGTCCCACGCCGGGAAGCCGAGGACGGGGACCTCCGCGAAGACCGCGAGCTCCTCCTCGAGCTCATCGGCCTCCTCCTCGGTCGCCGCGATGACGAGGCAAGGCGCCTCCCCCGGGGGCCGCGCAGGGTCCTTCCAGGCTCCGAGGAAGAACGCGAGGGAGGCGCCGGAGAAGCCGCCGAGGGACGCCTCGCGGCCGGCGAGGATCCGCCGGGCCGCCTCGAGCTCCTCGGAGGCGCGGTAGGGTCGGAGCAGGTCCCTGGGCTCGCGCATGCGGCTCATGCCGTGGGCTTCGCGTGCCTCTCGAGGAGCACTTTCAGGGTCTCCTGGGCCGCGACCTGCTCTGCCTCCTTCTTCGAGCGCCCCACGCCCGTCTCGTAAGCCTCCTTCCCCACGACGGCCACCACCTCGAAGTGCTTCAGGTGGTCCGGGCCGCGCTCCGCCACCACGCGGTACGTCGGGGTGACGTTGAGCTCCTTCTGGGCCCACTGCTGGAGGAGCGACTTGTAGTTCCGCTGGTGGCCATCGGCGGCCACGGAGAGGACGTGGTGGAAGAGGTTCCGGAGGATGAAGCGCCGCGCGGCCTCGAGCCCGCCGTCCTTGTAGATCGCGGCCACGACGGCCTCGAAGACGTTGGCCATGAGCGAGACCGGGAGGTTGCGGCGGCGGGTGACGCCCTTCCCGACGTTGTAGTACTGCGGGAGCTTCAGCCGCCCGCTCTCCTCGGCGAGGGTCGTGGTGCTCACGACGAAGGACTTGATCTGCGTCAGATCGCCCTCGTCGTGAGTCTGGAAGTAGCTGTAGAGGAACTCCGTCATGACGAGGCCCAAGACGGAGTCCCCGAGGAACTCGAGGCGCTCGTTGGAGGGGTTGTCGTGGCTCTTGATCGACGAGTGCGTGAGCGCCTGGGCGAGGAGCTGGGGCTCGCGGAAGCGGTAGCCGATGATTCCCTCGAGCTCGCGCAGCCGCGCGAGGTCGGCCTCGGAGAGGCCGTCTCGGTTGAGGAGGTCCATGGTCAAGCTCCGGAAGGCACGGGACGCGCTCCGGAGGGCGGGAAGGAGGAGCCGCAGGGGCTCGTCGTTCTCGACCTCCGACGACACCGAAGTATAGCACGCGAGGGCGGTTAGAGGCCAGGGGTGGGAGCCAAGAGCCCATCCGATCCCCTCGTCACTCCCACCCACCCACCGCCGGGTGCCACCTCACCTCGCGCACGACGCGCCTCCGTCCGCGCTCCTCGAACTCGACCGTGACCGCGTCGAGGCGATAGCCCTCGATGGGACCCCGCGCTTTCTTGAGGTAGCGGTGGCAGGCCCTCCGGAGCGCCCGCAACTTCTCGGGGCCCAGCTTCTCGAGGCCCGTCCGCTCCTCGCCGGGCCTCGCCGTGCGCGACTTCACCTCGACGAAGACGAGGGTCGTCCCCTCGAGGGCCACGAGGTCGATCTCGCCGCGCCCGCAGCGGACGTTCCGGGAAACGATGGCGAGCCCCTGGCGGCGGAGGTAGCGGGCGGCGAGCCTCTCGCC
>JACQVW010000409.1 GCA_016209535.1 Planctomycetota bacterium | reverse complement strand
CCGGCGCCGGCCCGAAGCGGCGCCGCCAGGCCAAGAAGGCCCGCGAGGGTGCGGGCGCGCGCGAGGTCGTCGGCAAGCTCGCGTGGCGAGCCACGGACCTGCCCGATGCCGAGGAGCCCGACGGGCGCGCGGCGCGCAGGGTCGTCGAGCTCCTCGAGGCGAAGCGCGACCGGCCCTTCTCCATCGCCCTCGGCTTCCACAAACCCCACCTGCCCTTCGTGGCGCCGCGGAGGTACTTCGAGATGCACCCGCCGGAGCGCTTCTCGCTCCCCCGCGAGCCCGAGGGCGACCTCGCGGACATCCCCCGCGCCGCGCTCACGCACCGCCCCGACGACCTCAAGCTCCCCGAGGCCGATCGACGGCAGGCCATCGCGGCCTACTACGCCGCGACGAGCTTCATGGACGCGCAGCTCGGCGCGGTCCTCGACGCGCTCGACCGGCTGCGGCTCTGGGAGAGCACCGTCGTGGTCTTCTTCGGAGACCACGGCTGGCACTTGGGCGAGCACGGCGGCCTGTGGCGCAAGATGACCCTCTTCGAGGAGGCCGCACGGGTGCCCTTGATCGTCGCCGCCCCGGGCTCGAAGGCCGGGGCCTCATCGCCGCGCCTCGTGGAGCTCGTGGACCTCTACCCGACGCTCGTCGAGCTCTGCGGGCTCCCCGCGCCCGAGGGGCTCGAGGGGAGGAGCTTCGCGCCCCTCCTCGGCGACCCCACCCGCGAGTGGAAGCGCGCCGCCCACACGCAGGTGCAGCGCGGGAAGGTCATGGGGCGCTCGGTGCGCACCGAGCGCTACCGGTACACCGAGTGGGGGGACGGCGAGGCGGAGCTCTACGACCACGACGCGGACCCGCGCGAGCACCGGAACCTGGCCCGCGATCCGGCGCACGCGGCGACGGCGGCGGAGATGCGGAGGCTCTTGCCCGCGCGCCTGTGAGGCTCGGCGAGAGGTCCGTCCGGTCCTGGTGCGTGCCCGCCGGCTTCCAGCGCCGACGCTGAGGGCCTTCCCATCGAAGCTCAGTGGAACTCCACGGCGAACAGCTTCGCCTGCCGCAGCTTGAACCGCAGGCTGATGGGTTTGCCGTCGCACTGGAGCGAATCTTCGCCCTTCCACATGACCGGCAGGCCCAAGCCATCGCCCGCGAAGGGATCACAGTCCTCGAAGCCGCGTCCGGCGATGTCTTCGCCGCTGCCGAAGCGGCGCACGGCGACCTTCACGTAACCCGTCGGCGGCACGATGGCGTTCAGGCGGATGCGATCGCCGGGCGGCACCACGGCCACGGTCGCGAGCTCGCCTTCGCCGTCGGCCTCGAGCGCCACGAGCCGGCCCTTCGGCCAGGTCGCAAGGCCGCCGACACCGGGCACGCCGGGGAAGAGGCCCTTGCGCTGGCCGATGTCGCGCCCCGGATACTTGTGCGGGATGGGATTGCCGCCGTAGCCGATGCACCAGCGGTCGCCGGGATGCTCGAGCAAGTTGCCGCTCACCGTCACGAACGCGCCGTCCGGCTCGCCCGGAGCGCCAGGCCTCACGACCGGAGGGCCTGGCACGCGTGACCAGTGCCAGCCGTCCGCGCTCGAGAGCAGCCACACGGAGCCACCGTCGTTCTCCAGCTCCCACACCCAGGGGAACATCACGTGGTTGTCGGGCGCGCCGGGCAGCGTGGTCTTGCCGTTCGTGTAGAAGAGGTGGCTCGGCGCCATGTCCGCGCCCGTGCTCACGGCGATCTCCGGCTTGCCGAAGTGGCGGAAGTCCTTGCTCACGGCGCGCCCGATCGAGCGGCGGCCGACGCCGATCCACGACGTCGAGCTCGCAGGCTGGGCGTCGGCGATGCGCTCGTTCACCTGCCACGCGCGCACGTAGGCAACGTAGAGCTTGCGGTCGAGGTCGTAGTAGCACGCGTTGAGGGTGTCGGCGTGATGGATCATCAGCGGCTCCGGCAGCGACCTCCAGCGCAGGCCGTCCGGCGACACCGCGCCGAACACCGCAAAGACGCAGCGGTACCCGCCCACGTCGGGCCGGCGCGCCATCGAGTCTGCTTCGCCCGGGTACTTCGCCTCGAAAGCCGCCCACTCCTCGTCCGTGATGAGGCCGAGGTAGAGCATCTTGTAGCGCTCCTCCTCCGACGATGGATCGACGAACACGCTGCCGCCGTGAAAGCCGCGCGTGGAGCCGCCCAGGTCGCCTCGCCAGACGAGGCTGTTGTCGCGATTCCCGGCGTACTCGAACAGGCCGAGCCTGGGCCGCGTCCACGTCACGCCGTCGCTCGACTCGGCGTAGGCGACGTGACCGTTGTGTCCGGGCAGGATCTTGTCCTTCGTGCTGAACGGCTCGGGCTCGGAGCAGGGATCCACGACGTACCAGGCTTTGAACTTGCCCTCATCGAACACTTGCGCCGCGATCTGGCCGTCCACGAACGGGACCTTCTGCGCGGGCTGCGCCGCGAGCCGGATCCCGCGCGGCATGTCGCTCGTCTCGAACTTCGCCGGCCGGGCGCCGTCGCCCTTGAGCCACGCGCCGGTCTGCCGCTCGGCCTCGGTGGCGTTCGGGTCCACCTGCACGCGCCAGGCGAAGCTGCCCTGGCGGACGTACTTCCAGCTCGTGAAGTAGAGGTGCCGGCCCCGGAGCGCGACCGGTTCGCCGAAGAGCCGCGGAGGCGCCTCGGCGGCTGCGCTCCCGCAGACCGTGGCGGCGATCCACGCGCCCAAGAGCAGGGCCGAGAGACCCGAGGACGCGCGGGCCCGAGACGGCGGCGTCCCCGGGCGACGAGACGACGGGCGGGCCATGACGCCAGGCTAAGCGGGGGCGGGGCGAGTTCAACAGGAAACTCGGCGCGGTTCATGATCTTGCCGCCGGCGGTCCAGCCGACGTGCGCCTTTTCCAGGCTGGGTAGTCCCTCTCGAGGAGCGCCCGCGGTGCGTCCGAGTACCAGGCGTAGCCCACGCGGCGCTCGTGCTCGATCTCGGCGAGGCTCGACCGGACCACCCCGTCGCGGCCGCAGAAGATCGGGCGGTTGGTCCCGATCTCGTAGAAGCGCGCCCAGAGCGGCGGCGCACCGGCGTCCTTGACCACCACCCGGTCCTTGCCCCCGGGAAGAGCGGGGGCGGCCACGGTCTCGACCCGGATGCCCTCGAGCTTCGCCTCCCGAAACCAGCGCACGGCGGCCTCGATGGCCGCCGCCACCTCGGGCGGGGGCGCCTCGAAGCCCATGAGGAACCTCACGATGCCCGCGCTCTCGCCGCCGCTCAGGGACGCCTTCTCGTAGGAGCGCGCGGAGGCGGGGGCGAGCGTGACCTCGTCGTGCTGCGCGCACCAGGCGGTGCGGACCCCCTGGACCACGATCTGGCACTTGAGGATGCAGTCGATGCCCTTCCCCACCGCCTCCTCGCAGCGTGCCCGGCGCTCCCCGTCGACGAAGGCGTACGGCGCTTCCTTGCGCGCCACCCCTCGCAGCACCTCGAGCACGCCGATCATGGCGCCGTCGTTGAAGGTGATGCGGCGGCGGTAGTCGGCAGGCAGGGGGTAGCACTGCGGCCAGCCGCCGTTTGCGTGCTGGGCCGCGAGCGCGAAGTCGAGCCCCCGGAGGAAGGCCTCCTTGAGCCGCTCGCGCTTCGTGCCTTCGAAGGCGCGGGCGAGGAAGAGGAGCTGCTCGTGCGTGGCGCCGTTGTCGAACGTCGAGTCCGCCCGCCCCTTGCGCGCGGCGGCCTCGGCCTTCTCGTCCTCGGCGAGGCGCGCGGTCATGTCGGCGTTCTTGGGCCAGCCTCCGGTCTCGCGCTGGTGGAGGAGCACGTTCTCGGCGATGCGGAGGCCTTCATGGCTCGCATACCAGTCGAGCGGCTGGCGAAGGCAAGCATTCCAGGACGGGGCCGGGGTATCCGCCGGGAGCAGGTGGAGCAGGAGGTAGACGAGGAGACTGGCCAAAGTCGTGTCCACGGGTGGCTGACGCTGGGTCTAGTCTAGTTCGCTGCTCCCGCCACCCTCTGCGCCTTCTTGAGGAAGTCCGGATCGACGGTCATGCCGAGCCCCGGGCCGGCCGGGACGGCGATGGCCCCGGCGCGCGGCGCGAGCTTCGGCTCGAGCCATGCAGGCGGGGTCTGCGGCGCGCCGTTGAATTCCTGGAAGCGGCCGAGGTTGGGCACGGCCGAGGCGAGCTGGAGCATGTACGCCACGCTCATGCCCCCTTGCGGCGCGTGCGGCGTGATATCGAGCTTCGCGCCCTCGGCGAGGCGCGCCACCCGCATCGTGCGCGTGAAGCCGCCGTTGTAGCTCACGTCCGGCTGGACGATGTCGAGGCCGCGATTCTTGACGTACCAGGCGAACTTCTCGTAGCTCGTGTCCTGCTCGCCGCCCGCGACCAGCACCTTCTCGAGCGCGTCCGCCACGCGCCTCGTCGCCTCGAAGTCCTCCCACGTGCACGGCTCCTCGTAGAAGTAGACGCCGTGCTCCTCGAGCACGCGGCCCACCTCGATGGCCTTCGGCGCGTCGTAGGAGCCGTTCGCGTCGACCTGGATCGTGAGCTCGCCGCCCCACGTCTTCCGCGCCAGCGCGACGAGCCTCTCGGTCCGGCCCGGGGCGGCATCGGCGTTCCGGCTCATGCGCCCGCCGATCTTGAGCTTCACCGCCCTGGCGCCGGTCTCGGCGAGCCGCTTCGAGATCCATTCGACCTCGGCCTCCGGCGTCGTGTCGCGCCGCAGGCTCGAGAGGTAGACCGGGACCTCCTTCCGCCGCACGCCGCCGAGGAGCTCGCCCGCCGGCGCCCCCGCGAGCTTGCCGAGGAGGTCGAAGAGGGCGATCTCGACCCAGGCGACGCAGTTCCAGAGGGCGATGCCGGCGTACTTGTAGTTCGAGCGGTGGACGTAGACCCCGTCGACGAGGTCCTCGAGGTCGCGGGCGTCCTTCCCCAGAAAGAACGGCAGCACGAGCTCCGAGAGCATGGGGTGGAGGACCCGGATGCGCTCGTTCGGGGCCGAGATGCCCACCGCGCCGTCCGCGGACGTCGCGCGGACGAACCACTGCTCCCCGTTCCGGAGGAGGTCCATGGCGGCGACGGGGACGGAGGACTTGAACCGCCGGTGGAGGTGGAAGAGCGGCTCGGGCCCGGCCCCGGGCTCGGCCGAGATCCGCGGCACGAGCGCCAGCGAGCCCGCGGCGCTCAAGGCGGCGTGGAGGAAGCGGCGGCGGGTCATGGCCCTGAGCGTAAGGGATCGGGCGCGGCAGAGCCAGGGGGCGCTTGATCTCAGGGCCGCGGCCCTCCTCAGCACCCTCGCGTCGAGGTCGCGCAGCCGAGGTCGTCCTGCGTCGGGTCGGGGCCGCACTCGAGCGGGCCCGGCGCCGGCGGCGCCTCACCGCCCAGGAAGAGGTAGCCCAGGATCCTCACCGCGTCGGTCAGCTCAAGGCTTCCTGAGTCGTCGGCATCCGCGGCGTCGAGGCAGGCAGGCGTCGCCGCGCCGAGGAAAAGATAGCCGAGGAGCCGGATGGCATCGGAGATGTCGGGGCGCTCCTCGCCCCGCACCGCGCCGCGGCGGAAGTGCGGCCTGACCTCCGCCGGGCCGAAGACGACGTAAGCCGCCCCGGAGAAGGACGGATAGCGGCCCTCCTGGAGGGCGGCGGCGACAAGGAGGTCAGGGAATCCGTCGCCGTTCACATCGCCTGCCCCGGAGACGCTCCGGCCCGAGCCGTCCCCCGCTGCGATCCCCTGGATCGCGAAGCCGCCCCGGCCCGGCT
>JACQVW010000407.1 GCA_016209535.1 Planctomycetota bacterium | reverse complement strand
GTCGCGCGCTCCCCTCGCTCCCCGCGGCTCTCATCGTGCTCCTCGCGGATCTCGGCGTCCTCGGTCCCCGGGCGGGCGCGGACGACGCGAGCGTCCTCACCGTCGACCACCGCCACGCGCCGCCCTGGTGGCAGACCTCGATCTGCCTCCCCGACGACTGGCAGAAGACCCTCGTGGGGAAGGACGGGAGCCTCCTCTACGACTACCCGGGCAGGCACCTCGGGTTCAAGACCAAGATCTCGGCGGAGGTCGAGGGCTCGAGGAAGCTCGAGTGGGTCGGCCAGGAGCTCGCCTCGCCCCGCGTGCCCATCGTGCGGACCCGGAAGCGCCTCGGGGCGATCGAGGTGGTCGAGGAGGCCTTCGCCGTGGCGCCGCCCCTCCCCGCCGCGGAGGGCGCCGGGGCGAGGGGGCTCGCCGTCGAGCGCGTGGGCTCGCAGGCGGAGCTCGCCGGCTGGGCGTCGCCGGCCCAGCCCTGCGACCCGGGTTTCCGCAGCATCGCCGTGGGCTGGAACGAGCCCGTCCGTTACCGCATCCGGGCCGCGGGCGAAGCCTCGTGCGCCGTCCTGCTCGGCCTCTGCGAGGGGTGGCACGCGGAGCCGGGCCGGCGGATCCTCGACCTCGCGGTGGAGGGCTCCGAGGGTAGGGCCGGCGTGGACCCCGTGGCCCTCGTGGGCCGCAACGTCCCCCTCGCGCTCTCCTTCGGTGCCCGCGACTCAAGCGGCGACGGATGGATCGAGGTCTCCGTGGCGGCCTCGAGCGGATCGCCCGACAGGAACGCCATCTTGAACGCTCTCTGGGTCTTCCCCGCAGGCGGCGCGCCGCCCCTCGAGGCCGTGCTCTCGGGCAATTCCGGGGCGAGAGCCATCGCCGCGGTCGACTGCGGCGCCGAGCCGTGGCTCGGAACCCCGCCGCGGAACGACCTCCTCGTCGTGCGCTGGCGGAACACCGGGAGCGCCGAGGAGGTCTTCGTCCCGGCGGTCTCCGTCGAGAGCGAGCTGCCGCTCGCCGTGGACGAGGGGGCGCGCCGCGTGCGGATCGGCTCGAGCACGGCGCTCGCGTGCGCCGAGGAGATCGACGGCGCCTCGAGCCGGGAGGGCCGCGCGGTCCTCGTGCTGCGCCGCGCGGTCCTGAGGCCCGGCGAGGAACGCGTCGCGGCCCTCGGCGTCGCCCGCGAACGCCGCCGCGTGCCCTTCGAGCGCGGCGCAGGCCCTCGAGCTGCGCTCGCGCGCCGAGCGGTTCTGGGCCGAGGCGGATCTCCCCTACGGGCGCATCGAGGTGCCCGACGCGGCGGTCCAGGCCCAGATCGACGCCGCCATCAGGAACATCTACCAGGCGCAGGAGATCGTGGACGGCCTCCCGGCCTTCCAGGTGGGGCCCACGTGCTACCGCGGCCTCTGGGTGGCCGACGGATCCTTCCTCCTCGAGGCGGTGACGTTTCTCGGCCGCGCCGCCGAAGCGCGGGAGGGCATCCGCTACCTCCTCGGCTTCCAGCGCCCCGACGGTGCGTTCATGCTCATCGACGGCCACTGGAAGGAGACGGGGATCGCCCTCTGGGCCGTGACGCGCCACGCGCGCCTCACCGGCGACAGGCGCTGGCTCGAGGAGCATTGGCCCAAGGTGGAGAAGGGGTTCGCGTTCATCCAGAGGATGCGCGCGATGGCCTCGGCGGACCCGGGCGCTCCCAACGCCGGGCTCGTGCCCGACGGGTTCTCCGACGGCGGCCTGGGCGGCAAGTACCCCGAGTACACGAACGTCTACTGGACCCTCGCCGGCCTGCAAGCCGCCGCCGGCGCGGCCCGCTGGCTCGAGAAGGAGGCTCAAGCGGACGCCTGGCAGGCGGAGTACGACTCCCTCCTCGCGACGTTCCGGCACGCCGCCGAGCGCGACGCGAGGACCGACTCGAGGGGCAACCGCTTCGTCCCGATCCGCATGCGGGACGACGAGCGCGTGGCGCCCCAGAAGGCCCAGTGGGCCTTCCTCCACGCCGTGTTCCCGGGGAAGGTCTTCGAGCCCGGCGACCCCCTGGTGGCGGGCAACATGGCCATGCTCGAGGCGGCCGAGCGCGAGGGGCTCGTCTTCGGGACGGGGTGGCTCTCGGCGGGGATCTGGAACTACTTCGGGTCCTTCTACGGCCACGCCTGGCTCTGGCTCGGCCGGGGGCGGAAGGCGGCGGAGACCCTCTACGCCTTCGCGAACCACGCCTCGCCCCTCCTCTCGTGGCGCGAGGAGCAGGCCCCGGCGGGCGAGGGGAACGAGGTCTGCGGCGACATGCCCCACAACTGGGCGAGCGCGGAGGTCATCCGCCTGGTGCGGCACATGCTGCTCCTCGAGCGAGGCGACGAGCTCCACGTCTTCGAAGGCCTGCCCCGGGAATGGGCGCGCCCGGGAGCGGTCACGCGACTCGACGGCGTCCTCACGGAGCACGGTCCGGCGTCGCTCGAGCTGACCGTGAGCCCCGGCGGCGGCTCGGCGAGGCTCCGCTTCGACCCGCCGCGGCGGTCGAGGCCGGCGAAGGTCGTGCTCCACCTCGAGACCTGGACCGGTGGTGCCGGCACCGTGGAGCTTCCGGCCGAAGGGAGGACCAAGCGGGACATCCCGCTGGCGCGCGGCGCCAGCGCGAGGGACGGGCGATGACGGCGGCCGCCGGAGCGGCTCGTGCGCCGTTCCTTCGGCGGCCTTCCTCGCGGCGCTCGCCTTCGTGCCCGAGAGCCCGCGCTGGCTCGTGAAGCAGGGGCGCGCCGCGGAGGCCCTCGCCGTCCTGGCGCGGGTCCGCGGGTCCCGCCACGCCGAGCTCGAGCTCGGGGAGATCGCCGAGGCCGTCGCCCGGGAGGGAGGCTCCCTCCGCGACCTGTTCCAGCCGGGCCTCAGGGCCGCGCTGGCCACCGGGATCGCCCTCGCCGTCCTGCAGCAGGTGACGGGAATCAACACGATCCTCTACTACGGCCCGATCATCTTCCGCGACCTCCTGGGCGCGGCGGAGAGCGGGGACGGGTCCACGGCCCTCGCGGCCACGGCCATCGTCGGCGCCGTCAACTTCGCGAGCACCTGGATCGCCCTCGCCGTGATCGACAGGGCCGGCAGGAGGCCGCTCCTCCTCGCCGGGTCGGCGGGCATGGCGCTGTCGCTCGCCAGGCTGGGGGCTTCCCTGTGATTGCGAGACGCGCCGGGAGCTCTCGAGCTCCTCCTGGTCCTCGCCTACGTCGCCTCCTTCGCCATCGGCCTCGGACCGGTCGTGTGGGTCCTCATCGCGGAGATCTTCCCGACCCGCATCCGCGGCCGCGCCATGAGCCTGGCGACGATCAGCCTCTGGTCGGCGTGCACCCTCGTCTCGATGACGTTCCTCACGCTCGTCGAGGCCCTCACGGCGGCGGGGGCCTTCTGGCTCTACGCGGTCCTGTCCGCGGCGACCTTCGCCTTCGTGTGGCGCGCCGTCCCGGAGACGAAGGGGAAGACGCTCGAGGAGCTGGAGGTGCTCTGGACGAGGGACGGACGGCCCGGAGATTCGGCGGCGCGCCCCCTCACTGACCGCCGGCCTTCTTCCTGAGGCGGATCACGGGCTCGGGGGCGCCGCTCCCGACGTCGTACGTCTCCTGCCCCGGCGCGTGGGGCACGGTGGTGACCTGGACCTTGTGCTCGCCGGGCCCGAGCTCGCTGAAGACGAACCGGCCCGAGGCGTCCGTCACGGCGTTCCGGAACGACGAGCTCTGGCTGCGCTCGGTGCTCCTCGCCCAGTGGAGGCTCACCGCCGCTCCCGCCACGGGCCTGCCCCCCTCGTCGACCACGGTGCCGGCGAGCGAGTGGGGCCCCCAGTCGATGACGAGCTCGGCCTCGGCCGAGGCCCCCGCCTCGAGGCGCACGCCCCTCACGGTGATGCGCGGGAGGGACCGCGTCTCGAAGAGGAGCTCGCCCTCGGGCACGTCCTCGACCTCGAACCCCCCCGCCTCGTCGCTCGTCACCGGGACGGCGTTCCCGAGGGCCTTCATGCTGCGCACCCAGAGCGAGAAGCGCGGGACCGGGGCGCCCGAGGCGTCCACCATGCGGCCCCGCAGGCTCCCCGCGCCCAAGGGCTCGAGCACGATCTCGAGCTCCGTCCCCTCCTCGAGGACCTCCACGGGAGACCGGGCGTAGTCCTTGTAGCCGCCGCGGGGATAGACCCACACGCGGTAGTCGTCGCCCGCCTGGATGTCCTCGAGCGCAAAGCGCCCGTCGGCGTCGCTCGTCGCCTGGTAGCGCGCGCTCAAGGCCGCCGAGTGGAAGTAGGCGGTCTCGCCCGGCACGGGATCGCCGTCGGTGTCGACGATGAGGCCCGACACGGAGCCCCGGGGCCCCAGGGGGTCGAGGACGATGTCCGCCTCGACAGCCCCGTCGCGGGCCTCCTCGAGCCTCACGTTGACGCGGCCCTCGCGGAAGCCGTCCTTCGAGGCCACCACGACGCCCACGGCATGCTCCTCGGCGACCTCGATGTCGATCCGGTAGAGCCCTTCCTCGTCCGTCTCGGCCTGCCGCGACGCGTGGCCCAGGGGCAGCACGCGGGCTCGGGCGATGGGCTCGCCCTTGCGCGTGGTGACCAGCCCGTGGATCGAAAGCTCGAGGGCGTCCCCGATGACGAGGTCGGCCGAGCGAGCGCCCGCGCGGTAGACGCGCTCGACCGGCGGCAGACCGTCGGCGGGGCGCGTCGTCAAGCGGTAGTCCGCCGCGTCGAGCCCGCGGATCTCGTAGGCGCCGCCCTCGCCGCTCGTCGCCGCGAGCGCCGATCCGTCCGCGGGCACGAGCTCGCCGTCGGACCCCTCCCCGAGCTGCTTCCGGGCCTCGACGGTGATCCCCGGCACCGGCTGCCCGTCCCGCCGGAGCACGCGCCCCGCGATCGAGAGGTCGAAGGTGCCGACCCGCACGGCGATGCGCCGCGCCTCGCCCGGTCCGAGGTCGACCTGCCGCGCCGAAGCGAGGCGTGGCCTGCCGGGGACGTCGACCTCGTAGGCGTAGAGGCCTCCGGCGATCCCCGGGAAGGCCGCCAGGCCCGCGGCGTCGCAGGTCGCACGTCGCGACGCGCGCCCCCAGAGGAGCGTCACCGCGGCGCCCGCAGGCGGCCGGCCCGCCTCGTCGGTCAGCTCGAACTGGAGCTCGGAGCTCCCCGCGAGGAGGTCCACGGGCCCCTTCGCGACGTCCGTCGCGGCCCCTTCGCCCGCCGCACCGCCGCGGCCGGGCGGCGGCGGAGCCCCTCGCGGCGTCCCCTCCTGTCTCGTGGTCCGCGGCGCCTCCCCCGAAGCGGCGCTGCGCGGCGCATCGCGTCCGCCGGCCCCGGCGGCGGGGCTCGCCCCGGCGCCGGAGTCCCCTCGAAGAGCCCCGCCGTCCCCGGCGCCGCCCGGCCCCCCTCCGCGGCGCGAGGTCGCCAGGAATGCGACGCAGAGGCCCGCGAAGAGGACCAAGGCGGCGACGATGGCTCTCGAGACGCGTCTCATGGCCCTGTCGGCGGCGCAGCCCCCGCCGTCGGCCGGCTCGGCACGGGCGGGCCCATCAACGCCCCGCTCCCCGCCGTCCCAGGAGGTGCGCACGCAACACCCGAGCCGGCTCGAGGTGCCCGTCCTCCCCGATCAGGATGCCTAGGAGCCCCTGGGCGGCCATCTCGAGGCCCGGGTCCAGGGCGAGGGCGCGGCGGAAGGCCCTCTCGGCGGCCCGGTGCCGTCCGAGGCGCAGCTCGGTGAGCCCGAGGCACGCGTGGAGGAGCGGGTCCCGCGGCTCCTCCTCGAGGGCGCGGGAGATCACGGCGCGCGCCTCGGCGGGCCGCCCCTTCTCGCAGAGCAGGCCGGCGAGCTGCCGCGCCGCCCAGGAATACGCGGGGTGGAGCCAGAGCGCCGTCCGGAACGTCTCGGCCGCCTCCCGGCGGCGGCCTTGCCGCCGGAGGATATCGCCCAGGTAGCCGTGGTTGTAGGGGTCGATGGGGTCTCGGTCGAGGAGCCGCTGGACGATCGCGAATGCCCCGTCGAGGTCACCCCGGTCGCAGAGCAGGTCGCCCAGCTCCCGGCCCGCCCAGGCGTAGGCCGGATCGAGCGCCAGGGCGCGGCGGAAGGCCCGGGCCGCCTCCTCGAGCCGCCCGAGGGACTTCAAGGCCTCGCCGCGGTAGCCGTGGTTCAGCGGGTCGCGTGGGTCCGACTCGATGGCCTCCTCGACCACGCGAAGCATCTCCCGGTGCTCCCCCAGCTCGAAGAGAACATCGGCGAGCCTCCTCGCCACCCTGCCGTCGCGCGGGGCCCTGTCCCGGAGCTCCTCGAGGACCTCGAGGGCCCTCGAGAACGACGCACTTTCGAGGCACTCCTCGACGTACTGGAGGCCTATCTCGATGTCGAGGACGGGAAAGCTCAAGGGCTCTGGCTCCATCGGGGCTCCTCTCTCCTTCTGCCCCCCTCCGTCGTTCTCCGTTCTCCGTCCCCCCGAGAGGGCGATCCGGCGTCGAGACTCGAAACTCGTATCGCGTATCTCTTCACGGATAGCTCTGTGCGACGTTCCCCGCGCTTCGCGTCGACGCCCTGAAGCTACATCCGTGCCCCGCCGATTTCAATCGGCTGGGAGCCCTCCTGGCTCGTTTGCGCCAGGGCCCAGGGCCCCCTAGGCGAAGCCCCGAGTGTAGGGCAGCGCGGCCGCGACGGCGCGGATCCGCGCCGGGTCCTGGAGGAGGAGGCCCGTCGCGTCCCAGGTCCCGCCGAGGAAGCTCTGGCGAGGGCCGTCGGGGAGCGACGCGCGGTACGCCTTCGATCTCACGGGCTCGCGAGCCGAGCGCAGGCGGACCTCCCTCGCGCGCAGGTCGATGCGCACCTCGGCCTCGGGGTCCGCCTCGACCGCGGCCTGGATCTCCTGGACCTCGCCCTCGCTCAGCGTGACGCAAGGCACGCCGAGGGAGACGCAGTTTCCGAAGAAGATCTCGGCGAAGGACTCGCCCACGATCGCGCGGATCCCCCAGCGCTGCAGGCCCTGCGGCGCGTGCTCCCGGGAGGACCCGCACCCGAAGTTGCGGCTCACGACGAGCACCGCGGCGCCCCGGAAGCGCGGGTCGTCGAAAGGGTGCCGGCCCCCGAGCTGCTTGCGGTCGTCCCCGAAGACATGCTCCTCGAGACCGTCGAAGGTGACGCAGCGGAGGTAGCGGGCGGGCACGATGCGGTCCGTGTCGATGTCGTCGCCCCGCAGGGGGATCGCCCTGCCGGCGACCGTCTCGATGGCGTTGGGTTTCGCCGCGGTCGTCATGGATTCGGCCTCAGCGGGTCGCGGGGGTCGCGGGGGCGGCCAGGAGCTCCCGCACGTCCGTCACCTCGCCCGCCAGGGCCGCGGCGGCCACCATGGCGGGGCTCATCAGGAGGGTGCGGCCCGTGGGGCTCCCCTGGCGCCCCTTGAAGTTGCGGTTCGACGAGGAGGCGCACACCTGGCGCCCCTCGAGCTTGTCCGGGTTCATGGCGAGACACATGGAGCAGCCGGCGTCGCGCCACTCGAAGCCGGCCTCGCGGAAGACCTCGTGGAGGCCCTCGGCCTCGGCCGCGCGCCGCACCTCCTGCGAGCCGGGCACGACCAAGGCCTTCACGTGCGGCGCCACCCGGTGCCCCCTGGCGATCCTCGCGGCCTCGCGCAGGTCCGAGAGGCGGCCGTTCGTGCAGGACCCGATGAAGGCCACGTCGATGCGGGTCCCGGCGATGGGAGCCCCGGGCTCGAAGCCCATGAAACCGAGGGCCTCCTCGACCGAGGCGCGCTCGCCCGTAGGCACGTCCGCGGGCGACGGGATCCGCTCGCCGACCTCGACGGACTGGCCCGGGTGGATCCCCCAGGTGACCGTGGGCCGGATGCGCGAGCCGTCGAGCTCGACCTCGTCGTCGTACCGCGCGTCGGGGTCCGACGCCATGGACCTCCACCACCGGAGAGCCTCCTCCCAGGCCTGCCCCCGGGGCGCGTGCGGGCGGCCCCTCATGTACTCGAAGGTGACGCGGTCGGGGCTCACGTAGCCCGCCCTCGCGCCGCCCTCGATGGACATGTTGCAGACGCTCATGCGCTCTTCCAT